>JAPOUS010000327.1:0-4286 GCA_026708525.1 Cellvibrionales bacterium
CAACAAGGTGAAACTGTCTTTGATGTTTAATGAGGGATTTACACCGGTATTGATTAAAAGCGAAGTGGATGGAAAATCTTATGTTTCACTGACTGATGAAACGATTAAAAATACCACCGCTTTTTTGATGATTGATGACGTTCATGTACCATTAAAAAAGCCATTGTCCCGCATTCAGTTGCCCTCAGACAGTCAATATCTGATCAATATACAAAATGATCAACCAGAGACCCAAATAAAAATCAGTAACGACAAAGAAATTTATGAAGATTTTTTAAGTTTATCAAAAAATAACTCTCTTGAATCGATTGATGTGTCTGGTCGTTTTGATGCGGTTGAACAAACCTTAGTGAGCCATCATTTTTCTATCAATATGAAAGCGACAGAAAAAACACCGGATGTACCTGTGGTTGAGATTTCCACGACAGAGGATGAGCGTCTCAATTCACTAATAAAGACAGCAACCATAAGTTTTGGTGCGATCGCTGGTGGGGCAGCACTCATGTACTTGGCGTACACACTTAAACAAACCCATGAAGAAGCAGTAAAGGCGATAAGGGATATGCCAATTGCTGAAATGAAAGATTTAATCAGTAAAACAGATAAAGCCCTTGATGATGTGACTAAAAAAGCTAATGAGTTCGATGTTGATTCATTGAATTCACTTATCAAACATTCAGGTGATTTAGTGGATGGTCTTAAATCGGGGCAATACTCTATAGATAGCCCACTTTTGAATAGGCAAATGCGGATCCATTCAAATGACACAGCAAGGGGTAAAAAGTAATAAACGCTTGCTTTTCGGTCGAGCGGTGATTTTAAGTGTTAATTCTCATCTCCATTCTGTTAGAATCGCCCCTTTAGAGGTGGTTAACAGCAGGATTAGGGGTTATGGGGCATCAATCGTCAAGGTTCACGCCATTAAACATTGCTATTCTTACGGTATCTGATACTCGCGATGAGGCTTCAGATACGTCAGGTCAATTATTAAAAGCGCTTGCAACTGAGGCTGGGCACCAGGTTATTGAAAAACGAATTGTAAAAGACGATATTTATGCGATTCGATTGGCTGCCTCAGAGTGGATTTATAGTGAATCTGTACAGGCTATTATTTCAACCGGTGGTACGGGGTTTACTTCACGTGACTCAACACCGGAAGCCCTGACGCCGCTATTTGATAAAACCATTGAGGGCTTTGGCGAATTATTTCGCAACCTTTCTTACAGTGAAATTGGTACTTCCACGATTCAGTCACGCGCAGTCGCAGGTCTTGCAAATAAAACCATTATTTTTGCTGTACCGGGCTCAAGAAATGCTTGCCAAACGGCGTTTGATAAAATAATCAAAGAGCAACTGGATTCAAGGCATTCCCCGTGTAATTTTGTAGGCCAACTTGAGCGCTAATCATGGCATTATCCCACGTAGATAATGAAGGCAAAGCCAGCATGGTGGATGTGGCTGAGAAGCCTGTGAGTACGCGAGAAGCCACAGCCATAGGTTTTGTGCACATGAAGCCTGAAACCATTCAACTTGTTCAAGCCAATGATCTCAAGAAGGGAGACGTGCTTCAAGTTGCGCGTATAGCGGGTATTCAGGCAGCGAAAAAATGCTCGGAGTTAATCCCACTTTGCCACCCGCTATTAATCTCTAAAGTCCAGGTTGATTTTGATATTGAAGATAATGGCGTTGCCATAGCAGCTTATTGTAAGCTGGCAGGCCAGACAGGCGTTGAAATGGAAGCATTGACCGCTGTTTCTGTAGCTGCGTTGACGGTATTTGATATGTGTAAAGCCGTTGATCCTGATATGGTGGTTGGAGGTATCAAAGTGATCGAAAAAACAGGTGGTAAAACAGGTCATTGGCAACATCCAGAGCAATCAGATGATTAATATTTTGTTTTTTGGCAAGTTACGGGAATCTCTCGGCGTTTCGTCTTTAGCTATCGAGCCAGATGCAGTTACTCATGCCATTGATGTAAAATCCGCTATCTATCAAATGCACCCTGAATGGCAAGCATTGCTTGATGATCCAAGCACACAAATAGCTATCAATCAAACTTTGGTGTCGCTTGATGCACCTGTGGAAAATGGCGATGAGGTTGCCTTTTTTCCTCCGGTGACTGGCGGGTAGGGCAAGTAAATAGGCACGAATCAATTGTGATAGGTAGACATATGCCGGCAAAGGTGAGAATTCAAGCTAACGATTTTGATGTGAGTGCGGAATACGACGCCTTAAAAGAAGTAAACACGCCTTATGGGGCAATCGCAACCTTTGTGGGCTTGGTGAGAGATTTTGATAATAGAAGCTTAGATGCCATTGAGCTGGAGTGTTATGAGTCCATGGCGCAAAAGAGTTTGGCTGCTATTGCGCAGAAAGCGCTTGCGCGATTTGGCGTCAATCAGTTAACCATTATCCACCGCACAGGCAGGCTGGCGGTTAATGAGCAAATTGTGTTTGTGGGAGTGTCGTCCAAGCATCGCCGTTCAGCGTTTGATTGCGTCAATTTTGTTATGGATTTGCTCAAAACAGAAACCCCTTTTTGGAAAAAAGAAATCACAGCATCAGGGGAACACTGGGTGGATATGAAAGAGAGCGACGCAGCACGTCGCAGCCTTTGGGAATGATCCATTATCAAAAACATCTAGTGTGGCTGCTGTTTGCACTGGTTGGGCTGGGTGTTTTCCTTTTAATTCCTACCAAATCATCAAACGATCAAGCGCTGATTGCGGTTGCTTCGAATTTCAAGCCGGTAGCTGATCTCTTGGCTAACCAATTTTATGCCGAAACACATCAACACGTTGAAATAATCTCAGGGGCTTCCGGTAAGCTTTATGCGCAGATTGTGCAAGGTGCACCCTTTGATGCGTTTTTTTCTGCTGAGTCGACTTACCCTGGGCTTTTGGTACAAAAAAAATTGGCGATAATGGGGTCTGAGTTTATTTATGCCAACGGCAAATTGGTTGTGGTGGCTCGTAAGGGGTTAGGGCAGGATCTTGTATCAATGATAAGGTCAGCAAAAAAAATCGCCATTGCGAACCCTCAACATGCGCCTTATGGTGTGGCCGCTCAGGATGTTTTATCGGCCTTATCACTTCTGGAATCTCTCGACAACCGGTTGGTGTTTGCTGAAAATATCGCGCAAGTGTACCAATATGTGATTAGTGGGGCTGTTGACCTTGCATTCGTTTCTGAATCCTTGGTTCGCATGAATCCGGAGCGTTTACCTGATCAATGGCAGTGGCTGCCGGTTGATCCTTCGTGGTATGAACCCATTCGTCAAACCTGCGTACAAGTCAGTCACAAGGCCTCGGCAAAGGCTTTTTTGGCTTACATACTAACGCCCAGCGTAAAACATCAATTAATGCAACTGGGGTATGATGTGTATGGCATTGAGTGATTGGCAAGCCATTGTATTAACCTTTAAATTAGCCCTGGTGACCACGGTGTTGCTGTTATTGTTTGGAGGTGCTATTGCTATTGGCTTGGCAAGGATGCGATCGCGGTTCAAACCTTTGATTTCTAGCCTTGTGGCCTTACCTTTAGTATTGCCGCCAACCGTTATGGGATTTTATCTTTTGCTGCTGATGAGTGCTAATGGCCCACTGGGTGCCGTAAGCGAGGCGTTGGGGTTTGGTCAACTCACCTTTTCGTTTTCTGGGGTGGTTATTGCCTCTATGCTGTATTCTTTACCCTTTGCTGTACAACCCATGCAACAGGGGTTTGAGGCGATTTCTCAGTCGCAGTATGAGTGGGCGAGAGTGCTCGGAATGTCAATTTTTCAGCGGTTTATTTTCATTACCTTGCCTCAAGCCAAAAAAGCCATTTTACTTTCAGCGGTGATGGTGTTTGCCCATACCTTAGGAGAGTTTGGTGTGGTACTTATGGTCGGCGGTAACCTTCCTGGAGAAACGCGTGTTGTTTCCATCGCCATTTACGATCAGGTGGAGTCCTTAAACTATTCCAATGCGCATAGTTTGTCATTATTTATGCTGGCAGCGGCTTTTGCTTTGCTGTGGTTTGTTTATTATTTACAAAATAATCAGCGAGTAAATCGTTAATGATTCGCTTTACTTTTCGCCAAAAGTTGCCATTTGCTTGTTATTTTTCTGGTGAAATGCCCTCTGATGGCATCACGGCTGTATTAGCCCCTTCAGGTTCAGGCAAGACCACCTTATTTCGCTTTTTTTTAGGGCTGGAGAAGGCAAAAAATTCATCTTTATCATTCAATCATCTACACATTGATGAGGTGACCTGTTCAATGGGGGTTGCTGAGAGAAACTTTTCAG
>JAPOUS010000327.1:4296-12108 GCA_026708525.1 Cellvibrionales bacterium
ACATTAATGCAGCATCTTACGGTGCATGAGCATATCCTTTGGGTGAGACGCTTTGCTGCTGATCCCTTATCAACGGAAGCTTGTGATGCACTTATTGAAGCCTTTGAAATCGAGCCATTGATGCAACAAACGCCAGCCTCGCTTTCGGGAGGGGAGAAACAGCGTGTTGCTTTATTGTGCGCACTAGTAAAAAAATCACGATGGATATTATTGGATGAGCCATTAGTTGGTATTGGCAATAAAATGAAAAATACGATACTTGCGTGCTTAAAAGACTATGCAGCAACCTATAAGACCCCTATGTTGTTTATATCGCACCATATTAATGAAGTCGTGGCTTTGGCTGATCATTTATTATTGCTAAATAAAGGAAGCGTATTGGCATCAGGCCCTGTCACAGATGTTTTGAATGCGTACCAACCCGATTACGGCGTTATCTCAGGCAGGTATCGATTTTACGATGCGGAGGTTACGCATTGGCAAAACGGTATTTGCCAGGTAGTCACTCAAGGGGTTTCATTAAAGTTACTGACAAGTAAAAAAAATCCAGGAGATACCTTGCGTTTTCGCTTGCTTGCGAAAGATATTAGCCTCGCTTTGGCGCCTACTGAAAGTAGTATTTTAAATGTGCTTAAAGCGGACGTTAAATCCATTGAGCATCTGGAAGATGCTTATCGCATATGTGTCACATTGCAAAGGGCGTCTGCGCTGTTTGTTGCTGAAATCTCATTGGAATCTTTTAAAAAGTTAGCATTGGCTCAGGGCATGTCTGTTTATATGCAAATAAAGGCCAGTGCGATTGAATAACCGGTTTATGTTATGGATAGCGCTCAATGTCTTATCAATGCTTTAGGATTAACGCCGCACATTGAGGGCGGCTTTTATCGACGCACATTCACTTCGGCGCAGTGGGTTGACGTTGAAGAATCGCAACGACCTTTAGCTACCAGTATTTACTATTTATTGACCGAAGCTTCTCCGGTCGGTTTTTTTCATAAGAACGCTTCAGATATTTTACATTTGTATCACGGGGAGGGGGTAATAACCCATTATACGCTTTCACCTGAGGGAGTTTTTGATGTGACCCAATTGGGCGCAGATATTGCCTCTGGCCAACAATTGCAATTTTTCGTTCCTAAAAACTATTGGAAGGCCAGTCAATTAACCTCTGGTCAGTTTGGGTTGATTAGTGAAGTTGTTCTGCCAGGGTTTGATTGGTCAGGCCATCAACTGGCAACCTTGGATGAGTTGGTTGCTTTAAACCCAATGCATCAAGCTTTGTATGCGTCTTTAACAAAACCGCTGCTTGAGTAACCCTATTTTCGCAGGGTAATATCAAATCCTAGCGTTGAACGGTAGCCGATATTATCGTCCGAATCACAGGCAATAGGGGTCACTGAATGCCAAAGCTCACTGTCTTTATCTGCCTGTAAAATACCTTGACCGGGCATTAACGTCCCTTGAAAGATAGGCGTTTTTTTATCCTTGCCATAAATAATGCTCTTACCGCCTTGAATATTTTTTCGGTCAATGACAAAAGCTGAAATAATAAAGTCAATACCGTCTTGATGGATGCCCTCAGGTGCATTACTGCCTTGCATGTCAGGATAACAATAGACGATAGTGTGGTGAACAACGATATTAAAGCCTTTGGGGTGATTTGCTAGTTGGTCATGGAGTCGTTGGCATATAGATGAAAGCAGTTGGTGTAACTCGGCGCTTTCCATCGCTTTGGGAAGCTCTTTGAACGAACGCTCTGAAATGTTGTAAATAGGGTTTTTGGTGGTATCTACTAATTTGCCATAGCATTGTGTAAATGGCCTGGCCTTTTCACGTTCAATCTGCCACCCATCGATATTTTTTATGATGGTATACTCGGATATAAGTCGTTTTCTTGTAGGTTTTATCGCAGTAAATGCCTTCATTTTTTTATCATCAAAATCGTCAAAAAATGGCTGTAAAATGTTTGCCGAGTGATGCCCTAAAAAGTATTCAGAAAATGTTACTTTGTGAGTGTCAGTGATTGATTTTGAGGTGTTGGCCTGGATAAAAGCCAACTGATTTTGCCGGAGTAAATAATCATCCCACGCATAATGCTGTTCGTAATAGGGTACATAGGATGATTGAATCTTTTTGATATCAAAAGCTAAATCATGGGTATTGATCAATTGTATAGGGAGGTTGATAGACGTCAGTAACATTTTTGTCTCCGAAACCAAGGCTCCTTATTTATAGATTAACTAAATGCAGAATCTGACTAATATTTTTATTATAGAAAAAAATAAAAATAAATCTTTGATAGAGCAGTTATAATAAATAAGCAGACAATAGTCCGTATAATGAAAATTAAAATTAAATCAACGATATGCAGAGGAATTTTACTGCTAAGGATGACAGCGCCGGTTTCAGATAAATAGATCAGTTGTGAGACGGATAGCGCGGCAATAATAAAGCGCGTTTCATCCGAGGTAATGGTTTGGCTTGCCAGAATGGCTGGAATAAACATGTCTGCAAATCCTGCCAATATACAAATAGCCGCTTCTTTCGCCTCTGCAATTTGTAAAAGCGATAATAGTGGCACCAAGGGCTTTGAAAGCCATGAAAAGATTGGGGTATATTCAACGGCTACCAGCCCCAGTACCCCAATACAGATAATAATGGGCAAAACACCTAAAACTAATTCCAGACTGTTAAATCCACCGTTTATGAGTACAGCTTCTTTGAATGTTGTATTGCCAGCTTTGGTTGTCGCTAATCGTAGACTGCTATGCGTTTGTTCGGATGCTTCGCCTACTTTTTGAATACTTTGTTTGCCGAAGGGGTATGTATTCGGCTTTTGTGATAAAGGAGGGATGCGAGCCAGTATGATGGCGCAGCTAATTCCAGCAATACAGATGATGCAATAATAGGCAAAAAAATGGACTTCGAGATTTACCTGATGAAGCACTACCAAAGTGAAGGTAATAGACACCGCAGAGAAATTTGCAGCGATCAGGGCAGCCTCTCGTATTGAGTATAACCCCCTCTCAAGCAGCTTTGCCGCCAGCATGATGCCTACTGTGCCGTCACCGACCCAGGATGTCATGCAATTAATGGCAGAAAAACCAGGTAGCTTAAATAGTGGGCGCATAATTCGTGCAGACGCATTGCTGATAAGTTCAAGTAAGCCAAAATCAACTAAGAAGGGTAATAAGAAGCCGGCTAGAATAAAGACGCTAAATAATGTAGGAACTAGCGATGAATAGATAATCTGCCCAGTATTTTCGGAGGTGATCAACGGAATCTGTATTTTCAGGTGGCAGAGAGTAAAAAAAACAGTGCCGGCGGCTCGTATGATTAGCCATGGTATGCTAGGTAAGAAGAATCTCTCAGCCCATGTAGGGTGAGGTTGTTTTGAGAATTTGAAGTAGGTAGCCATCAAGGTAGAAAGCCAGAAAGTGATCAGCAGGGTTGTCGGAATGATCTGGCTTAGGCTGAGTTGTAGCTGTTCTGCTAAGTAGGCAATGACGATGGTAGATTGCCCATTAATGGGTAATGGGGTAAGAAAAATAATCAAACCAATTAGCGAAAAAACGATAAATTTGATCGTATTCTTTGCATTGGCATGTGTTTGGTTCTTGTTCATTTGAGTGGTTGGCCACTTACTATGCAGATTGTCTGCTATTCATTTTAATATCTGTATTCATTAATCTAAGTTAGCTCTTTTTGAGTGTCTGTGAAAGAATCTGACATTCTAATTTTTTCTACAGATAAAGAGGATTTAGCGAAGCCTTGTTAAGAGGGATATTATTGAAGGCGGCGGTTAAGGAACCTCTGATTAAGTCAAGATGTTCCTTAAGTATTTGCCTGTTCTTTCGATAAATAGAATAAAACGGATCGTACCATTGTCTATTTTAATTATCAAACAAATAAATATTTGAATTAAATTGTAAAATTATTTTCTAATGTATTATTTATGTTTGGATAATATTAATGTTTCGATCATTTTTCATTTTTTGTTGTTTTATTTTTCTAGCTTCAATGCAAGCGTTTAGTGTTGGTTTGAGTAAGGGGGAAGTAAAAAAAAATGCGAATGTAGATGGTTTCCCAGACTATATCAAGGGTATTACCAATGATAGGATTTATGGGCTAAATACCAAAAAATTAGATGTTAAAGATACCGCAGATGCGATTGTCTTTCGTATCAATGATCGAACCAGGCAACTAGAAATTCTGTTAATTCAGCGGGCTTATGAGCCTCATACAGATGTTTTGTGCACGCCAGGTGGGTTGAAAGAAGGTCATCAAGATGTATTGCGTGAATTTATCGAAGAAACGCATGGGGTGAATCCTAATAAAACCTTGACAGCTTGTGAGATGGAAGAATTTAAAGAAAAATATATTCTGGCGTCATTCGATCTAAAACCGAAAAAAAAATACCCATACTGGGATGCCCGTGCAGTAGACCCTGTTAATGTTGATGCGACGGTTTATTTTGTTAAGTCTACCTACCAGCCAAAAGCATCTGATGATGCTAAAGCGGCCAAATTTTATCCCGTTGAAGACATCATTCAAGGCGATAGACGTTTAGGGTTTGTGCATGTGGAGTGGCTATATGATGCATTTCAAGAGGCGGAAAAGCAGGCAACAGGTGCGTTCAAGCGTGCTGTGCGTCAGCTCAATAATAATGAGAATAGAGCCAAACTTCAAAAGCATATAAAAGATGCGCAAGACAGAAACAAAGGATTGATTATGCTTGCCAACGCAAAAAGAAAATATGATGGCCAGCCATTCCTTAAAGACGCTGACGGCAAGCCTATTTTAATACCTGAAAAAGCGTCTGACTCTGATTTTTTACAAAAACACTATAAAAAAGTTATTGTGCTTTCTAGTCTTGTTTCGGTTGCCTGCATGACAGGTGTTGTATGTCAATATTTTTATAATAAAAATAAAAAAGTTATAAATAGAGAACAGGGTTAATCCTATTTAAATTTTCAAAGGTTGACTAAGTCAGCCTTGTTGAAAATATACTCCTTGCTATATTTAATTTATTTAAATTCTATTTGCTCAGGATGGGTAGCAAGGTATGAAAAAAACGGATTCAGCAAATATAGCGAAAAATGTTTACTTAACGGTTAATAATAAAAAATCTGTTTGTTTGACTGATCTCGATCGATATCAACTCGATTGTCAAAACCTTGATTCACTCACGCTTACGGATGGCCAGCATCGCTTGCCCGCTAATGTGATCGTCAGGCGAATTGCTGATGATTTGCAAGTCGACGTGATGACATCTGCTGGTCAAAAATCTGTTCTTGCAAAAGATTTTTATAGTGATGCTGCTTCAAAAGATCTTTCCCTTCCGTTAGCCCACCCGACACAACCTGACTTCAAACTTGATGCAACAACGGAGGCCTATGCCCAGCTAGCTGATGGCTCGCAAGTTATTTACCTTTATGGTGATCAAAATATCCTCTCTGAGGTCATTGAGGATTATTCTATTGATCATTATTACGAACTGGGTAAGCCTTCGCCTGAGCAGCTAGAGAAGTCTGAGAATGGGCAAGAATTCACTTGGTTAGGGCTGGGGTTAGGGACGCTGGCGATTATTGGTGTTGCTTCCGCGGCGACCTTGGGCGGTATTGTTTACGTCAATAATCGTAACGAAGGCTCCTCGCCAAACCAAGAGCAAATTGATACTGAATTACTCACCCGCGAGGTTTCAGGTAATATTGTCTTAGGGCCTTTGGTTGAGGGGCATGGACTTAAGGTTGAATTGTACGACCAAAATGACACCCTCTTAACCACCGCTGTGGTCGGTGTTGATGGAAATTATAATGCTACGATCGGTAAGGCGATTGAGCAAGTCAAAGCAAAAGTGATCGATACCAATGACGCGGCTGACTATATCGATGAAGCAACGGGCCAGCCTAAAGATATCGATGGTCAACTCAGTGCCTGGAATGTCATCAATCTTGCTAGTGATGCCATCACGTTAAATATAAACCCCTTGACCTCTTTAGCTTCAGCGATTATCGAGAAAAAACTTGATGCAGCGGATAATTCGCTGACAGCCCAACAAGCCATACAATCCATCAATAATCAAGTGACCAAAGCGTTTTTAGGCGAAGATGCAGATATCACCACCTATGCCATCAACCCTGTGGTTGATCAAGACGGTAAGCCAGTAGAAGGCAATGCAGGGGGTGCAGTGCTTTCTATGATATCCGCACTGGAAGATAAAGACGGGATATCAACGGCAGACGTGGTCAATTCGCTTGCTGACAATTTAGCCACCGACACTGGCGAAATTTTGATGACCGGAGAGGTGCTACAACGCTTGAATGAAGCTAAGGTTCACCTTGGCGATAGCTTTGATGCGGTGACAGACGCCGTCATTCAGAATATCCAGCAAGCAGCAGAGGCAGTGAATCAATTGCCACTCACTGAGTCGGTCAACCTTAGCATAGCCGAAGACCAGGTGTTTACTTTTACTGAAGCAGCTTTTGTCTTTACTGATGCAGATGCAAAAGATAGCTTACAAAGCATTAAAATTGTGACTTTGCCGACTAAAGGCGCATTATTCGTTGCAGGAATCCCTGCGACCATTGGTCAAGTTGTTGATAAAGATGACTTAGCATCACTTACCTTCCAAGCAGCACCAGATGAAAATGGTGCTAACTATACCGAATTTACTTTTAGCGTCGGTGATGGCATAGGTTTCAGTGCGCCACAAAAAGCGACAATCAATGTGACGGCAGTGAATGATTTGCCAGTTTCTTCCGTTAACAATCTAGGTGCGATTGATGAAGAAGGTCGTTTATCTTTCACTGCGGCTGATTTGTTGGCTGAGGCTTCAGATGCTGAAGGCGATACTATTTCGGTTATGTCTGTTTCAGTACCTGATTCTCAAGGCATGCTCGAAATAACAGACGCGGGCTGGATCTTTGTCGCAGCAAAAGATTTTGCAGGGGAAGTGACATTAACGGTCACACTGTCTGATGGCCAAGGCGAAACGGATATTACCGCAAGTATTGAGGTTAATAATCTCAATGATGCACCGGAGGCTCAATCAGATGGTTTTATTATTGAGCCTGTGATTCCTGTACTTACTAATGACACAACAGGTGTTCAGGTGAATGCAAGCTCAGAAGCTTCTGAGGCTGAATCTGTGCGCAAAGCATTTGATGCTGATGCTGCAACGGCCTGGCAGGCAGAGAGTCAGTCAGCTAGTGTCACCATACAGCTAGATGACCCTGTTTCTGTGTTTCAATATGCGCTATCAAGCACGCCGAATGTCAGTAAAGCGCCAATAGCGTGGGTTGTCTCAGGGAGTTTTGACGGTGAAAATTATACGCCTATTCATACAGTGCAGAATCACTCTGATTGGCTGCCTGGAGAGACAAAATATTTTGATGTTGATAGCATTCAACCGTTTACTTTTTATCAATTTGAATTTACTGAAGTTAATGGTGCAGATAAATTAGCGTTAAGTGAGCTTCAGCTCTATCCAAAGACTGAGAATCTTATAACACAGTTAGCAGAAGCTGAATCATTAGTTGTTGATGTGTTGGCAAATGATATGGATGCGGATGCGAATGATTCACTCACCCTTATTGAAGCGATTGTTGTTGATAAAGAAGGCAATCCATTAGCTGATAAAGGCAACGTTAGCATTGTTGACAATAAGATAACATTCTCAGCCGGTGAGGCATTTTCTTATTTGGCTGTATCTGAGTCAGAGTATGTGACCGTCGCCTATCGCATTAGTGATGAAGCAGGCGCAACATCCGATGCGCAATTGGTATTGAAGGTTAAAGGCATTGATTACCC
>JAPOUS010000105.1 GCA_026708525.1 Cellvibrionales bacterium
TCTTACGCTACCACTGGGTGCAAGCCGGAAGAAATGGGATCTGGCCCTATTTTGGCTATTCAAAAACTGCTTCGCCAAAGCAATCTTTCATTGCAGGACATCGATTTGATTGAAATGAATGAAGCATTTGCAGCCACGACAATTCACTGTCAACGTGAATTAGGCTTAGACATGGAAAAGCTCAACGTAAACGGCGGAGCCATAAGTATTGGGCACCCATTTGGTATGACTGGATCAAGACAAATCGGTCATATTTTAAGGGAGTTAATCAGACGAGATAAACAGTATGGCATTGTATCAATGTGTGTCGGAGGGGGTATGGGAATGGCCGCACTTGTAGAACGAGCATAATGATTCAAGTATTAATAGTTGCGTAAGTAGTCACAGCGCTTACGACTTTACATTAGCATGCAAGCGTTTGGGAGCGAGAACTTCTCACCCTACAGAGATTTTTTTGTTTGATATATTTGAAGCGTCCATATATGCCCTAAATTGTACGCAGGAATCTTGCGCAACCATTGTCATATTACTTGTTTCCAACGTCATTGCTAGTATATATGTTTGATCGCCATGATAATGATCTTTTCGCTTTATATACATAGTCTTCAAGTTCTTGCCTTCAAGAAACTAGCTTATGAAAAAGGAATGAAGGATTTTTAAAGTGAAGAGAGCTAAATAGAGTGCAATATTACTCGGCATAATACTGTACTCATTAAGGGAAGGCGTGTGTTATAACGTTAGATTTTCAGGAATAGCGATTAAACAGGCTATCAGCTTATGTCCATCTATGAGAAGAGGAGGCCCCATGCGCTTTGATGGAACGCCAAGGTTTCTTAATAAGCGTTCAATCCCTAGAGGCGACACTGAAATAATCATTTTTGCACCATTTTCTTTGGCGCAAGCCATGGCCTTATATAATAAATTCTGTAAGGTCTCGTGAGGTAGTTGGGCTTGCATTGCACCCTGTGTTTTTTGCTGCGTATTCAAATTAACCGTAGTGAATCGTGATAACTCCCAAACGTCATCTGATTTTGGCGCGGGTTGACCGTTAAGGAGCTCGGGAAACACATCTTCCAATAAATAAGGTTTGGTTGTAGGCAGTAACCTTGCACAGCCTACAACTTCGCCTTCAGGCGAATTAGCAATGATGTGAAAAGTACCGTCGTGGTCAAATTGGTCTATCTCAATGCCGTTTTGCGTGGCCATATCCCAACCTAAGCGTTCAATGAATACCTTATACCTATATTCAAACAACGCTTGTTTCGTTTCTGGTTTTATTGCATCGGAAAAACCTGATATGAAGTCCATCTATACTTCGACCTCTTAACTCCGTTCATGGGTTTGGGTGGTATTAAGCAATAAAAAGGATGTGAGAGTAACTACGAAAGTTTAGAGGTGATGTGCGTAATTTTTTTTGGTATACAACTCAATCTGCTTTTCCCAATCCCAAGTAGCAATGATATCGGATAGTTTTTTGAGTGATTCTTGCTCAGTATAGGCTTGTGTCGATGACTTCATAATCCACATGTTAGAGTAAGGTAAGCCGTCCATGCGGTACGCTATTTTTCCAGCCATGGCATCAAGATACCAATGCCATCCTATTGACAGCACTTGGTCACTATCACAGATCCATTCTGTATAGCCTGAGATTCTATTTTCAAAGCAACTCTCATCAAGCACTGTATCCAAATGTTTGAAATCAAGATTTGCTAAGTCATCTACCTCTATTCTGGGGAGTAGATCGAAAAGGTTGTGGCTTGACATTTCCAGTCCTTAAAAGATAACCCATTATTATTTAGTACGCTTAGACAAGTTTGCACTACTAAGTTTCGGAGCTTGGCAGGGGGTATTGTTTGAGTATAAGCCGATACTGACACAAGGGTGGTATCATACACTATTAGCGAATGAATGGAGGGATCTTCGATCATTGCCTATGTTGACTGGTGCAAACAATCATAGGTGTTGCTTAAAGAGCTAGTAGGTGTAGTTACTCCATTTTATTGGGTCATAAATATGTTGTGAGTAAATGTAAAAACGTTAGATAGGGTCTGCCAGTCGTTAGTAGATCAATGCATGGTATGTGTCGGATAGGAAACAATGTATCTCGTTACCATGCTCTGCGCAGGAGCGAATTTTGTGACTAGACAGTCGCTGTGTGCTAGGTATTAAAAAACCCTAACACTGCCGCCTTGACTGCTGCTGCTGTTTTATTGGCGACATTAAGCTTTTTAACACAGTTGTCAGTATGAAAATTCACCGTGTGGTGGCTGATGTTTAAAATTTGGCCAATTTCTGAGGCGGTTTTGCCTTGGGCTGTCCATTTCAGAAGCTCAATTTCTCTTGCAGTTAAGTTGGGTTTATTTGATAGCTGCTCGTTGGTAATAATACGGTTAAATCCAAAATATGCGGAATGGGCAACTAAAGACAACATGGAGTGCTTATCCAGTAATTCTTTGCAAGAAATATCACAGCCTGTGCGTGCGAAGGTTAACATCCCAATATTTCCGTTGTTACTGTGTGTTGCTTGTGCCCATCCATATTCTAGGCCAAAAGAGCGAGCTTCTTCCCAGAAAGACATGTTATCTGAAAACAGCTCTTTTCCCCAGAGCACGGGTTCAATACTAGAAAGGCCATGCTTCACAGAGGGATCGATAGCAAAAAAATTACTTTCTTCATATTTTGAACGCCAATTTTCAGGGTAAGAATTTACTAAATAGACGTCGGGTGATGTGAGTGGCCAGCCTGATTTTTGGCCATAAGCAAAATGGTCAAAATCTAAACAGTTTGCGAGTTTACGTAATGTTGCGGTGAATTCGTCGACAGTTTCTGAGAAGGTGAGCTCGGCTATGAGTTCATTAAACATTCTTGAATATTCCCTTAACCATTTATTCCCTTGACGATGAATACATCTGATTAATATAACTATACATAATTTCAAACGCGGCATCCATAGCACCATGTTTTTGTTATGTGAAAGCACACGCATTTTATTGTCAGTACATTTTGCAAAAAGGGTGTGACCAGCGTGGCAGAGGGGTTGGTGACGCTAAGATAGATGAATAAATAGTCATGTTGGAATGATGAATCCAGTACGTCCATTGACTTGGAGTCTATAAAGCGGCATTCGTTACTATTTTTCTAATTAGCCTGAAGAGAAACTTGAATAACGGGTCAAGTAATAACGGAAGCGGATACAAGTGTTTGGGATTTTTAATCGTTTCCTGCATTAGCTTGCTTATTCGTTTCGCCGAATAACAAATAACCTTATATTTTATAGAGTTTTTATGTCTACTACGAACTTTGGTAGTTTTGATTTTTTTATATCTCATTTCTAATAGCCACCCATAAGAGACTACACACACGCATTTACATTGTTGTGATATGGGTGGGTATTGCGTGTGGGCAGTACTTAATTTTACAGTGTTGGAGCCAAGGCATAAGCATGGATATTGAATTTGTTAAAGAAAAGTTGATTCAGTTAATAAGCTCAATTAAAGGAAAGACAGTTGAAAGTATCGGCCCCTTACCAGACACGGAGGATTTTATTTCAACCCTTAGCTTTGACAGTATTGAGTCTGTAAAACTAACGCTTGAGATAGGAACGGTTTTTAATATCGATTTTGGTGAAGATATTGATGACGTAGACAGTCTATCTTCTATTGGAAGCCTGGCTGAACAAATACATAGACGCGCTTTAGCTTAAGGATATATAGCTAATGGAGAGTCTAGTAAGTCGCATTCATTATTGGTCTAAACACTTCCCAAACAAAGTAGCAATTGATGATGGTAGAGCCGCATTGACGTATGCGGAGTTAGCTGAAAAGTCGAATCATCTTGCATTCACTATGCAAAAGCAAGGCATTGTCAAAGATGATGTTGTTGCTATTGTGCTCCCTAAGGACTGTGATGCTGTCTGCGCTATTTTAGCAACGATGATGGTTGGTGCAGTTTATGTGCCCGTTGATAAAAATGCGCCAATAGAAAGGCAGCTGGCTATTTTTAGAGATTGTAAACCCTCGCTTATTATCCTCTCGGGTGAAGTTAACACAGCGTTTAACGAGTATTCTCAAGTTGATATTCATTCTGTCGATAATCTTATGACGGGTAGTGGAAAGCTTGATGAGACGTGCGTAGAAAGTCTTTGTTATATTTTATATACATCAGGCTCTACCGGAAAACCGAATGGCGTAGCAATAAGTCACCAATCAGTTCTATCTTTTTTTGCCGCCGTGAATAATTTCATGGGCATTACACATCAAAGTCGGTGCATGAATACTTCTGCATTGTATTTCGATGTATCTGTAGTCGATTTGCTATTGCCCTTATATCAAGGCGCCACAGTTTTTCTTGGGCCAGAGTCTCCAATGCCTATCCGCTTTGTCAGTATATTAGCCAAACAAGATATTACACATTTTTGTGCTGTAGGCTCAACACTAACGCTTATAGCGAGCCTTCCAGGTTTTGAATCAAGAGAATTTCCATCACTACAATGCATCATGACAGGGGCGGAAGTCTTGAGCCATCAAACGATGAAGTCATGGTTAAGCTCTGCATCAGACATAAAGATACTTAATGGTTATGGGCCCACCGAAGCGACCTGTGTTTGCACAGTGTTTGAGATTAACAAAAACAATATAGATGAATATGAAAACTTTCCGATAGGTATTCCTCTACCGGGTATAGCCGTTTGTCTTGATAATGATTCGGAAGCTGATGCAGAAGGGGAGCTTTGCGTTGCAGGTGAGCAAGTCATGCAAGGCTATATAGAAAGACCTGCGTTAAATCAGGAAAAATTCTTCTATAAAGATAACCAACGTTTTTATCGTACGGGGGATATCGCTCAATATGATGAAAGCGGAAATCTTGTTTTTTTAAGGCGTAAAGATTATCAAGTGAAAGTGAGAGGCTATCGAATACATCTTGAAGATGTCGCACGGCCTTATAGGAATCTTGAGGGCGTGACAGATGCATTTGCCGTTCCCATTGATCATAGCAAACATGGTCAATGCTTAGTGATAGCCATTGCGGTAAATAGTCAGCTGGATCCTTTGGACGCCTTGTTATTAAAAGGTGCCGAAAAGCTACCCAGTTATATGCGGCCTAAACTGATTGGCCAAGTAGATTCTTTGCCCACTAAGCCCTCTGGTAAAGCTGATGTGAGCGCTATTCATTCTAAAGTTAATGCCTATTTCAGTGATATACACACTAACGATGATTTTCTCGTGAAGGTGTCCTCATGTTAGAGAGTAATCATTCTATAACGCCACAATGGATGTCTCAGGATTGCCTGGCATGGTCAAAGCGAATAAATAACGGCTTTGATGAAGTGTTAATGCCCATTGCAACATCCAATGTCACTAAATATGACTACAAAGGCATTATCAAAGCGCTGCATGATAAAGGGATCACGGGTTTGCGTTTTGACGATGAACGCGACGGATTAAAAGCAGGGCTACCTGCACAAGCGATGTTTGCTGAGGCTCTAGGGCGTGTGCCTTGTGGGGCATTAGGAATGTCGCTCACGATTCATCTTGATATGGTTGCCCCAATGGTGCATCAGTTAGGCAATACGCGGCAGCTTAAAGATATTCTTCATCATGCCTTAAGGGGTAGATTTCTTTTCAGTCATGCGGTTACAGAGCCCAATGCAGGCTCTGATATTCGGATGATGAAAACAACCGCAGTTAAAAAAGGGGATGAGTGGATAATCAATGGCACTAAGAAGATGATTTCTTTAGCGCCTATTGCCGATTATCACTTTGTGCTGGCCACGGTCGAAGGGAAAGCGCCTCCTTTTAATATGGTGGCTTTTCTTATTCCTAAACATGCGCCTGGTG
Organism: Cellvibrionales bacterium; assembly: GCA_026708525.1. GTDB lineage: Bacteria > Pseudomonadota > Gammaproteobacteria > Pseudomonadales > DT-91 > CAKMZU01. The sequence goes on from JAPOUS010000105.1 coordinate 5,838, forward strand.
TTGTGGTCGGCCCCTTACAAAGAACATTGGGCAATCAAGCATGCCCTGTTGCAGATATTGAATTTCATAATGCCAAAGTATCAGACAGCTTAAGACTGGGGCAAGCCGGAATGGGTTTTATTCTTCAGATGCAACAATTTGTTCAAGAAAGGATTTTATCTTCTCTGAGAGCTAACGAAATGGCTAAGTCCTGCTTAAGTGAAATAATAAAGCACCTCAAAGCGAGGGAGGTGGCAGGTAAGCCTATAGCGCAAATTGATAGTATCAGACATAGAATTGCCCATTTAACCGCTGAACTTTATCAAAGTCAGTCTGCAACCTATGTCGCAATGGGGCGGTGGATTAATGATGACGATTACGACAGCCTTTCTGCAACCTGCAAATTACTATCGTCACGACTGGCTAAACAAGTGACAAGAGAGGCTATGCAATTAGGAGGGGTTGGTCATTATCAGAATGCGTCAGTGTTTTCAGGATATTTTCGCGATGCACGGTTGTTATCTATATCGACAGGATCAGATGAAATGATGCTTAAAAGCATTGCGTCATCTGAGCAGTACTAAATGGTTGTGAGAAAGGAATTACCCTATGTTTGATTTAGATGAAACATATAAAGCCAATCTCGATAAGGTTATCGAAAAGCATAGGGGTAACTGGCAGCATGAACAAACACCCGCTACTTATCTACGCGAGTTTATATCAGAGCTTCAAGAGAACAATCTGTTGTGTCGAGGTTGGACTCAGCCATTCGGTGAGGACGATTTTAACTATCAGTATTACCTTCATTACACATTAGCTCAACAGTCAACAGGCAGTCCTGGGCTATGTGTTGCATCACATGTAGATATTGCATCTATGTTGTTGATGAAAAATCAATCCAATGAGGTTCAAGAAGAATATGTAAATAATGCGCTTAATGGGCAGACTATTTTAGCGCTAGCGATGACTGAACCTACGGCAGGAAGTGACTTGCAAGGCATTGAATTCACCGCGGAAGAAAGAGACGGGCAATGGTGCCTTAACGGGAGTAAGTACGGCATCACTAATTTACCTTTCGCCGATGCGGTCATTGTTTTAGCGCGCACAAAAAAAGAGAAATCGCCCTTTAGTTTTTCCTTATTTCTAGTACCAACCGATAGTGATGGCGTTGAAATACATCCTGCATTAGACAGCATGGGGTATGAAGGCTGTCTGGGTAGTATGACAGCCAATAATGTTTTGTTACCCAAAGAATACTTACTTGGCAAGCTTGGCATGGGGCTCACTACCTTGATGAAGCACTTAGATAAAGAGCGCTTAATAGTGTGTGCCAGGATGTTAGGTGCAAGCGAATATATTTTATCGTCCTTGATCACTGAGTGCCAATCACGTCAGACATTCGATGATGCACTTATCAATCATCAACATATCAATTTTAGGGTGGCCGAGCTAAATGCAAGCGTGTTGGCATTTCGCTCGGCGTTAGAACTATTAATTCATTCAGAACATCGTGGAAAAATTCCAACGGAAAGGGCGGCCGCACTTAAATACAGTGGTGCAGTTTTAGTGAATGAACTTTCAGATACCTATATGCAATTAAGTGGAGGGCGGGGGTATATGTATGGTCATCCAGCTGAACGCTTATATCGTGAAATGCCAGGGTTAGCACTGGCAGGTGGTTCTAAAGAAATCATGCTGAATATCGTAGCCGATGTCGTGTGTGCTTAAGAATTTTTTTAACAACTGATAATTTTTAAAGGAAGGTTTTAAATGGAAACAGTACTAAAAAGCGATTTTGTTTTTAAAGAAGATAACCTAAAGGATTGGGTTGAGCATCTCCTTAGTCTGAGTGCGCAAGAGCTTGCTATTTTAACGGGTGACCATGAAGCACGAAAGAAGATTATTGACTGCGCAAATAGTCTTGTTGATTCAGCTTACACTCAAGGTAACAAAGAGCATTTAGTACTTATTCATAAAGTTCTAAGCCAATGTTATGACCAAGAATTTAGCATCCCAAGCCATGAGAATATTAATGCGGATCGTCGGGCTGTGTTTAGCGATATTTGCGGTATATTTGAAACCGCAATCATTGACGCTGAAGCTAAAGAGATTAGCGAATCATCTATCACTGGATACCCTACAGACGGCCAAGAGTATATTAATTGGCTGCATAAACTCATCGGTGCGCACACCTCAAGTATTCATCCGCTTTATAATAAGTACATCGCTAAGTTTGCCGATGCAGAAGACTTGGCTTTTTATTTGGCTCAAGAAACCACATTAGACCCGCGATTTGATGATATTTTAGCATTGATGCAAATAGGGACTGGTCCGAGTGAAAAATTAGAGATTGCGAGTAATTACTGGGATGAAATGGGTAATGGCAAGCAAGAAGATGTGCACACACGTTTATTCAGTAAAGCACTAGATGCTGTCGGAGTTACCGATGCGTTTATCAAAGAAAATATTCTTGATGAGGCAATCATCTCCGGTAACTTATCGGCATGCTTTGCGTTGCATCGTCGTCATTATTACAAAGCAGTAGGTTACTTCGGTGTTACTGAATATCTTGCTCCTCGTAGATTCAAGCATGTAGTTAAGGCTTGGGAAAGAAACAATCTTCCTGAAAAAGGCATTGAGTATCATAAGCTACATATTCATATTGATACTGTGCATGCAAAAGCCTGGTTAAATAATGTTATTGCTCCCCTTGTAGAAAAAGATCCTCGTCTAGGCAGAGAAATCGCGCTTGGTGCCTTGATTCGTCTGAATAGCTCGGAGAGATACCTAGATATCATGTTAGATCACTTTACTGAGAGCAAAAATAACTACGATAGAGTTGTTGGTGAAAACTAACAAATAAACGTTGATGATACTGCGAGTTATCTATTGATCAATAGATAACTAGCGTCTGCTTGTAAAGGTGCTTACAGCAAAAGGTATAAACTATGGATAAGCGTGTTCGTCTATTAGGCGGTATGGAAAGTCGTATGGCGGCTTTTCATTCAATTTTGTCAGGTTCGACCCAGGGTATCCAAGTGATTACTCTATCCGATAATGTGAATGAACAGCTATTCAAAGAATCGGCGATGGTGTTGTATAAGCGTTATCAAGCCTTGCAATGTGTTATCAACGAAATTGATGGTGAGTTTTATTTTATACAGACATGTGACATTGATGATGTTGGTGTTGAGTTTACAACTATTAATCGCAGTGAAGAGGTTGATTTATATATCAGAGAAGAAGTTAACACAGCGTTAGATCAAGATAAAAGCTTGTGGAGAATAAGGCTTCTAAAAAACAAAGATAACAGCACAACACTCATTATGACGGTACATCATGCGTTAATTGATGGTGCGGGTATGTTTCATCTTGCGAATGATTTGCTAGATATTTATCAAACGAAATTGAGTGGGAATACCAATGAAAAAGATCTAGCCATGTTGGGTATGCACCCAGCTGTCGATGATTTTCAACGCTTAAAAAAAGCTAGCACACCAAAGAATAATCCTGCGATAGATAGTATTTTTCCACATTCTAAAACCTGTTCGGTTAGCTTAAGAAAAACGCATTGGGAGTGTATTGAATTAAGCGATAAAGACACAGAAAAATTTAAATTAGTTTGCTCTGAAAATGGTCTTAAACCTCACTCGGTTATAGCCGCAATTTTAATGCGGTCAGCGTTCAAATCCGGGTTGACTCGATCACAAGCAACATTAAGTACTGCAACGTCTCTACGTCATTTAGTTCCTACGGATATCGACGCTGATACAGAACTTGGTTGCTATATATCCATAGCTTCAACCTGTTTCGATACCGAGACTCGGACAATTAATGAAAGTGCACGTTTATATGATCGTGAACTGCTAATGACAATGATTAAAACGAGTCAGTTTAGAGCAGCTACCAATCAGAGTGAGATCGTTAAGCAAACGCGTACATTGATCGATAATAATGAATTTACTGGGGGTGTTGGTATCACCAATCTGGGTGAAGTGGGCGTTAAAACCAATTACAAAGCATTTGATGTGATTGACTATCTTATGCTCGCGAATCGAAATTCGGCAAATTTTGCATTAGTTGCGCATTGTATGGAGTTTAAAAGCCGATTAAAGATTATTTTTGTTTACCCTGAGCCAAGCCTACTTAACGAGCAGGTTGAAGCGGTCAAAGCAAAATTTAGTGCGACGCTAGAAAAATATATAAGCAGTTCAGACAATCTTAATCAAGTAGCTTAATGTCCATGAGTAACTCAACACAACATAATAGTATACGCGAAGGTTTGCCGCTTATTACAGCCGTTTCTATTGGTGGTGTAATGGCTTCGCTAGATACTTTTATACTCTATGTTGCAACGCCAAATCTACGTGGTGAGTTTTCAGCGACCATCGCTGAGATTAGTTGGGTTAGCACCAGTTATGCCATCACCTCCATGCTTTTTATGTTGATCTCTTCAAAAATCGTTGAGCGTAAAGGGCGCAAGCAAACCTATCAGATAGGTCTAGTGTTATTTGTTATTGGTTCTGTGTTGTGTGCATTGGCAGATAATTTAATCAGTCTGACAATTTTCCGTGCACTGCAAGGTATTGGAGCAGGTATTTTATTACCTGTAGAGGGTGTCATCCTCAGAAGTTCATTCCCGCAGCAGAGGCATGGCGTTGTTCTAGCAATTTATAGCGTTTCTATTATGTTTGGCCCTGCATTTGGCCCCATGCTTGGAGGCATAATTATTGATGAATACAGTTGGCCACTTTTATTTTTAATTAATTTACCCTTTGGCATTATAAGTATGGTCATGGTCAACAAATTTGTTGCCGATGACAAACCTAATGATAGCGCTACTGTCTCGAAAATAGATTATATCGGCATTATTTTACTGGCAGCGTCAACTATTTCACTGGTGGGGATTTTGGAGCGTGGGGATAGAACATTCTGGTTTGAAGATACAACAAATGTCTATTTATTCATGCTCTGCATTTCTAGTTTCATTACTTTTATCGCGCATGAGTTAATGATTGATCACCCTGTGGTTGGGTTAACAGCGCTTCAAGATACGACGTTTCGAACAGCCAATACAATAAATTTTTTAGGCGGGTTTGTCGTGTCAGGCACCTTGTTCATACTACCTATTTATATGCAGGAAACATTATATTTTTCGCCTACCCAAGCTGGCACATCGATGGCACCGAGAGCCATCGTTATGATGGGCGCGTTTCTTTTAGTGGGGTACTTATTTAATCGAGTAAAACTAAAAAACCTCATTCTATTTGGCCTCACACTGGCGATCATCAGTGGGCTGATGATGAGTCGATTTACTCATGATACAGGGTGGCATGACATGATCTTGCCACAGGTGATTCAAGGCATAGGCGTTGCATTTGTATTAGGGCCTGTAACAACAGTCGCTATGATGAATACCTCTCAAGAAAAATTGGCGGGCGCTGCGGCCCTTGAGTCCACAACAAGATTGCTTGGAAGCACCATAGGCATTGCAACCTTTGCCACGCTCATCACGCATTATGAATTAAAGAGCTGGGGCCTGCTTAGACACAATATTACGTTTTCTAACCCGGTTTTATATAAACGTTTTTCTGGCGTTCTTGAATTCTTTATGGTTCGAGTGCCGAGTGAATCATTCGCATTGGAAATGTCATTAAGGCGGTTAAATTCGCGAGTTATGGAACAAGTTTTAGCGCTCACCTATATGAATATATTTCAGATAATTACCGGTATTTTTGTTTTTATGATGCTTCTTCTTATTTTTGGTATCAAAACAAACAAATTGAAAGCAGGCAAATAAATTGGTTAATGTTCGAGTAAATAATATGAACACAATGATTAAAGATTACAGAGTCCAAGTAGCTTTAGTTATTACTACCTGTATCGTTCTTTATTTAGGTTACCAGGTTTACAGTAGGAACTTTGAGTCGACAAATAATGCTACCTTGCAATGCGATATTGTAGATATTACATCGCAGGTCAATGGGGTTATTGAAAAAATCAGTTTTATTGATGATCAGCATACAGAGCTTGGCGATAGCTTAGTGCGCATCGAAAAAAATGATTATGCATCCGAATTACAACGAAATGAAGCTCTATTTAAAGCAGCAAAGATTGATCATCAAAATGAAAAAGTGCAATTAGATATTTTAAAAAT
>JAPOUS010000160.1:0-15258 GCA_026708525.1 Cellvibrionales bacterium
TTGTTTTTTGATGATGCCGTGGAAAATATAAATGAAGCAGAAAACTTAGGAATTAAATCACATTTAGCTGCACCACTTAAGGATGATCACTTCAAATTAATATATGAGTTTTTTAAAAAACAGACAGATGTACAAACAACAAAACATTAGGCACAGAGGCACGCTAATGCGCCTCTTCCCAGTTATCACCCACGCCAACATCAACGATTAGCGGTACATCCAAGTTTGCTGCGTTTTGCATGTTATCGATAATAAACTGGCTAAATTGTTCGACATTTTGCTCTGGAAGTTCAAAGACTAATTCATCGTGAACCTGCATTAGCATAAAGGTATCATCAAATTCGCAGATTTTATTATTAATAGCAATCATAGCCGCTTTGATAATATCGGCTGCCGTGCCTTGCATAGGCGCGTTAATGGCAACCCGCTCGGCGGCTTGGCGCTGCATGCCGTTTTTGCTGTTAATTTCGGGCAAGTAGAGCCTTCGACCAAAGAGAGTTTCAACATAGCCTTGCTCGGAAGCCGTCTTCTTAATGCGTGCCATATAATCTTTAACGCCAGCAAAGCGCTCAAAATAGGCATCGATGTAACTTTGTGCAGTGCCACGATCGACACCTAATTGATTACTTAAACCAAAGGCTGACATGCCATAGATCAAACCAAAGTTAATGGCCTTAGCATTTCGTCGTTGTTCGCTGGTCACTTCATCAATAGGCGTGTCAAACACTTCGCTAGCCGTTGCACTATGAATATCTGCGCCCTCTTTAAACGCATTGAGTAAGCCTTGATCGCCAGATAAATGCGCCATAATGCGTAATTCGACTTGCGAGTAATCCGCAGCGACAATTTTTTTACCTTTAGGTGCAATAAAGGCTTTTCTAATTCTACGACCTTCTTCATTTTTAACCGGAATATTTTGAAGGTTAGGATCTTTTGAAGATAAACGCCCTGTGGCGGTAACAGCCTGATGGTAAGAGGTATGTACGCGCCCTGTTGCTGGGTTAATTTGCTCAGGTAAGGCATCGGTATAGGTCGATTTGAGTTTACGCATGCTGCGGTATTGCATGATGATGCTTGGCAGCTCGTATTGATCAGCCAGTTCTTGCAAAACAGGCTCGGCTGTTGAGGGCTGTCCTTTGGGGGTTTTCTTTATAATCGGAAGCCCAAGCTTTTCAAATAAAATGACTTGCAGTTGCTTGGGCGAATCCAAATTAAATTCTTCACCTGCCAGCTCGAATGCTTTGGCCTGGAGTGTTAAGCAGCTTTTCTCAAGCTCTTTACTTTGCGCTTTCAATTTCGGCGTATCAATTAAGCAACCTTTGTGCTCCATTTGCGTTAAGACATTCACTAAGGGTAAATCAATATTTTCGTAAACCCATAACGGCTTTTTTTGCTGGCTTAATAGTGGAAATAATTTTTCATGCAATCGTAAGGTAATATCGGCATCTTCAGCGGCATAAGGCGCTGCAACTTCAATAGCAATTTGGTTAAAGGTGAGCTGCTTTTTGCCTTTGCCGGCAATGTCTTCAAAATGAATGGTTTCATGGTTTAAGAATTTTTCACTCAAGGTATCCATATCATGGCGGTTAGCTGTGGAATGGTACAGGTAGGATTCGAGCATGGTATCCTGCGCAATGCCTTGAAGTGTGATGTCATGGTTTAATAGCACATGGGCATCGTATTTAAGGTTTTGCCCGACTTTTTTAATCTTAGGATCTTCCAGTAAAGGTTTGAGCAGGTTAAGCGTCTCGGTGGGATCGAGTTGCTCGGGCACGCCCATATAATCATGCGCTAAGGGGATATAACAAGCCTCACCTGCCTGTACACTAAAAGAAACACCGACAATGCGCGCTTCCATAAAATCTAAACTGGTGGTTTCTGTATCAAAAGCAACGAGCGGGGCTTTTTTGATTTTACTTATCCAGTCATTAAGCCCAGATTGCGTTGTGACGGTTTGATAATTTGTTTCGATGGGCTTGTCTTCTGTCTCAATGACATCGCCATCGCTGACTTCTTTGATCCAAGTTTTAAATTCCAGCTCAGTGTAAAGCTTGAGCAACTCATCGTTATTGGGTGCGCCGTTTTGTAATTCATCAATCGCATGGTGTAGCTCAACATCGCATTTGATGGTGGCGAGTTCATAGGAGAGTAGGGCGTTGTCTTTTTCTGCCAGTAATTTTTCTGGCATTTTTTTAGCACCGCGAAAATCGCAGCTGCGAATATCTTCTAACCGTTCGTATATCTCTTTGATGCTGCCGATTTGTTGCAGCATGGCAAGGGCGGTTTTTTCACCTACGCCTGCAACACCTGGAATGTTATCGACCTTATCACCCATCAGTGCCAGAAAATCGATGATGAGTTCAGGCGGTATGCCAAATTTCTCTTTTACGCCCTCAACATCCATGGTGGTGTTATTCATGGTGTTAATTAAAGTGACATGCTCATCGACCAGTTGTGCCATATCTTTATCGCCTGTGGAGATAATTACAGGGATATTTTTTGCGCTGGCTTCTCTTGCATAGGTACCAATCACATCATCTGCTTCGACGCCTGCTTCGATGATTAAGGGTAAGCCCATGGCTTTAATAATGGCATGAATGGGGGCAATTTGATCGCGCAAATCATCCGGCATGGGCGGGCGATTCGCTTTGTAGTCTTTGTACTGCTCATGACGGAAAGTTTTGCCTTTTGCATCAAAGATGACAACAATAGGGCTTTCGGGGTAACTTTTTTGTAAACTCCGAATCATATTGATGACCCCTTTAGCCGCGCCGGTGGGCTGACCTTTAGAATTGGTTAACGGGGGCAGGGCATGATAGGCACGAAACAGATAAGACGATCCATCGACTAAAATGATGGGTGTGAGGCTGTCGGTCATGGCGGTAATCTAAAATCATTGAGTTGATGGTTATCTTACACGCTTTTGCGCTGCATTTACTAATTCGAGACAGGAATTTCAGGATTATGGCTGTATTTACCACTTTAGATTTTGATGAAATTAATGCGTTAATTAAACCCTATGGGATTGGGGAGCTGATACGTTTTAGTGGTGTCAGTGCAGGGCTTGAAAATACCAATTATGCGATTACAACAAGCTCCAATCATATGGCCGAAGAGTATGGATATGATTGTGAGGGTGAATATTTTTTGACCATTTTTGAAGAGCTGCCAGAAAACGACTTGCCTTTTCATTTGGGTTTGCTGGAGTTATTAGGGCGCAAACACATCCCGGTCTCGATTCCTGTCAGGGATTATGATGGGAAAAATATCCAAATGGTGAATCAAAAGCCTGCGGTACTCTGCCCACGTCTTGAAGGACATCATGTACAAAACCCATCATTAAGCCAGTGTGAAAAGATGGGTGTGATGCTTGCGCGCATTCATGAAGTATCCCATGCGATGGAATACCAAGGCGGGGGTATTCGGGATGTTGAATGGTTGAATGACGCCTTCGCCAAAGTGACAGATACCATGACATCAGATGAACTAGCCGCCTGTCAGCAAGTCTTAGATGAGTATAACGCTGAATGTGTGGCAGATAGCTTGCCTAAGACCATTATTCATGGCGACCTATTTCGGGATAATGCTTTGTTTGATGGTGATGATATTACAGGCGTTATCGATTTTTTTACCGCTGGTCGCGGCTTTATGATTTACGATATGGCTGTCTGTGCTAATGATTGGTGTGTTGCTAATGGCGCGTTAGATAACGATAAGTTAGCAAGTTTTATTAAGGGCTATGAAAGCTTGCGTGCGTTGACAGATGCCGAAAAAGCCGTTTGGCCATTGATGTTAAAAATCACTGCATTGCGTTTTTGGGTGTCACGTATTCAAGCAGTTAAACGGATTCAATCACACCCGCATGAGTTAAATACCTTTACTAGCCCTGAGCCGTTTAAGCAGTTATTTTTTTATTATGTTAGTAGTGAGCCTCAAAACCTTTCAATTTAAGCTGATTTTGTTGGGGGGGCTATATGACGCCTAAAGAAGTTGAGCACTAGATAATTAATCCGCCGAGCCGAGTTAAGCCATTACCCGCCAGATAATTTTGCGGTGATGCCTTCTTTTTCTAATAATTCCAGTAAAAGCGTTCTATGATCACCCTGAAATTCTAGAACGCCATCTTTGACTGCTCCTCCCACACCACAGCGCTTTTTTAGCTTTTTATGCAGGACTTTGAGTGCGTCAGGAGTTAAAGCCAATCCAGTAATTAAGGTGACGCCAGCGCCTTTACGCCCTTTCGTTTCGCGTGATATACGGACTCGACCATCGCCTTTAATTTGGGTGTCTTTGCACTTACCGACATGTTTAGGTTCGCCGCAATCAGGGCATATATTGCCTGTTTCGGTTGAGTAAACTAGGCGACTATTGGACTTCTTCGGCATGCTCATCTCTTAATTTGTCTCTCACGGCCATTAACACTTTGCCATAATGGTTATGACCGCGTCGGTCACGACCGCAGCCCCAAAAATAATCGTAGGCACTGCTTTCAACCAGGGGGTTATCATTAGTATCTAATAGGGCTTTGGCAATCTTGGTATGTGTGCGTGTTTTAATGTAAACGGCGCGGGTCATTACGGTGGTTTTAATCGCTTGCCAATCTTTGCGTCTTTTATGTAATCGGCTGCCGCCCAATTTTTTAGCTTTGGCTGGGGTTTTGGCTTGCCGTATTTTTTCAGCGAAGGCGTCGTTAGAGAATTTCATTGCTTGATAGTAATGCTCGACACTTGGCCACTCTTTTTCATCTAGATAAAAAGGCGCAATATAAACTCGGCTTAATGGATTGTCATCATCCGTTTGCGAAAGGTACTCGCTGTCTGAATCATCGGGTGGAAATAGTGGCATGGAGGTTATCTTGCATAAAAGCTCGATTTTGTCTGCCTTGCGTAAAGCTGTCAAATATTTCATCTAAGAAGATAAGGGGAAAGAAGCTAAGAAGATAGTCATCTTTGCCTAAAAAACCTCAGTGTTTGCCTGCTATAACTAAATAAGGTTTACAATAATAATAAGATTTTTCATGAGCATGCAAAAAGATACTACACCGCCTGAGCTATATGTGATTTTGTCCTTGGTACCCTTTGTTTTGTTCTTTATTTTGATGGGGTGTAGTGCACAGCAGGATGTTACACCTGCATCGAGTATTGCCACTAAGTTTGTGCAGCCAACCTATACCATTCAGCAGTTACCAGAAAAACAAGAAACTGCTTCCTCGACACTTAAGCAATCAACTTATCCCATACAAAAGGGAGAAAAAGAATCTATCGTTAAGATGCTTGATGAAGCAATACGTTGTGATCACTCTTTTTTTCATGAAGCGAAACGGTCGGATTTTATTCAAACAACCGCTAATCAAACGCTTGTCACCGAGTGTGGGCTTGTTGCCTATAAAGAAGATGCGTGCAGTTTATCCAAATTGCCTTTGTTGGGATTATCCGAATCGCTATCAAAAGCCAACATTTTAAATAAGGTAGTGGTGACTGATGCGTGGATGCATGAAAACTTTAAACAGTTTTTAGCAAGTGTACCCGTTGAGGCGTTAGAGGTGTTTGCCAGCATAACAGGTATTGTTATTCACCCATTGATTGATACCTCGTTTTATTTTCCTGTGACAGGTATGCTATATTTAAGCCCCCAACAGTTATGGCAAACGGAGGCGCAGCGAAAGCAAGCTGGCAGTTGTGTCATAGATAAACGTCCTGTTTTTTATGTGTCATCCGTTGATGGCGAGGCATTTCAATGGCTGTCACTATCACGTTACGTCAAATCAGGGCAATTAGCATTTGATGCAAATGCGCAGACAAGGTCACTGACACAAATGCAATATCAAACCGCGCAGGTTGTTTTTCATGAGATGGCTTATGCATTAAATCAAATGCCTATAAAAGCAGTTGAAAAGGTTAGTTTGTTTTTGAAGCCGGCAAGCATTAGTCAACGCCTAGAAACCCACATGCTAGGAAAGGCAGCACAAGCACTTGCGGCGCTATACCCTTTAGGCAGTGATTATCTTAAGCAATTAGCCATGCAGCCATTGGTGGCGGATCGGGTTGACGTACCCTATCGTCTGCATTTTGTTAATGAACAGTTTTTAGTTGATAAAGCGGTTGATCTTAGGAGTTATAAGGACGCCAATGCCGATACCGCATTGTTATTTGAGGCCTACATGATGAAAAGGGTTTACGGACTTGATCGCGAAGTAGCTTTTGTTTCACCAGTCAATGCGGCACTCGCTGAATGCAGTGATGTCAGTTTTGAATATAAAAGTGGCGGAAAATTAGCCAACCTTATCAATCGCGCAGAATTTGTAGTGAATCTATTGATGCCAAATTTTTATCAACAACAGGTGCTACCCAAACCTTTAGATTACGATGAGCCGATTTTTAGTTGGTGTCAGCAGGCTAATGCAGGTGGATTGCGATCAGCTATTGATCAGCTAAACCCTGAACGTCAGACGTTCTTGCAATCGATTCGTGCCTCTGCCAAGTAAAGGTTACCACTTGTGGTAATGTTTTTTGCCAAGCTTGAATCTTAAGCTGACTTTGCTCAAAGCTTGCCTGATCAATGGCAAAAAAACTCACAGGGTAAGGGGAGATTAACCGAAAGGTGGCATCTGATAACTCGCCAATTTTAATCCACTGCGTCGGTACATCAGGAAACCAATTGTTTGTTTGATAAATCATCACGAGTTGCACATTGGCTTGTTGTGCCAGTTTATGCATCCAATCCACGCCGCCTGCTTTGCGTAATTTTCGGGCATCGCTTGATCCTAGCCCCCATAAATCCAACACATAGTGTCTATTTTTAAAAGACACAGCGCCTAAATCATTGACCGCAACAGGGGCTTTGATGTACGTTTTAACCAGTGTTGCCATTTGATGCTGTTGGTAGAAAATATTGCTGGCTGTTACCGGGGTGGCAATGAGAGCGGCTACATGTTCAAGGCTACCAACACTAACAAATAGCACCATGATGCCTTTAGATAATCGTCGCCAAAGGGGTTTTTCATCAGGTAGTAAAGGTTGTCGAAAGAGGCAAAAACCCCCACAACCTGCAAATACCCAAATATAAATTTCGTAACGGAAGAACCAGCCAGTGCGGCCAAATAGTAAGTGTAAGCCAATGGCAATTGCTAGCGATAAGTAAAACACTTGATGCTTTTTACCAATGGATTTAAACCAAGCAGTATGTAAAAACAACATCATGATAAACACTAAGGCAATGCTTTTCGGAAAGTGTAAATTGCCCCAAAGATTATCAAAAAGGTTAGCAAGTCCACGTGCGGTGCTGGATTTAACGAGTACAGAATCAGGGAATTTATCTAAACCTAGAGAAAGTAAAAATATAGAGAAGCCGACTAATCCCCCAAGCGTGATAACTCCTAGAGCAAAAGCGTAAAAGCGTCGGCGCGTAAAAAATAGATAAAATAGCGCAGCAGCACTGATGGCCAAACTCTCGTAGCGTACCAGCGGGGCAGCAATAATGGCAAAGCCTAACCATAGCGGTAAGCGATCATATTTCAGGTGCTGATACATACCATAAAAGATGGCGACTGAGAGAAAGACTTGCAGTTGATGCTCCATGCCAACCATCGCAAGGCCTAAGATATTAGCTTGCAATGCAAAAAGCAGCAGAAAAAAAACCATCGTTCTATCGCGTAAAGGCTGACCAAATGCTTCTTTAGTGTCGATGAGCTTCGAAAAAATAAACAAGCTGGCTACTCCTACTATGAGATTAAATAGCCATAAGCCTAGGTCAGCAAAAGGGAGTAAAGTCAGTGGTGCAATAATCAACGGCCAGAGAGCTGACGATGAAGGCGCGGAAAATTCATTGGTATTGATGCCATAGTGACCTGTTAACAGATTTTCACTTAACGCTAAATGAATATAAGGGTCATCAAGGCTTAAGCTGAAATGGCCGCCGGTTAGCCAGAGAGTGAACCCTAAAATGGCCGCAGAGACACCCAAGGTGACGAGGGTTGCGAGCTGAAAAGCCGAGTAAATGGCTATTGAATCAGTGGATGCCGCCCATTGCGATGTGTGCGGTTGGGTCATGGTTGTTCTTATTATTGTTTTTGGGCAGTCTAGCGAAAAGCGCAGGTCTGTGAAAGCAAGCTTTTGGAGAGTGCAAGCTGTATCACAGGGGATTCGGACGCTTGTCTAAAAGTGGATTAGAGTGCCAAGCTTGCACGAAAATAAACAAATAACGAAGTAGTTAATTTCAGCAAGAGTAAGGCATAAATCCCAGCAATAATGTCATCAATCATAATGCCGAAGCCACCTTTAGCGTACTTGTCTAATAAGCCTATGGGAAAAGGTTTGATGATGTCAAAAAATCGAAAGAACAAAAAACCGACTAACACCCACACCCAATGATTGGGAAGAGAAATCCAGTGCTTAGGGTCGGCAGCATAGTAAGCAATGCCATAGAGGGTAATCCAAAGACCAACAAACTCATCAAAGACGATGCTGCCATGATCATGCACGCCAATATCTTTGGCTGTTTGGCCACATATATATATCCCAGCAATTGCAGTAACTAAAATAAATACCCAGTAATAATGTGCTGGGATGAGCATGAGCGACAAATAAAATAGCGGGATAGCGGCAATGGTGCCGACGGTTCCAGGCGCAAAAGGGCTTAAGCCAGATCCAAACCCTGTTGCTAACAAATGAACCGGGTTTTTTAAGTTAAAAAGCGGCGTTTCTTTCATAAAAAATGATCAAACCCTGTTGTTTTTGGCGGCACATAATTGTTTGGCGTAAAAGATAACCCCTTAGATTGGGTTATATTGCCAATTAAGTAGATATTGTCAATGCCAAGCGCTGCTTTGGATAGCGGGCTGGTAAAGCACAGTTGATAATCATCCCCGCCGGTCAGGGCAAGATGAATGGCATCGTCTTGATTCATGTTGCGCTTTAACGCAGTGGATAATGGCACTTTATCCGTGTGTATTTCGGCGCCAACGGAGGACGCATTGAGTATATGCCCAAGGTCGGAGAGCAATCCATCTGAAATATCAATGCAGCTTGTGGCTTTGCCGACTAATGCTTGGCCAAGTTGGATTTGGGCTTTGGGTGATAGGTATGCATCGAGTAAATAGTCTCGGTCAGTTGCAGTAAAGTTTTCAGGCTTTTGGTAGGCTGCTAAACCTAGTGCGCCATCGCCTAATGTGCCTGAGACATAAATAAAATCATTAGGGTTGGCTCCTCTGCGATACAAGCCTGTTCGCCCTTGCAGTGAACCAAACACAGTCACACTCATTTGGCATTGGCTCAGTGAATCGATTTTGGTGGTGTCTCCGCCTATTAAGGTCATGGGGAAACGGTTGGCAGAAGCAAATAAACCTTTTGAGAACGCAACTAACCAATTCGCGGGGTTGGGTGGCAGGCTAATATTTAAGGTAAAGTACAAAGGGGTCGCCCCCATTGCGGCTAAATCACTCACAGCGACTTCAAGGCATCGCTTGCCGATAAGTACTGGGTCGGCATCATGAGGAAAGTGCTTGCCCGCGATGGAGGTATCAGTTGAGATAACCAAGTCGCTTAGTTGTTGGGTGTGCAATACAGCGCAATCATCACCAATACCTTGAATAATACTGCTGGGTTGCGCTTGCTGCTGGCTAAAAAAACGTTGAATTAATCCAAATTCACCCTTACTCATAAGCCTTAAGGATTTGTGTCTTTGGGGGTATTGGCTTGCACTTCGATGGCGCGGTACTCTCTTGCTGCTTTATCAAGGACGGCATTAACAAATTTATGGCTATCCTCTGCACCGAACTTTTTCGCAAGTGCCACCGCTTCATTGATGACCACTTTGTAGGGTGTGTCAATGCGGTCTTTTAGTTCGAATACGGCCATGCGCAGCAAAGAGAATTCGACCGGATTAATGTCTTTAATGTCCCGGTCGGTAATGCACTGTTCAATGGTCTGATCAATGACATCAAGGTTCGCAGGGACTTCATGCAAGATCGCCTTGAAGTAATCCGCATCCACCTTGCGAAAATCATTATCCACATGAAATTCGGTTTCAATGCTATTGATCGGGGCTTTTGTCATCTTCCATTGATAAAGCGCCTGCATGGCATAGTGCCTTGCTTTACGGCGCTTTGCGACCAGTATTTGCTGGTCAGTCAGTGGGCGTTTACTCATTTATTTTAATACTGTTAGTAAATTGGCCATTTCAATGGCAGAAAGGGCGGCTTCTTCGCCTTTGTTTCCGGCTTTGGTGCCAGAACGTTCAATCGCTTGTTCGATCGTATCAACGGTCAATACACCAAAAGTGACAGGGATGCTGAAATCAAGGCTAGCTTTTGTTAACCCGCTAACGCATTCGCCGGCAACGTATTCAAAGTGCGGCGTGCCACCGCGAATAACAGCACCTAAAGCAATAATGGCATCATACTTTTTTGATGCGGCAACTTGCTGCACAGTTAATGGAATCTCAAATGCGCCCGGTGTATAGATTAAAGTAATGTCTTCATCTTTTGCTCCGTGACGCAGCAAGCAGCTTTTTGCGCCTTCAACCAGCTTGTCGACAACAAAACCATGCCAACGGCCGATAACCAAGGCAAATTTTTTACCGCTTGCGATTAAATCCGCTTCAATAATATTCATATCAGCACTTCTTACAGTAGGTCAGTGGGTGAAACAAATTCTACAACCTCAAGATTAAACCCTGAGATTGCACTGTAACGCACAGGCTTAGACATCAGCTTCATTTTACCCACGCCTGAATCGCGCAGTAATTGTGATCCTAAGCCCACAGTCAAGTTCATCTCACGTGTTAAATTGGAATTTTTAGGCGGCAAATAGTCTTTGCCTGTGATTAAGTCACTGCCCGTAATCAATTCTTCGCTGCTTTCAGGTTGATGAATCAAGACAATCACGCCTTTACCTTCTTTTTGGATTGCCTGCATCGCTGTGCTCATGTTCCAGCCTTCAACCCCAGGGATCACCCCTTGTAAAACGTCTCTTACGGTATTGGTTTGTTGAACGCGAGTAAGGGTAACTTCATCTGCGCTAATCTCTCCAAGCGTAAGTACAAAGTGAATATGATCAAATACCAAATCTTTGTAACGATGAAGAATAAATTCACCATAAGTGGTAGCAATAGGGGCAGAATCTATGTGTTCAACGGTTTTTTCATTCGCCACACGGTATTGAATTAAATCAGCGACCGTGCCAATTTTAAGATTGTGCTCGTTGGCAAAGGCTTCAAGTTCTGGGCGTCTAGCCATTTCACCGTCTGGGTTAATAACCTCAACAATGACGGCAGCTGGCTCAAAACCAGCCAAACGGGCAAGATCAACCCCTGCTTCTGTATGGCCTGCACGGGTTAGCACCCCGCCTTCTTGGGCACGCAAGGGGAATATATGTCCAGGTTGTACGATATCTTCGGGTTTGGCGTTTCGAGCAATGGCTGCGCGAACGGTTCGAGCGCGATCTGAGGCAGAAATACCTGTGGTGACGCCTTCTTTGGCTTCAATCGATAGAGTAAAGTTAGTGCCGTGCGAACAAGCCGGGTCGTCGACCATCAAGGGTAGGTTAAGTTGATCACAGCGTTCAGCCGACATGGGCAAACAAACCAAGCCTCTGGCATGGGTGATCATAAAATTAATATCTTCCGGGCGAACGCATTCAGCGGCCATGACCAGATCGCCTTCGTTCTCGCGATCTTCGTCATCCATTAAGATGACCATTTTTCCAAGGCGAATATCGTTAATGATTTCTTCAGGGGTGTTCATGGAAACTCTCAGTGACGGCCCAACATCAGGCTCATTTCTACCTACAGGGGAAGGGCGCTATGCTGCGCTTTCAAAGGCAAATAGTCAAGAATTTGTTAGTAAAACTGGGGGATTTACAGAAGTTTAATCTCCAGGCTCGGCGGGAGCGAGGGTTAATAAGATGTCGTTGCCAATCTGCTGTATATTGGTTGGGGTAAAGCGTATTTGCTGAGACATTTTGGTAAAGGGGAGGGTGGCTAAAGGCTGTGCATCTGAACCGAGTAAGGTAGGGGCAACAAAGGCATTGACCTCATTAAGTAACTGTTGCTCGAGGCAGGCGCCAAATAATGTACTGCCTGCTTCTAACATGACAGTATTGCATTGTTTGCCGGCTAAAAACTTAAGCAGGGCAAGAAGATCAACTTGCCCTTGGCCATTATCTAATTGCACGGTTTCTATGTTTTTTTCTTTAAGCGCTTGCAGCGTGTTTTGATTGGCCTTGCAGTAAGCAATCAAGGTGTTTCCGCCATCATTTACGAGTTTTGCTTCTAGCGGAATACGGCATTGACTATCAACGATGACACGAAGAGGCTGGCGTATACCATAGGTTTTGAGAGCAAAGCGCTCATCTCTGACATTAAGCTGCGGGTCGTCTGCCAAAACAGTGCCTATGCCTGAAATGATCGCGCAGCTTTTCGCACGAAGCCTTTGTACTCCGGCTCTTGCTTGAGGCCCTGTAATCCAGAAGCTTTCTCCACTGGCCATCGCCGTTCGTCCATCAAGGCTTGAGGCGGTTTTTGCAAAAAACCAAGGCAGGCCGGTTTTCATACGGTGAAAAAAACCTCGATTGAGCGCGTAGGCCTCTTCTTCAAGTAGCGGCCCATCGACTTGAATATCTGCATCACGTAAGTGTTTTAAGCCTTTACCAGAAACCACCGGATTAGGGTCTTGCATGGCATAGACAACGCGTTTAATGCCACTTGCAGATAACGCTTCGCAACAAGGGGGGGTTTTGCCAAAATGGCTGCATGGCTCAAGTGTGACATAGGCGGTCGCTTGGCTTAGGTTTACGCCCAGTAAGTTGGCTTCTTTTAGGGCGTTTACTTCAGCGTGGCCTTGGCCGGCTTTTTCATGAAATCCGCAAGCTACTGTGTTGCCGTCGGTAATGAGGCAGCCGACGGCCGGGTTAGGGGAGGTGCTGTATTGGCCTTTTCTCGCTTCAATAATGGCTTGGCTCATTAATTGATAGTCAAGAGGTGTGAGCATTAGCTTTCCTCGCTAACCGGTTTGAGCTTGTCGATTTCTGCACGGAATTCATCAAGATCTTGAAAACTTCGGTAAACGGAAGCAAAGCGCACATAAGCGACTTGGTCGAGACTTTTAAGAACATCCATGACCGCTTCGCCAATCAAATTGGATTCGACTTCTCGCTCGCCTGTGCTTCGCAGTTGATGCTTTACCTGATCGATGCCGCTTTCGATTTGTTCGACACTGACAGGTCGTTTCTCGAGTGCCCGTAAAAAACCTGCGCGCAATTTTTCGTCATCAAAGGGTTCGCGAACGCCGCTTTGCTTGATGATTTTGGGCATCACAAGCTCGGCAACTTCATAGGTGGTGAAACGCTCGGTGCATTCGGCGCATTCTCGTCTGCGTCGAACCTGACTGCCCTCGGCGACCAATCGTGAATCAATAACTTTAGTATCTAACGCTTGGCAAAAGGGGCAGTGCATGTTGTTTCCTCAGAAAGTTTGGGTCTATCCTTGTTTATAAACTGGGTGTTGCTGACATAATGCAATCACCTTGGCCTTGGTGCTTTCGATCAAGGCTTCATTGTTTATATCATCAAGAATATCGCAAATCCAGTTTGCAAGTTCTTTACATTCTGCTTCTTTGAAACCACGCGTTGTCACAGCCGGCGTGCCAATGCGAAGGCCACTGGTCACAAACGGTGATTGTGGATCGTTAGGTACCGCGTTTTTATTGACGGTGATGTATGCTTTACCTAAAGCAGCATCAGCGTCTTTTCCGGTAATGCCCTGACGAATCAAGCTTAATAAGAACAAATGATCATCTGTGCCACCAGATACGACATCGAAGCCTCGTTCGATCATGACCTCTGCCATGGCTTGTGCATTTTTAATGACCTGCGCCTGGTAGGTTTTAAATTCATCTGACATGGCTTCTTTAAAGCAAACGGCTTTGCCTGCAATGGCATGCATTAATGGGCCACCTTGACCACCAGGGAAAACGGCCGAATTAAATTTCTTCTCAATCTCAGGGTTGGCTTTGGCTAAGATTAAGCCTCCGCGAGGGCCGCGAAGGGTTTTGTGCGTCGTGGTAGTGACCACATCTGCAATAGGAACAGGGTTTGGATAAAGGCCCGCAGCCACTAAGCCTGCCACGTGTGCCATATCAACCATTAACCAAGCGCCGACTTTGTCTGCAATGTCACGAAAGCGTTGCCAATCAACCACGCGTGAATAGGCAGAAAAACCGGCGATGATCATTTTAGGCTTGTGTTCATCCGCTAAAGCTTCGACTTGGTCGTAATCAATTTCACCAGTTTCATTGTTAAGTCCGTATTGAATGGCGTTATACATTTTGCCAGAGAAGTTAGGTTTAGCACCATGTGTTAAGTGGCCACCATCGGCAAGGCTCATGCCCAGTACGGTATCACCTGGGTTAACGAGCGCCATAAAAACAGCTGAGTTTGCCTGAGAGCCTGAATGCGGTTGAACGTTGGCATAGTCGGCACCGAACAAGGCTTTCGCGCGATCAATAGCCAATTGTTCGGCAATATCAACATACTCACAGCCACCATAATATCGCTTGCTTGGATAGCCTTCGGCGTATTTGTTGGTTAGTACAGAGCCCTGGGCTTCCATCACTCGCGGGCTGGTGTAGTTTTCAGAAGCAATCAGTTCGATGTGCTCTTCCTGACGTTTTTTTTCCGCTTCGATGGCGTCAAAAATTTCTTTGTCAAATGACTCAATAGACATGTCTGTATGGAACATGGGCGGCTCCTTAAAATTTAGCGGTTGGCAGGGTCGACGAAGGCTGCGCATTCTACCGGTTTTTTTACAAAAATTCATCAATAGAACTAAAATCCTCGATAGCATTTTTTATTTTGTTGCCATTGGCGATGCAATCTCTGTATTTGTTGCTCCAAGGAAAGTATCGGGTGTTATGTATACCTTGCTGGTTAAAGTTAAACCTTTGAACCGTACTTCAAGGAAACGTGCAAAAAAACCCGATTTTTCAGGGAGTTTGGGCAAGCTAATCAGGCATGGGCCTATGTCTGCGTATTCTTGGGATAAGTTGATGGCTTTATAGCGAATATTATTGCCATAGCGAAAATCTCGGGCAGAAGGATTGTAAGCCTGCCATAAAATGACTTTTTTGGCGTTAGTGTCAATGCTGACATGTTTCAGATGGCCATCATCAATATGTTCTTTCAGTTGAGGGAGAGCTTTACCCTTGAGATAAGCCCTAAAAAAATCCATCACTGTGTTAAGGTAGTCTTTCCCGTTAATTCGGTG
>JAPOUS010000160.1:15268-44076 GCA_026708525.1 Cellvibrionales bacterium
AAGATATCCACTGAGTTTTGACAGTCGGGTGTAAAAAAATCATCGCCGGATGTGCGAATAATATATTTTGGTAAGTTGAAGCGAGGCTGGTATCGCGGGGAATTTTTATAACGGTAGGGATCGCATATTTGCATCAGATCATGAAATTTTTCATCATGTAAATGGTTGTGGATGCCGGCTGTGATGTACTCGTTAAACGCTGGCGGCCAAAAGTTGAAACTTTTTTTGATAAATTGGATGGTGTTTTCAACATCTAAGATTTCATTGACTGCCGGTATGATACCTACTACCCGATGATCTGCTAGCATCGTCAGCCAGCTTGCCCAGCCACGTTTTGATACGCCGGATAGGATATAGCCCTTGGGTGCCTGAAATTTTAACGGTTTAGCGGCTTTTTCTATCGCATCCATGGCAATGCTGGTGGATTTGGCCATTGCTAAATGTGGTGGCCAAATCCATTGGTCTGGCTCGGTAAGAAATTGTCGCCAGGCATTGGCAATCAGGTCATCTTCTTTGCGGTCAATATTATCTTTTAAGCGAATGTACTGGTTGGGTACATCATAAAAAGTAATGATGGTTGCATGAAGCTTTCTGGCGTAGTACGCATTAAAATAGGGGATTAGCGGGCTTTCATAGGGATCTTTTTCATTTTCCCTGATAGGTTGGTTTATGCCGCCGTTAATGAATAGTAAAGCCTCCTTGTGAAGGTTCTTATCAGGGATAAATACAGAAAGCCTATGTTGCCATTGGTTATTCCTATCTGGCCAGTTAACGGAGTAGAGAACAAAATCATATTGAGTGACACCGGGATATTTTTTTGCATCTTTATAATGAATTTCAGGCTTGCCAGTTTCTTCTAGGTAGTATCGCGATAAATAATCCGGTGGACATTGGCAAAAAGCGTACGATGTAAAAAATAAAACAAGCAACGGGTAAAATAACGAATGAACAAATAGATACATACAAAAACTTTAGTAATTCACGGTTTTTTTTAGAATCTTAAGAATGGGATATGTTCACTTAATAGTACGGTAATAAATTTGATGGAGGCCTTGACGATAAATTTGCTATCATAGCCGATTTTTGAGAGCGGTACGTTATGGCGCTGGCGATATTTGATTTGGATGAGACCTTAATTGCGGGTGACAGCGATGCGTTATGGGGCGAGTTTGTTGTTAAAAAGGGCTTAGTGACAGACCCTGATTATGATAAAAAGAACCATGGTTTTCATGTTGATTACATGAAGGGCGAATTGGATATTTTTGCGTATTTGCATTTCTGCCTGAAAGTTTTGAGTGAGTATTCTGTTGAGCAGTTACATACATTAAGAGAAGAATTTTTTGAAACAGTCATTGATCCTTTAGTACTTGAAAAGGGAATTGAAAAAATTCAAATGCATCGTGAGCAAGGTGACTTTATCATGATCATTTCAGCGACAAATTGCTTTGTGGTTGACCGTATTGCCGAGCGCTTTGGTGTGGATAAGGTGCTGGCGACCAATATTGAGATAGTTGATGGCGCTTATACTGGGAAACCACTAGGAACGCCTTGTTTCCGTGAAGGGAAAATTGAAAACCTTAACGGGTGGTTGAAAGCCAATACCGATAAGAATTTAAATGGGAGCTATTTTTACAGTGACTCAAGGAATGATATTCCCTTGTTGAGCCTTGTGGATCACCCTATTGCGATTGATCCTGATGATGTGTTGAAAGCGCATGCCAACGCAAATGGCTGGCAAATTCAGTCCTTTAAAATGTAATCATTTGGTTTATTCTTCTTATGACAACAGCCCCGTTAATCAAAGCTATCCTTTCTGCTAATGTGTACCAAGCTGCCATAGAAACGCCAATTCAACGGGCGAAGTTTTTATCAGCCAAGTGGGATAACAACATTTGGATTAAGCGTGAAGACTTGCAGCCGGTTTATTCCTTCAAGATTCGTGGCGCGTTTAATAAGATGCGACAATTATCTGAGGCGCAACTAGCTAAAGGCGTTGTCGCGGCTTCTGCCGGTAATCATGCGCAAGGGGTTGCCTTTTCAGCAAAGCAGCTAGGATGCAAGGCAACCATTGTGATGCCTAAAACAACACCTTCTACCAAGATTAATGGCGTTAAGTCTTTTGGTGGTAAAGTCGTTTTGCATGGTGATGCATTTGATGAGGCATTGGCCCATGCGATTGAGCTGGTCGAAGCTGAAGGCAGTGTGTTTATTCCCCCTTATGATGATTGGGAAGTGATTGCAGGCCAAGGGAGTATGGGAATAGAAATTCTTAAGCAATTAACCGATCCTATTGATATCTTATTTCTTCCAGTAGGCGGCGGCGGCCTGGCAGCGGGTGTGTCTGCTTATATTAAATATGTTAATCCTGATATTAAAATCGTCGCAGTAGAGCCAGAAGATGCGGCTTGCCTTAAGGTTGCATTAGAAGATAAAAAGCGCACGACGCTAAAAGAAGTGGGCTTGTTTGCCGATGGAGTGGCTGTCGCTCAGATTGGTAAAAGACCTTACGATATCCTTAAAGAAACGGTTGATGATGTCGTTACCGCCTCGACGGATGATATTTGTGATGCGATCAAAGATATTTTTGAAGATACACGATCCATTGCAGAGCCTGCCGGCGCATTATCGTTAGCAGGATTAAAAAATTATTGTAAAGCGAATAACCTCTCAGGGAAAAACCTGGTGGTTATTGAGAGTGGCGCGAACACGAACTTTGATCGACTCCGTTATATTTGTGAAAGAAGCCATTCTGGTGAAAAACGCGAAGCGGTATTTAGTGTCCAAATTCCTGAAAAAGTGGGTAGTTTTAAAAAGTTTTGCCAGACCATAGGTAAGCGAAACATTTCAGAATTTAACTACCGTTATAATGATGAATCGTCCGCGCAAATATTTTTAGGCGTTGAAATCAAATCCTCAGACGATAAAGTGCAACTGGTGACAAAGCTCGAGTCGATGGATTATGGCGTTAAAGATTTATCAGATAACGATATGGCAAAAGATCATGTGCGTTATATGGTGGGTGGCCGAAGTCAGCAGGGTCTTAATGAACGAGTGTACACTTTTGAGTTCCCTGAGAGACCCGGAGCATTAATGAATTTTTTGGCA
Organism: Cellvibrionales bacterium; assembly: GCA_026708525.1. Lineage (GTDB taxonomy): Bacteria > Pseudomonadota > Gammaproteobacteria > Pseudomonadales > DT-91 > CAKMZU01. The sequence goes on from JAPOUS010000160.1 coordinate 18,374, forward strand.
AGCCTGGGTAATCGCTGGTCAATCTCGATGTTTCATTACCGTAATCATGGATCAGCCTGGGGGCGAGTACTGGTTGGCTTATTGGCAGATGATACGGATGCGAATGCTTTGAAAGATGTCTTTGATTCTCTGGGTTACCCTTTTAAAGATGAAACCGAAAATCCAGCCTATAGTGATTTTCTCTAAGTTTAGGGCATTTCTAATAATTGATTTTGAGGTTCTTCGCTGAAAGCCTTGTAATTAGTGCGCTTTATTATGGCCGATAGCTGAAGTGGTAGATTTGCTTTTCTGTTACTAGCCAGTCAAGACCAATATCCCAAGGCTCTTTTGGTAAGGCTGAGGCTTTTTGGCATTCATGCGCAAGACCGATAAGCAGTGGTTTTTTGCTGGAGTGTTTGCCTGCTTTAAACAGTAAACTTCGGTCGTAAAATCCGCCGCCCATACCAAGACGATGGCCTGTCTCATCAAAGGCGACTAGAGGCATAAGTATGCAGTCTAGCTGTCTTATTGGCCGAAGGGTGGGTCTGCTCATTTCTGGAATGCCGTAGCGATTTTTTGTTATAGGCTTTCGTCCTTGTCTGAGAGTAAACACCAATGATCGCTTTGGGTGAAACAGCACTTTGGGCAAGTAGAATCTTTTCGATGAATGCTGGGTAATGGCGTCACAGGAGATTTCCCCATCACTGGCTTGATAAATACCAACATGCGTTGCCTGAATAAACCCTTTTAGTTTGTTGAGCTGGGCTGCGAGTTTTTGCGCATGCAACTTTTGTGTGTTGGGGGGGAGTTGTTGTCTAAGCAGTCGGTATTTATGGCGAAGTTTTTTTTTATCGTATGCAAGCTTTTCTTTATTAGGATGTGCTGTCATGGGTGGTGATTTTAACGACTGGTGCAATAAAAACGGATGCCAATGTGATAAACGCAAAAGCTTGTGGGTAGTGGTGGGTTCCAGATTGTCGCTTCAGGGGTAACCCTGAACCCGACGGTTCAAGGCGGGGGTTATGTATTGGAATAAGGCTTCCCGTCTAGCGGTAGTGCACAACATCCAATGACAAAACCTCCTATGGTTTTGCTTATCGGCTCGAGGATATGCCCTAATGGCGAGCAATCTAGAAACCCACGCACAGAATAACGAAAATAAACCAAAAGCTCCATGCCTTTGTTAATTTTTTAAGTGTTAATGGAAGAAATTGTTAGAATGGAGGGTTATATACGGGTAGGCTTGAAGTGATTTAACGCCGAATGTAGCTTTTTGTTTAACAAGTCAAGGCGCTCTTCTTGCTCTATACGTTTTTTGTCATCATCGGATTGACCGGCGATTAATTCATGTGAAAGGTTTAGAGCGGTCATAATGGCAATGCGTTCAAGGCCAATGACTTTACCGGTATCACGGATATTGCGCATTTTTTGATCAAGCTGCCTTGCGGCTAGCTTTAATTCGGGTATTTGCTCCTCAGAGCAGGCAATTTGATACTCTTTGCCAAGGAGATATATTTGAACTGTGTGGGCACTGTTTGTGGTCACGCATTATTCTCCAAGGTTTTAAGGCGAGCAATCATCGCGCTGATTTTAGTCGCTGCGGATTCATTACGTTGCATGAGAATTTTTTTCTCATCCTGATGCTGCTGTTCATTTTCTTTTAAGTGTTGGTTTTCGGTCATGAGCTCTTCACAACGTTGAATTAACGCATCAATTTGACCTTCAAGCATCTCAATGGTTTTGTCATCCATAGCGCAGCTACCCTATACACATCTGTTTAATATAGTGGTGTTCAAAGAGGGGGTCAATGCCACCTTAGGCTTCAGAGAGAATTTTTATGCGTTAGAGGCAGGTTTCGATCCTTTACTATGAGCGTAGCCGAACCTCGAATATTTAATCTTAACATGCATTGATTTTGATGTACGCACTCACTAGCATTACATCCTTTGTATTTTGGGAGTAGTTATATGTCTGATACTAATGACCAGTGGGACTTTGATCGCATAGCAGATTTTCTTGTCCGTGAGGGTTCTCATCAGTCTCCCTCCGAGTGTCATGGATTGCTATCTGGCTTTATTGCAGCTGGCGGTCAATCTTTAGAGGTGATTAATAAAGATTTAGCGTTGTTTTTAGAAGTTGACCAATTGAGTCAATTCGATCAGCTAACGGCGTTATTTCAGTCAGTCATGGCAAGCTTTGTGGCGAAAGACTTCGAATTTACACCGGTGTTATTGGATGAAAATACACCCATGGGTGCGCGTTTGGAGGCGATGGCGCTTTGGTGTCAGGGCTTTTTGTCAGGCTTTGCATTTGCGGCAAAAGAGGGGGTAAAAGACAGGGTTGTCAATGAAACACTGAATGATATGGCGGCAATTGCCCAAGTGGATACGGCGGATGATGAGTTAGGCGATGACAGTGAATTCGATTATGCTAACTTAGTTGAGTTTTTGCGCATGGGAGCAATGACGATTTTTTATGAATGTGCGCCAAAGCCTAAAGCAAAAGATGCCAAAACCGCCGATACGCTTGAAGCAAAATCGCTGTTTGCATCCAAAGGGTCTGATAAACTTCATTAATTAGTCGAACAGGTTGCGGTAAGCTTAAGCAATTTACCGCTGCCAATTAAGAGGCGTGAATAATGTTTGAGGAATTTGCACAGAGGCGTCAAGCCTTGCTGGATGTCTTAGGTGAAGATTTAGCGGTGGTTTTGCCATCAGCCGTTGAAAAAGTTCGTAACAACGATGCGCATTTTCCTTTTAGGCAAAGCAGTGATTTTTATTATTTAACGGGTTTTGAAGAGCCGGAATCATTAATGGTCTTATCTAAGCAAAAGGGGGTAATAACATTTACCTTGTTTTGCCGCACCAAAGATCCTCAAAAAGAGCTATGGGATGGTTTACGTGTTGGGCTTGATGACGCTAAAGCACTTTATGGTGCCGATCAATCCTATCCTATTGATGAAGTGGGAACCGTTTTACCCACCTTACTTGATGGTAAAACAACGTTATTTTATCCCCTTGCTGAAGATGTCACTTTTGATAAAACTGTACTTGATGCCGTTCGGGTCTTAGAGCAGCAGAAGCGAGCAGGTAAGCAACCGCCATTGCGACTTGAAAATGTGCTACCGGCAATTCACGAAGCAAGGCTTATCAAGTCGCCCTCAGAAATTAGCCTCATGCAAAAAGCGGCCGATATTTCAGTCAATGCCCATGTTCGTGCCATGAAAGCGGCTAAAAGCACCATGCATGAGTACCAGCTAGAAGCAGAAATATTGCATGAATTTATGATGCATGGAGCCCGCGCTGCGGCTTATTCCAGTATCGTTGGTAGTGGTAAAAATGCTTGTATTTTGCATTATGTTGAAAATAACCAATTGCTTGGTGAGCATGATTTGGTGCTAATCGATGCAGGCTGCGAATTTGGATATTATGCCGCAGATATTACGCGTACGTTTCCGGTTTCAGGCAAGTTTAGTGAACCCCAAAAGGCTGTGTATCAAATTGTTTTGGATGCACAGTTAGCGGCAATTGATGCGGTAAAACCTGGCGCATCGTGGAATGCTGCACATGAAGCCAGCGTGAGGGTGATTACTGAAGGGCTCGTTAACCTAGGTATTCTGGAAGGTAAAGTGAGTGACTTAATCGAAAGTGGCGCTTATACCAAATACTATATGCATCGCTGCGGGCATTGGCTTGGGTTGGATGTGCATGATGCGGGTCAATACAAAATTGACGGTCAGTGGCGACCATTAGTCCCCGGCATGGCATTAACGGTAGAGCCAGGCATTTATATTGCGGCAGATGATCTATCGGTTGATGAAAAATGGCGCGGTATCGGTATCCGCATAGAAGATGATGTGGTGGTGACCGCAACAGGCTGTCAGGTGTTGACTCAGCAAGCGCCTAAAACCATTGAGGCGATCGAAGCCTTGATGGCCTAAGTTATATAATTCTGATCGATAAAGAGAGATTTTGTCTGTTCGATTAAATCAGCGTAAAATGGCGTCCAAGTTTTTAACAAAAAGACAGCAATCCCTTCTTTATGTTTGATGTGTTAATCGCCGGCGGTGGTATGGTGGGCTTAAGCTTGGCGGCCTTGCTACCTCCATCACTTCGCATTTGTGTTGTTGATCGTTTTCCGATGCCAGGCAACGATGCGCCTTTGCCTCAACCCAGCTTTGATGGTCGATCAACCGCACTGTCTTTTAGCAGTGTGCAAATATTGAAAGCCGTGGGTGTATGGGAGCGTGTTGCACCCATTGCCGAGCCTATTTACTCAGTTCATGTATCAGAGAAAGAACGCTTAGGCTCAACACTTATGACGGCAAAAGAAAAAGGCTGGGAGACGTTGGGGTTTGTTGTGGAAAATGCGTGGCTTGGCCGTGCATTGCTCGAGTTGATTCGTCAAAAAACGAATGTCACCTTGGCCTGCCCAAAGCAAGTCAAAAAGTTAGCGCCAAAGTCGAGCCATGTGTGTGCTGAGTTGGCTGGCAACGACGGGCAGAGTGAACAGGTTAACGCCAAACTGGTTGTGATTGCCGATGGTGCTGGTTCAAGCCTTTGTCAGCAACTGGGAATCGCCATGCAGGTAGAGAATTATCACCACAGTGCCATTGTTGCCAATGTGCAAATTGAAAAACCTCATTTGGGCGTTGCCTTTGAACGATTTACCCGAGATGGCCCGTTGGCATTATTGCCCTTAATGGCCCTTAAAGATTCAGAGCATCGCAGTCAACAGCGGTCTGCACTGATCTGGACACTGCCAACAGATAAGGCCGATGCGGTTTTGTCACTTGATGACCAAGCCTTTGTTGATCGTCTTCAAGTGCAATTCGGCCAACGTTTAGGGCGCTTTATAAAAGTGGGTAAGCGGCAATCGTACCCATTAAGTTTATCCACAGCGAAAGAACAAATCAGAAAGCATGTGGTGGTGCTAGGTAATGCTGCGCATACACTGCATCCTGTAGCAGGCCAAGGCTTTAACTTAGCATTAAGGGACTGTTTTGCGCTATCAAATGTACTGCAATCGGCACAGATGTCAGGTTGTTCACTGGGTGATCTTTCTGTTCTTGATGAATACGAACAGCAGCAAAGCCGGGATCAGGAGATGACGCGGTGGTTTAGTGATAAGTTGCCTGCTTGGTTTTCGCATCAAAACCTGCCTACACATATGGTGAGTCGATTGGGATTTTTATCCTTGGCTCTCATGCCAGATGTGAGAGGGCAGTTAATTGATTTTGCTGCTGGCCTAAGAAAAGTGTAGTTATTAATCGTTGTCTAAGTAATGATTTTGCACTCCCACGCAGGCGCATGGGCGCGAGACCAGTAACTGCGAGAACATATAGGATGATGAATATTAGGATAAAAAAATGAGTCAACGGCTTGGAGTAGACATAGCCATCGTTGGTGGCGGCGTTGCAGGTGCCAGTCTTGCACTCGCATTAAAAGACAGCCGTTTATCGGTCGCGCTTATCGATCGCGGGAGTTTGCAGCCAAAAATACCCGATTTATCCTGTGGCATCGAGCAGGTCGATCCGCGCGTTTTTGCATTAAATCTAGCGAGTTGGGCATTTTTGGCATCTATAGGTATTGTTCTGGAAGATCAACGACGCTTTCAACCTTTTAACCGCCTGTTTGTTAGTGATGCATCAAGTCTTGGTCAGTTGGAGATGAAAGCCTCCGAGATTGGTGAATCGACAATGGGAGCCATTGTTGAACATAAAGTGCTGTTGTATTCATTGTATCAAAAATTACAGGCCTCTAACGCAGCCTGTTTTGAAGGTGTGACTATTGATAGCCTAAGGTTGTCGAATGCAATAGAAACCCCCTCAGAGATAACCTTGGCGGATGGCACGGTAATTGTCGCTAACCTTATTGTGGGTGCAGATGGCGCTGAATCGTGGATTAGAAAAGAAACTGGATTTTCGACAAATGAATGGGATTATGGTCATCGAGCAATTGTGTGTACGGTGGCTTGTGAAAAGCCTCATCAAAAGACAGCGTGGCAGACGTTTCGCTCAGATGGCCCTCTTGCTTTTTTGCCTTTGCCCGCAATGGATGATCAACCAGCTGTGTCGATTGTTTGGTCGATAGAAGAGGAGAAAGCCGCTGAATTGCTAGCACTGTCTGATCAAGATTTTCTATCCGAGTTGGCTAATGTCAGTGAAAACTGGCTTGGCGAATTGACCGGCGTGACAAAACGTTTCAGTTTTCCACTTCGCCAGCGCCACGCGAAAACCTATTATCAACCCGGGGTCGTTTTGGTTGCTGATGCGGCACATACCATTCATCCCTTGGCAGGTCAGGGGATGAATCTTGGCCTTCAGGATGTCAGTGTGTTGTCTCAAGAGCTGTTGCAGGCAATAAAAGCTAACGAATCCTTGGCTGATCCAAAAGTCTTATCTCGGTATCAACGCAAACGCAAGATGGATAATCTTTCTATGATGGCGGCAGTTGAAGGATTTAAACGGGTGTTTGAGCAAAAAACATTGCCAGCTGGGCTTCTGAGGCATTTGGGGATGGCAGGCTTTGATGCATTACCTCCTCTTAAGAGAAAGATTATTCACTTGGCCTCTGGCCGGTAAATAAAAAGCCTATGTTTATATGGATTTAATTCGTTAAATTTGAGTCATATCGTAAACGCGCATAATTTGCCTAGAGCAACGTGGTTAAGCTGTTAATGTCTATGAAAAATATCGGTTTTTTTCTGATTGTTTCGCTCTTTTTGCTATTTTCTTGCTCAAAGCAAAGTCAGCAGAGAGCGCCTGATCTGGTTATTTACAGCGCTTGGCATCCTGATGTGTTGAATCCGTTAGTGCGGATGTATGAACAAAAAACCCATAAAAAAATAGAGGTCGTGACTAACCAGGCCGGTATTTTATTGGTTAAATTGCGCATAGAAAGCTCTGCAACACCTGCGGATATATTGTTAAGCTCGGATGCAGGTTACTTGTGGGAAGCGCAGCGAATGGAATTATTAAAACCGCTACAGTCGCAAGTGTTAAGTAAAAATATACCGGCGAGTCTCCGCAGTGAGGATAATTCGTGGTTTGGTATTACACAGCGGGCAGTGTTGATTGTGTTGGGTAAGGGAGTTAATTCTGATGCTATCGACAAATACTTGAATTTGAGTGATGAGAGATGGCATGGCAAAGTGTGTTTACTAAATTCAACATTTTCAGATACTCAATCATTGATAGCGGGTAGTATTTTTCATCAAGGCAAAGAAAAAACGCTAGCGATGCTAAAACAATGGGTTGCTAATCTTGCGCATTCACCATTTATGGAACCTATGTCGCTTGCTGACGCGCTGAGTGATGGGAGTTGTTCGGTGGCATTGTTAGATTCATCCGTTGTTTTGCAAAAAAAACGCCAAGGAGTGCTGTTGCCATATGTTTGGCCTGATCAGGAATCCTCGGGTGCCCATGTAAACGTTTCGGGCGCAGGAATTTTAAGAGGAGCTAACAATGCCAATGAGGCGCAAGCATTTCTTGAGTGGCTGACATCAGAAGAAGCGCAGGCAGTTTTGGTTGCGTTAAATGCTGAATTTCCGGTACTTTCTACCCTTCAAGTGGATGAGTTAGATTGGTCAAAATATCAGGTGGATCAAACACGGCTAGAAGCTATTATTGAAAAACAGCCTCAAGCGATTAAGCTAATACGAAAAGCTGGGTATCAATAACGTCTTTTCTTGTACGCTTGGTGTCGCAGTACTGGCCTTTTGAGTGTTAGTGCTTTGCGTGCTAGGTTTGGGGTAATAGATGGCTTCATCTGTGACAAAGCTATGTGGCGTATGGCATTTTTTATTAGTGGCTTGCCCTTTTAAAAAGTGCGTGATGCTATTTTAACCTTTATATGCTGTCTTTAGATTTCTCGTGTTAGAAAAAATAAAATAACATGGTTAATAAAACTTGTAATTTATACGTTAACCCTTAGAATTTTATGGATTGATTCATGCCGTAGAACTAATTCCTTCGATGGAGAAAAAATCGATGAATGAATTGCCAGCAGAGCTAAAATATGCAACAAGCCATGAGTGGATTCGCGTTGAAGGTGATGAAGCCGTCGTGGGAATTACTGATTATGCCCAAAACGCACTTGGCGATGTTGTTTATGTTGAGCTTCCAGAAATCGGATCTGATTTGGCTGCTGCTGATGAGGCTGGTGTTGTCGAGTCTGTGAAAGCGGCGTCTGATATTTATTTTCCGATTAGTGGTGAAGTCATTGCCATCAATGAAGACCTTGAAGATATGCCAGAAATTATCAACACAGACCCTTATGGTGACGGCTGGTTTTTTAAACTAAAAATCAAAGATGCAACCGAACTTGATGCACTGCTTGGTGCTGATGAATATCTAGAATTTGTTGAGTCTGAAGAAATCAACTCTTAGAGTCGGTTACCCCTCTCCTAGTTAGTAACAGAATAGGACGCGGTAATTTCTCGTTATCTCCAATTACGGTTTTGAGAACTATTCTGGGCTTATCCTTAAAAATAATCTAAAATCCTTGACCTGAGTATTATAGCGGTGGGGGATTTTTCTGATGCCTCATCTCCATAATTCAAACGCACTGATGCGAGAAAGAGAACGCCCCATTGGCTGATTACCCCCAACTGTTTATTAACGAAAGAGCTGATAAGCGTCTTAGATCTGGCCATTTATGGTTGTTTAGTAACGAAGTAGATGCAACGCGCAGCCCATTATCCACCTTTAACTTAGGGCAGCAGGTGGCGGTTGTTAATGCTAAGGGCAAGCTACTCGGCTATGCAATGGTTAACCCCAGCCAACTAATTTGTGCGCGATTTGTTAGCAAAAAGATCCCTCTAGGAGAAAAGTTAATAAAGCAGCGTATTCAAAGTGCCTATCAATTACGGCAGGATAAATATAAACAGCCGTTTTATCGTCTTTTTTATGCAGAAGGGGATTTTTTACCCGGATTAGTCATAGATCGCTATGGTTCGGTTGTGGTTACGCAAATCACTCATCAAGGCCTTCAGCCATTCCGTCAAGTGATTAGTGAGGTGTTGTTGTCCATTGAAGGAGTTGACGCGGTTGTATTCAGGCAAGATATGAAATCGTTGAAACAAGAAGGTTTGGATGTTTCTAACCAAACAGAGATTGTTGGCAACGTCCCTGAAACCTTGACGCTCACAGAAAATGCTTGCGAATTTGTGATCCCAAGTACCACAGGTCAAAAAACCGGTTGGTTTTATGATCATAGAGAAAATCGCGCCAAGATAGCTGAATTAGCCGAAGGTAAAACCGTCTTGGATGTGTTTAGCTATATGGGCGGATGGGGCCTGGCGTGTATGAAAGCCGGTGCGAAAGCATTGACGGCTATTGATGCATCGAATAAAGCATTGGATTATTTGCATGAAAGTGCCCAGTTAAATGGTTTTGATGCTTCAGTAGAAAGTATTCAAGGCGATGCATTTCAGGCACTCGAGGCGTTACTTAGTGAATCCCAAAAATTTGATATTGTCATTATTGATCCGCCTGCTTTTATTAAAAAGAAAAAAGATCAAAAACCCGGTGAAAAAGCCTATAAAAAAATCAACCAGCTAGGCTTGCGATTGGTTAAGCCCGGGGGCTATTTAGTGGCAGCATCTTGCTGTATGCACTTACCAGCTGAACGATTGCAGCAATTGGTGCAAGAAGCGTCAAGGCATGTCGATCGTAACCTTCGTCTGGTTTATAAGGCAGGTCATCCCCACGACCATCCTGTGCATCCAGCAATTAAAGAAACGGAATATCTTAAAGCACAAATTTATCAGGTGACTCGATAAAGTCATTTCTACCTTGAAATACCCATTTTTGACGCCATATAGTGATTACCCAGTTGTTGGAGAGTTACGTGGAGCAATACGAAGGTACAACGATTTTATCAGTTCGTCGTGGCGATAAAGTCGTCATTGGTGGGGATGGTCAAGTATCCCTAGGCAATATGGTTATCAAGGGGAATGCCAAAAAAATCCGCACCCTTTATAACGGCAAAGTGATTGCGGGCTTTGCTGGAAGCACCGCAGATGCTTTTACTTTATTTGAATTATTTGAATCCCAGCTTGAGAAGTTCCAAGGGCATTTGACCCGATCAGCCGTTGAAATGGCCAAGCATTGGCGAACCGAGCGTTCATTGCGTCAGCTTGAGGCGATGCTGATTGTTGTGGATAAAGAAACCTCGTTAATTATTACCGGTAATGGCGATGTGCTTGAAACGGACGATAATCTCTTGGCCATTGGTTCTGGTGGATTTTATGCCTTCTCGGCAGCGAAAGCGTTATATGAAAACACCGAGATGACAGCACGCGATATTGTTGAAAAAAGCTTAGGCATTGCGGCAGATGTGTGTGTTTTTACCAACCATAATCGCCTGATTAAAGAGATAGAAAGTGTTGCTACCCCTAAAGGCCCGGCGCCTTCAGGTGATCAAAAGGAGCAGAATAATGACTGATGCCACAGGTACCATGACACCTCGTGAAATTGTTCATGAGTTAAATAAACACATTATTGGTCAAGATTCAGCCAAGCGTTCAGTTGCGATTTCCCTACGAAACCGCTGGCGTCGTCTGCGTGTGGATGAGGCTTTGCGTAATGAAATAAACCCAAAAAATATTTTAATGATTGGCCCAACGGGTGTGGGTAAAACCGAAATCGCAAGACGGTTAGCGCGTCTTGCCAATGCGCCTTTTATTAAAATTGAGGCCACTAAGTTTACTGAAGTGGGCTATGTTGGTCGCGATGTTGAATCCATTGTTCGTGATCTTGTGGATGTGGCGATTAAAATGCTGCGTGAACAGGAGATGTTAAAAGTTAAAAATCGTGCCCTCGATGCCGCTGAGGAAAGAGTGTTAGATTCGTTATTGCCGCCGCCAAGAACCTTTGAAGATGATTCTGAAAAGAATGATCAATCGGCTACACGTCAGTTATTTCGAAAAAAATTGCGTGAAGGTGAGCTAGACGATAAAGAAATCAGCATTGACGTTGCCGCCGCACCGGTAGGTCTTGAAATCATGGCACCTCCCGGTATGGAAGATATGACCAATCAACTGCAAAATATGTTTTCGAATTTTTCGCAGGATAAAAAGCGCACTAAAAAAATGCCAGTCAAAGCGGCTATGAAAATCATTCAGGAAGAAGAAGCGGCCAAGTTACTCAACGAAGATGAAATTAAGGCCTTGGCTGTTGAACGTGTTGAGCAGACCGGCATGGTTTTTATCGATGAAATCGATAAGGTGGCCAAACGGGGTGAATCTGGTGGTACTGATGTGTCTCGTGAAGGGGTGCAACGTGATCTGCTGCCTTTAATCGAAGGCTGCACTGTTAACACCAAATATGGCATGATTAAGACAGATCATATTTTATTTATTGCCTCAGGTGCCTTCCATCTTTCTAAGCCATCTGACTTAATTCCTGAGTTGCAGGGCCGTTTACCGATTCGTGTCGAATTGAGTTCGCTTAGTCCTGAAGATTTTGTCCGCATCCTTAAAGAACCGGATGCATCATTGATTGAACAATACAAAGCCCTGTTAGCCACCGAGGGTTTAACCATCGAGTTTGATGATTCAGCCATTCAACGTGTGGCAGAGATTGCCTGGGAAGTGAATGATCGAACAGAAAATATTGGTGCCAGGCGCTTACATACAGTGATGGAGCGTGTACTAGATGAAGTTTCATTTGATGCATCTGATAAATCGGGTGAAACCATGATGATTGATGCGAAGTACGTTGATGATAAGCTTAAAGACTTGGTAAAAGACCAAGACTTGAGTCATTTTATCCTGTAGTTTGAAGTGAAGTAACGCAACTTTAGTCGCTAAAATTAGCCATTTGGCATTGCAGCAAAAAATTGCCTTTGTTAAAGTCGGTTTAATTGTGCGACTAGAGTTGTTTTATGTTGTATAGAGCCTCTTTATTTTGCTTATGCCTTCCTTGCCTGTTTACAGCGTTTTTTCTCTCTAGTTGCTGTCAGGATTCAGAACAAAAACCCTCAGCAACCAAAGTCAAAGTTGCATTAAGTCAACATCAACAATACAAACAACGACATGAGTTTGTTGGCCGGCTAGAAGCGGTTAATGATGCGAATATTCTTGCGCAAGTCTCGGGCTATTTGGTGTCGGCAGACTTTATTGAAGGCGATATTGTTGAGCAAGAGGCTTTATTATTTTTGATTGAGCCGAGTTCCTATCAAGCAGAGCTGGCAGCCGCCAAAGCCAGTGTGGCGCAAACCAAAGCTTTAGAGGAAGAAGCAAAACTTAACTATAGCCGGGGTAAGCGCCTAATTGTTAAAGGTGCGATTTCACAGAGTGAAATGGATCGGTTAACCTCTAATTTACATTCCACAGAAGCTAACGTGAAAGCCGCGATGGCTAAACAACAGGCTGCGCAAGTTAATCTGGGTCACACTCGCATTACTGCGCCATTTAAAGGTCGAGTGGGTAAAAAAAATGTGGCCATTGGTGATCTGGTTGGGCCATCAAACCCTGAGCCGCTAACAACCTTAGTTAGTATTGATCCTATTTATGCCACCTTTCAAGTGGATGCCAAAATCTACAATGCCGCAATGAAGGTGAACCGTGAAGCGAGGGCCGCAGGCAAGCCTATCCCAACCTTTACTGTGTATATAAGGCTGTCTAATGGCGCACTCTATGACAAATCCGGCAAAATTGATTTCATCTCCAACCGTATTGATGCCGAAATGGATTCGATTATGATTCGTGGCCGTTTTGACAACCCTGAAGGTGTGTTGCGCCCAGGGCAATATGTCAAAGTGGATGTAGAAGCCGATCAAAGCATCACGGTATTAACGGTTCCGCAAGCAGCCATTATTAGCAATCAAGAAGGTGAGCAACTTTTTGTTGTGGATGCTGAGGGTAAGGTTCAGAAGCTGATGGTTGAGACAGGAGAAAATATTGGTCAGGATGTGATTGTCGAATCGGATCAATTAAAACCCGGAATGCAAGTGATTATCGCGGGTGTGCAAAAAGTGAAAAATGGCCAAATGGTTCAAATCATTAAGGGTAAAGAGAAGGTAAAGGATCAATCCAAGCCGTAATCTCAATCGAGCACATCATCAAGCCCATCTTCAACGTAAGGCGCGCTTATGCTTAGTGAATTTTTTATCGGTCGACCGAAGTTCGCTTTAGTTATTTCTATTGTCATTACCCTGGCAGGGTTTATTGCCTTGATGACTTTGCCGGTTGCGCAATACCCTGAAGTTGCCCCTCCTCAAGTTACCGTTTCTGCTGTTTATCCCGGTGCCTCCGCTAATGTTGTAGAGAAGACTATCGCGGGACCCATCGAAGATGTGGTCAATGGTGTTGAGGGTATGATTTACATGAAATCAACCAGTGACAGTAACGGTATTTATAATTTATCAGTGACTTTTGATTTGGGGACAGATCCTGATATGGCCGTGGTTCGGGTTCAGAATAAGCTGGCTCAGGCGGATGCAAAAATACCTTATGATGTGAAAGTCGGTGGTGTGATTGCTAATAAATCTTCCCCTGATATGTTGATGATTATCAGCATTTACTCCCCAGATAAGTCGAAAGATTTTTTATTTTTAACCAATTACGCGCAAATCAATATTCAAAGTGTGCTGGCAAGAACGCCAGGTGTGTCTGATGCCAAGGTGTTTGGTGGAACCTATTCTATGCGGCTTTGGTTAAACCCAGATATGCTTACCTCGCTCGGATTAACGGCAAAAGATGTGTTTAATGCGATTAAAGAACAAAATGTGCAGGTTGCCTCGGGAACCATAGGCTCGCCACCTTACGAAGGCGATATTCAACGCCAATACACGCTTCAAGTGTTAGGCCGCCTTGAAGATGTTGAGCAATTTGAAAATATTATTATCCGTTCAAATCCTGATGGGTCGCAAATTCACTTAAGAGATGTTGCTAAGGTGGAATTGGGGCAAAGTGATTATTCGATTCTGTCTGAGTTTAATGGCTTTCCAGCTGTCAATATGGCGATTTATTTAACACCCGATGCGAACGCCTTGCAGGTCAATGCCAAGATCATGGAAGAACTTGAAGAGCTGAAGAAAAACTTCCCCGAAGGCGTGGATTATTCAGCAAGTTACAATACGTCTAAGTATGTTTCAGAGTCCATAGGGCAGGTACAAGAAGCGCTCTATGAGGCGGTTGTGCTGGTTATTTTAATTTCTTTTATTTTTCTAGGCTCTTTTCGAGCGACGCTTGTGCCAAGTATCGCGATTCCTGTTTCACTCATAGGGACGTTTTTGTTTTTAGCGATATTAGGTATGTCGATCAATACCATGAGTCTTTTAGCGCTCATATTGGCTATCGGTATTGTTGTGGACGATGCAATTTTAGTGATTGAGAATACCGAGCGACATTTACACGAGAGTCCTGAAAAGGGCGCGAAGCAGGCAGCCATTGATTCTATGGGTGAAATCACAGCCCCTATCATTGCAACGACATTAGTATTATTGGCTGTATTTGTACCTGTGAGTGTCTTGCCGGGATTAACCGGCCAAATGTACCGGCAGCTAGGCATCACGATTTCAGTCTCTGTCATTATCTCATGTATTAATGCATTAACTTTAAGTCCTGTGCTTTGTGCACTTTTACTAAAACCCAATCAAAAAGAGGCGAAATGGTATAAAGGCTTTACACGTTTTGTTGAAAAAACCACTGAAAAATACGGCAGTGGGGTTGGGTATTTATTACGTAAATTGGTTTTGGTTGCACTGGTGGTCATAGGCATAGTGGTAGCAACAGGTCTTGGGTTTTTAAAAATTCCGAAAGCTTTTGTGCCAGATGAAGACCAGGGCGTTTATATAGTGAGTATTCAATTGCCAGATGATGCATCCCTTTCACGAAGTAAGGCAGTGGCTAAAAAAGTCGAAGCGTTAATATGGGAAGATAAAAACACTGAATCAGTGACTTCGATTACGGGGTTTAGCTTGATGGATGGTACGCAAAAAAGTAATGCAGCCGTTATTTTTGTAGTGTTAAAGCCTTGGGATGAGCGTCCGGGCATGGAAAATAGCGTCTTCGCTTCGTTTATGCGGGTCAATAAATTAGCACCCGAGCGTATTCCTGAAGCCACCATTTTTTCTATGCCGCCGCCTTCTATCCCAGGTATTGGTTCGGTTGGCGGAATGGAATTAGTGATTCAAGATACGATGGGAACCACCTATGAGGAGTTATCCAAACAAACTCAGCTTGTTTCCACTGAGGCGATGCAAAGTGGCATTATTGCCTCTGCTTTTAGTACTTTTAGAGCTGATGTGCCGCAGTATTTTCTCGATATTGATCGAGAAAAAGCAAAAAATCTAGGCGTTCCTTTGGCGGATGTTTTTCAGACATTACAAGCCAACTTAGGCTCACTTTATATCAATGACTTTAATAAATACGGTCAAACCTATTCGGTGGTAATGCAGGCGGATGCAAGAAACCGTAAAGACCTATCGGATTTGCAGGATTTTTATGTCAAAAATATCAAAGGTGAGATGATTCCTTTAACCAGTTTTATCTCCCCTAGAAAAATATTTGGGCCAGATGCTGTGACGCGATACAACAAATTTAGAGCTTCAGTGATCAACGCGCAAACAGCGCCAGGCTTTGGGACATCAGAGGCTATTGAAGAGTTTGCCAAGATACAAAAAGACATGGCAGAGGGGTTCCAGCAGGAATGGACAGGGCAGGTGTATCAGGAGATTAAATCAGGCTCCGCAGCCATTGTTGGATTTATACTGGCGATTATCTTTATCTATCTGTTTTTGGTTGCGCAATATGAAAGCTGGAGTATCCCATTGGCGATTATGTTAGTGGTTCCGGTTGCGCTCGGTGGCTCAGTACTCATTCTCTTCATTTTGGGGATGCCATTAAATCTGTATGGCCAATTGGGGTTGGTGTTATTGCTGTGTATGGCATCAAAAAATGCCATATTGATTGTCGAATTTGCCAAAGAGAAGCGAGAAGCAGGGGATGACATAGTGAGTGCTGCACAAGCCGCAGCCAAGCTCAGATTCCGCGCGATTAATATGACAGCCATTTCATTTATCGCTGGGATGATTCCTTTAATGTTTGCCTCCGGCCCAGGCGCTTTTGCACAAATTACATTAAGTGTGCCCGTGGTAGCAGGTATGATAGTGGCATTAATTGTCGGGACATTTTTGATCCCTTGTTTCTACGTCATTGTACAAACCTTAAGAGAGAAGGCGCATCGATTGCTGGAAAAGCAATCTGACTCACCTGCATAGAGACTTAACAAGGGATACAGGGTAGAATATCTTTATTTGTCTAGAGATCTTCTTTCATGTCTGACCGAGACAATCACAGTGATGGCAAAACCCATTTTGGCTATGAATCCGTTAATAAAGGCGATAAGGCAGGGAAGGTAGCTGGGGTCTTCCATTCCGTAGCCGGAAAATATGACGTCATGAATGATTTGATGTCAGGCGGCATACATAGGATTTGGAAGCAATTAACGATCGAAGCCAGTTGTGTCAGATCCGGCCATAAGGTATTGGATATTGCCGGTGGTACAGGCGATTTAGCGGCGAAATTTTCGAAAATCGTGGGTGAGAAAGGTCAGGTTGTCTTATCGGATATCAATGAATCCATGCTTGCTATCGGGCGAGATCGCCTCATGGATAAGGGGCTTGCGAAAAATACCGCTTTTGTGCAAGCCGATGCCGAAGCCTTACCCTTTGAAGATAATTATTTTGATTGCATCACCATAGCCTTTGGTTTGCGTAATGTAACAGAGAAAGAAAACGCGCTTAAATCTATGCTCCGCATTTTAAAGCCCGGCGGTAAACTGCTGGTGCTGGAATTTTCTAAGCCTAAAAATCCCTTATTGTCGAAAGTTTACGATGCTTATTCGTTTAATTTGCTCCCCAAAATTGGCAAGCTGGTCGCCGATGATGAGGATAGCTATCGTTACCTTGCGGAATCCATTCGTATGCACCCGGATCAAGAGACCTTAAAACAAATGATCTTGGATGCAGGCTTTGAAAAGGTCGATTATTACAATATGACCGGTGGCATCGTCGCCTTGCACAAGGCCTTTAAGGCCTGATGCTGAGGATGTTCTAATGGACGAACAGCTTAACGCATTACAAAGCCTCATTAATCAGGCGCTGAAGCTTGATCAGCGCGCCCAAAGCCGGCTAAAAGATTTTGATGGTCAATCGATTCGCTTGAGCATTACGAATCCGCAAATGGATTTTGTGATTGCGGTACGTGATGAAACCATTGCCCTAAATTCTTATGCTTTTTGGGCTGAAGCCAACAGTGTTCCACCCACCACGCATTTAAGCGGAGATTTATCGGCTTTTGTTCAATTATTGTCGGCCGATGACAAGGCTGCTGCGCTTATCAATCTGGATGTGAAAGTGCAAGGCGATAGCCAATTACTCATCAAGTTGCAATCGATTCTGGCGCAAATTGGCATTGATTGGGAGTTTCATTTATCCAAACTTATTGGGGATATTCCGGCACATTTGCTGGGTGAATTTTCTCGTAAAGCCACAGGTTGGGTGAAGGCGATTCACCCACAAATGACGCGGCAATTAAAGGAGTTTATGACAGAAGAAACAGCCATGTTGCCCACGGAATCAGAATTTAATCGCTATGTGGATGAGATTCAGGCTTTGAATTTACGTTTGGATCGGTTAGAGGCCAAAACGAAACGGTTGCAGGTTAAGGTGAAAGGATGATCCCAAGGCTGTTAACTATTTGGTGGGTGGCTCTTAAATATCGGCTTGATCGCAGCTTACCTATTGCCTTGATGCCTTGGTATTTACGCGCATTCTTTTATACCTTTCGTATTGTAAAAAAGCCCAATTTATCTGAAGGTGAGTCGCTTGCAAAAGCGTTAGAGTCACTAGGGCCTGTGTTTGTTAAGCTTGGTCAGTTACTGTCAACACGTCAGGATTTATTGAGCGAGGAAACCGCAACCGCTCTAGCGCAGTTGCAAGATCAAGTTGCCCCCTTTGACAGCGAATTAGCAAGAGAAATTATTGAAAAATCTCTAGGTGATTCGGTTGATCGATTATTCTATAGTTTTGAGCCATCGCCTATGGCTTCAGCCTCTATTGCTCAGGTGCATGCGGCGACCTTATTGGATTTAACCCCAGTGGTGGTGAAGGTTGTGCGCCCCGGCATTACCAAGGTTATCAATAAAGATTTAAAGCTCATTCGTCTGGCGGCTAAACTAATCCAAGCGTTTCACCCTGATGGTAAGCGTCTGCGTCCAGTTGAGGTGGTTGATGAGTATGAATACACCTTAATGAATGAGTTAGATTTGAAGCGAGAGGCGGCCAATGCGTCGCAATTAAAGCGTAATTTTGAATCTTCAGATTTGCTCGAAATTCCTGAGGTTTACTGGCCTTATTGCCGTGAGAATGTTTTGGTGAGTGAGCGTATAGATGGTATTCCTGTCTCTGATATCGTCACCATTGATGCCATGGGGATTAGTCGAAAACAATTAGCCGAACGGGGCGTCGAGATTTTTTTCAGGCAGGTGTTTGAACACAGCTTTTTTCATGCCGATATGCACCCAGGGAATATCTTTGTTGCGAAAAAGCCCATTGACCCACCTCTATATATGGCGATTGATTGTGCCATCGTAGGCAGCCTTGATCAGGCCGATCAATATTATGTGGCAAGGTGCTTACTGGCTATTTTTAAACGGGATTACCGTCAAGTAGCCAAAATTCATGTAGAGACAGGTTGGGTCAATAAAGATATTCGATTGTCGGATTTTGAAGCAGCGATTCGCTCAGTTTGTGAGCCGATATTCGAAAAACCCTTAGCGGAGATTTCTTTCGCCGAGCTTTTACTCTATCTTTTTCAAACGGCAAGACGCTTTGACATGACGGTACAGCCTGAGTTGATGTTACTGCAAAAAACCTTGTTGCACGTCGAAGGTTTGGGTAAACAGTTATACCCGGATTTGGATCTGTGGGATACAGCATTACCCTTCCTTGAGCGTTGGATCAAAGCACGTTATTCGCCAACGAACATGCTCAAGCAGGCAGAGTATCATTTGCCGGATTGGTTGGAACATCTACCCGAATTACCGGATTTAGTGTACGCCAATTTGCTTAAAAATAAGGATAACGAAGTGGCGCTGCACCGTTTGCTGGAAAAGCAATCGCAAAGCCATGCTCGCATGTCTCTCATTTTTTGCAGTGCGTTAATGTTTGTCAGTTTACTTTTTTTTCTTAAATAGGTTTTGGTTTCTCGATGGATGTTTCAGACATACTCGATCATTTAAATGATGCGCAACGCGAAGCGGTCACCGCATCCGATAATCATACCCTGGTGCTTGCCGGTGCAGGTTCTGGAAAAACGCGTGTACTTGTGCATCGCATGGCTTGGCTAATGCAAGTTGAAAAACTGTCACCGCACAGTATTTTGGCAGTGACCTTTACCAATAAAGCCGCTAAAGAAATGCGAGCACGGGTTGAGCATATGCTCAACATGCCAACGCAAAGTTTATGGATTGGTACATTCCATGGCCTGGCGCATCGCTTACTTAAAATGCATTGGATGGAAGCCGGCCTCCCACAACATTTCCAAATTTTAGATAGCGATGATCAACTGCGTTTAATCAAGCGCATCATGAAAGATAAATCCCTAGATGATAGTCAATGGCCACCAAGGCAAGCACAGGGTTATATCAATAGCAAAAAAGATAATGGCTTACGTGCATCTAACATAGAAACCTATGGCGATGCTTATGAAGAAGTCATGCTTGACGTTTATAAAGCCTACGAAAACCTTTGTCAGCAAAATGGCTTAGTCGACTTTGCGGAATTATTGTTACGTTCGCATGAAGTCTGGCTTAAGCAACCGGATTTATTAGCCCACTACCAAAACCGTTTTCGACATATTTTAGTGGACGAATTTCAAGATACGAACAGTATTCAATATGCGTGGATTCGCCTGCTTGCAGGTAATGGTGCCAAGCTTATGGCCGTAGGTGATGACGATCAATCTATCTATGGCTGGCGGGGTGCAAAAATTGAAAACATTCAATCCTTAAGTCAAGACTTCAAAGGCTTGCAAACCGTTAAGCTTGAGCAAAATTATCGTTCAACGTCCACTATTTTGCAGGCAGCCAATAGTGTGATTGAAAAAAACTTTTCGCGGCTTGGTAAGTCACTATGGACGGAAGGTGAAGATGGTGATCCTATCGTCTTGTATGCGGCATTTAATGAGCAAGATGAAGCACGTTTTGTCATTGATACCATTGAAGAACAACTTCTTGATAAGCAAATTAAGAAGTCTGAGATTGCTATTTTGTATCGATCTAATGCGCAATCGCGGATTTTAGAAGAAGCTTTTATTCGCAGCGGTATGCCTTATCGTATTTATGGCGGTCAGCGCTTCTACGAACGGTTAGAAATCAAACACGCGCTTGCTTATCTTAGGTTGTTATTGAACCCTGATGATGACTCCTCATTTGAGCGTGTGGTGAATACCCCCACTCGAGGTATTGGAAACAAAACCGTTGATTTGCTTAGACAAACCGCACGAGATGAGGGCGAAAGCTTGTGGGCTTCGGCGAACCGTTTGATTAATACCCATGCATTACCGCCAAGAGCAACATCGAGCTTGCAAGGCTTTTTGCATTTGATTCAGACTATGAGCGACATGTTAGAGGATAAAGAATTACATGAGCTCTTTGATGCGGTGATTCAGCAAAGTGGATTGATTGAACACTTTCAAAAAGAAAAAGGTGAAAAAGGCCAAGCAAGGCTTGAGAACCTCGAAGAATTAGTCACAGCAGCCTCAGAATTTCCTATCGATGATGAGTTGGAATTATCTCCCCTGCAACAATTTTTAGATGCAGCAGCGCTCGATGCAGGTGATGCGCAGGCCGATGATTATGATGATGCGGTGCAGCTTATGACCTTACATAGTGCAAAAGGCTTGGAATTTCCCTGTGTATTTCTTGTGGGCCTGGAAGAAGGGTTGTTTCCGCATAAAATGAGCGCCAGTGACCCAGATCGATTATATGATGAGCGTAGGCTTTGTTATGTGGGAATAACCCGTGCGATGCGAACACTGTTTTTATCTTATGCAGAGAGTCGCCGTTTGCATGGACAAGAAACCATCAATAGCCCATCGCGTTTTATTAAAGAAATTCCAAGTAACTTATTATTTGAGATGCGTTTACAAACCGTGCAAACACCGGTTTCAGCAAGGCCTAGTGCGCAAGTTGCTGGCAGAGAAAGTGCTTATGCACTTGGGCAGAGAGTCTTTCATCAAAAGTTTGGTGAAGGGGTTGTGCTGCAAAATGAAGGTGCAGGTAAAAGTGCACGTGTTCAAGTCAATTTTGAATCCGAAGGCAGTAAATGGTTGGTTTTGGAATACGCACGACTTGAAGCAATTTAATCAAAGCGGATGAAAAAATAATGAAAACTCTCAACATCCAAAATGTAATTATTCTTTCGTTGGTTGCCATTATTGTTGCATTGGTAGCGGTTGTTGCGATCAACCCTAAGCAAGGTGCATTGACGCAAGGTTCTTCTTCATCGGATGTGGATGCCTCGCTGCATGCGGGCACAATTGAATGGAAAATGGTCACCTCATGGCCTAAAGGGTTCCCAGGCCTAGGCACAGCACCTGAATATTTTGCAGAGCAAGTCAATACCATGAGTGGCGGCCGGCTGCATATTAAAGTGTTTGCCGCAGGCGAGTTGGTGCCGGCGCTGGGGGTGTTTGATGCCGTGTCGAAAGGCTCGGCAGAAGTTGGGCATTCTGGCGCTTATTACTGGAAAGGCAAGCTCAAATCCAGTCCGTTTTTTACCACTATTCCTTTTGGAATGACAGCGCAGGAAATGAACGGTTGGCTATATTATGGTGGCGGTATAGAGCTGTGGCGTGAGGCTTATGCACCTGTTAATTTGTACCCTTTAGCAGCGGGAAATACTGGGGTGCAAATGGCGGGCTGGTTTAATAAGGAAATTAACTCAATCGAGGATATTAAAGGCTTAAAAATGCGTATTCCGGGCTTGGCAGGTGAGATATTTACTCATGCTGGCGGAACGGCTGTGAATATCGCAGGTGGTGAGTTATATACAGCACTTAAAACTGGGGTTATCGATGCGACTGAATGGGTAGGCCCCTATAATGACCTTGCCATGGGGTTTTATGAAGTGGCTAAATACTATTATTACCCCGGTTGGCATGAGCCTGGTTCAACCCTTGAGTTGGTGGTTAATAAAGATGCTTATGCTAAATTACCGAAAGATTTGCAATCTATTGTGGTCAATGCTGCTATTGCGGCGAATCAACTCATGCTAAGTGAATATACAGCAAGAAATAATCAAGCATTATCGGATCTTATTGAAAAACATAATGTCCAGCTTAAAGTTCTCCCTGAGGAAGTATTACAGCGATTTTATCTTGAGAGTAATAAGGTTATCGATGCATTGATAAAAGAAGATCCGCTTGCTAAACGCATTTATTCATCCTATGAAAAATTTGCTCGTCAGTCAGAAAACTACCATAAAGTTTCTGAGCAAGCCTATATGCAAATGCGTGAAAGATTAAATAGCCAATAATTTTTTAGATTGTTAAGTCTGGTCTTGTCCAGTTGTATTCATTGCCGCGAGTGATAGTTTCATTCCAAGTAAGGCTTTTCAAAGGTTTATACCGATTAAACACTGTTATAGTAACGACTTTTTAATCCTCCTCAAGCTACAAAACGGGTACTTGCTATATACTCTGAATACTATTTATAGAGTTAAGGAAACCTACGGATTCATAAAACTTTTAAAAATAATTGTGAATATGATGCAATGAAGAAGAACTTATTTTTCACAAAGCGGTCTTTACATACTCATATTATTTTTATTGTTACAAGCCATAAGGTTTGAATTAAAAGTATTAGCCCTATTTTGGAGATGATGTATGACAAAGGTTTTTCAAGTTATTATGGTCGGGTGTTTCTTATCGTTAACTTCGATCGCTAATTATGCGCATCAAGGTGATGTTTCGGAGATGCACATGCTTAATGTGCGAGATATAGATTATTCTACGAATAAAATGCTAGAGCTGGCGACGATATTGGAGCGGATGAATCCAGAAAACGTAAATGAGTTTAGAAGTCAAGCGATACATAAAGTTGGAGAAGCCGAAAATGCACTGAAAATTGCAATTTTTACACAAAAAAAGCTTCGTGCTACAGAGGAAGCGCTATCTAAGCAAAAATTGATTAGCTATATTGGTATTCCGGCGACTGCTTTGTTAGCAACGGGTTTCTTTGTATGGTACATGAACTACAAGAAGCAGTTCCAAATGGGTATGCCTATGGTTGAGGATGACGAATAATACGTGGTTATCAGTGATTAATAAAACCAGCTACTCAGGCTGGTTTTTTTTGCCTGTTAAGTGTGCTTTTTAGAGAAAGTTATTTTGGAATGGAGCGAGTTTTGCCGCGATTGTCGAGGGCTACGAAAACAAAAACACCCTCAGTGACTTTTTGTTGTTCGGTTTCTGCGGGAAATTGCATCCAAACTTCAATGCCAATCTGTATCGAGCTGTTTCCAATGGCTTTGGTGTTGGTGTAACAGCTGACAATGCTGCCAACCTTAACAGGTATCATAAAGCTCATGCTTTCTATTGCGACAGTTGCTACGCGGCCTTTGGCGATTTGACTTGCCGCAATGGCACCGGCGATATCCATTTGAGACATGAGCCAGCCGCCAAAAATATCGCCTGTTGAGTTGGTATCTTTAGGCATGGGAACCGTTTGAAGCTTTAGCTCACCTAAGGGCTTTGGATCATTTTCATTGAAGTTAGTCATATTGCCTCAGTGCTTTATATATGAGCTCAATTGTAAAATGAAACGCAAAGGTAAGCCGGAATTTGATCACTTTTTAGGATAAATTTGCAGACATGGTTTTTTTGAAAAAACCCTGCATTAACAGATTCCATTGCTCATTCCAACATTGTGTTGGCGGCCTCTCGAAATTAGAGCGGACGTACTGAACGATCTTTCCATCAGCAGAAGAGAGTAAAAGGTTTGCCGCTGATGGGACGGGTAAGACAGGGCGAATGCCCTCTTTGATTTCGGCTTCACGTAAGACTTGTTTGATTTGTGTTTCTAGCCGATCAAATAGTTGTCCTATTCGCTTACGAAGTTTCTCAGTTTCACCGACTAATGCATCACAAGTGAGTAAGCGGCAAATTCCTGGGTTTTTTTCTGCAAAGGTCAGTAGCAACAACAGAAGCTTTTCACATCGGCCTTGCGCAGTAGTTTCTTGAGTTAGCACCATCGATGCTCTTGAAAAAAGGGTCTCTTCGGTAAAATCGATTAGCCCTTCAAACATTTTGGTCTTGCTTGGAAAGTGTCGATACAGTGCAGCTTCAGATACGCCAACACGCTCTGCGAGTTTGGCCGTAGTTATTCGAAGGCCTGGCTCTTCTTCGAGCATACTAACGAGGCTTTCTAAAATTTGCCTGCGCCTTTCTCCTTTTTTACTCACGGCCATTAACTCGCCCTCTTAGATTTAATAATTTATTGATTAGTTATCAGCGTACCTACGCCTTCATCGGTGAATATTTCAAGTAAGACGGCATTTTCAACTCGTCCGTCAACGATATGTGATCGGTTAACACCGGCTTTTACGGCATCTAATGCACACTGTATTTTGGGTAACATGCCGCCATAGATGGTGCCATCCGAAATCAAGTCATCGACTTGCGTTGTGGTCAGTCCAGTGAGTACCTTGCCTGATTTGTCCATTAAACCGGCCACATTTGTTAAGAGCATAAGTTTTTCTGCTTTGAGTACTTGGGCTAACTCACCCGCAACAATATCGGCATTAATGTTAAGTGATTGGCCTTGCTCGCTGACGCCGATAGGGGCAATGATAGGAATAAAATCACTGTCGATGAGTAGGTTTAAAATTTTTGTGTTGATTGATTTAACGCGCCCTACGTGGCCAATATCGATAATTTCTGGTGCCTTGGCTTCTTCTGAATGGACTTCGGTGGTGATTTTTTCCGCAATAATAAATTGACCGTCTTTTCCAGTGATGCCAATGGCTTTTCCGCCTTGTTGATTAATGCAGCTAACAATCTCTTTGTTAACCGAGCCACCTAACACCATCTCAACCACATCCATGGTTTTACTGTCAGTGACTCTTAAACCATTGATAAATTGACTTTCAATATTCAGCTGCTCAAGTAATGTGCCGATCTGAGGCCCTCCACCATGTACGATAACTGGGTTTATGCCGCAAGCCTTCATGAGTACGATATTACGCGCAAAGCTGCTTTTTAAATCATCGTTGCTCATGGCATTGCCGCCATATTTAACCACAAAGGTTTTGCCTTGGTATTTTTGTAAGTAAGGTAACGCTTGCGAAAGAACGCTTGCGGTCTCTGCGGCTTTTTCTGTCGACAATGACATGGAGTTTCTCTTAATGCTTATCTATTTTGTGTATTTTACGCCTTGCTGCGTATTAGCTCAAACGGTACTTAGTACACCATGTCAAATCGATTGTTGGGTATGGAAATCGTGTTACTTGCTCTTATGCGCGAAGGTGAGAACACTTAGAGCTGAAGTCATTTTTAGCGAAGCTTCCCTTCCCACGCGGAGCGTGAGCAGGGGTTTCACAACAAGGTAATCGCTGTACATCAAGTTTCCAGTAAAAAAGACACGCTGTTAAGTGGGTAAGACAATATTGGCATCAATTGCATTAAGCGCCATTTGAAAAATTTGTTGTATT
>JAPOUS010000305.1:0-4333 GCA_026708525.1 Cellvibrionales bacterium
CTGCAACAGTTAGTGTTTGGCAGAGATAATACCATCATTGAATCAGGACGCGCTGCCACCAGCCAAACACCAGGTGGTACAGGTGCTCTTCGCGTAGCCGCTGACTTTATCCAAAATCATTTACCCAAAGCAACCATTTGGATCAGCAACCCATCATGGGCGAATCATCGCCAAATATTTGAATCGGCTGGGCTTACCGTAAAATCCTACCGTTACTACGATAGCGATAATAAATCACTGGATATTGACGGCCTGATTGACGATTTACACATGATCCCAAAGGAAGACGTGGTATTGTTTCATGCCTGCTGCCACAACCCAACAGGTGTTGACCCATCTTTTGATCAATGGCAATCCATTCTTGAGGTGACACAGCAAAAAGGCTTTTTGCCGCTATTCGATATGGCATATCAAGGCTTTGCCCAGGGCTTGGACGAAGATGCGGCCGCCGTCAGGTTGTTTGCTGAAAATATCCCTGAAATGCTGCTTGCCAGCTCATTTTCAAAAAACTTTGGCCTCTATAATGAACGTATCGGTGCGCTAACGCTTTTAGCAGAAACTTCCGATGCAGCCAAAACTGCTTTTAGCCAAATCAAAATCTGCATTCGTACCAATTTTTCTAACCCACCCGCACACGGTGGTTTATTGGTCAGCACCATACTTGAGAACGACAAGCTAACGCAATCATGGCAGGATGAACTGACTGCCATGCGAAAACACATCAACCAAACCCGTAAAACCTTTACAAATGCGTTGACGAAAGCCATACCGGGTAAAGATTTTAGTTTTATTGAACAACAAAACGGCATGTTTAGTTTTTCGGGTCTCAATAAAGACCAAGTCAAGCGACTCATTGAAGAATTTGGCATTTATATTGTTGGCTCAGGCCGCATCAATGTTGCTGGCATCACTTCCAGCAACTTGGATTATATTGTTAACGCCATTGCTAAAGTCTCTGATTAACCCTCTCGCCTTCTAGCAACCCTTCTCTTGGGTTGCTTTTTAGTCATCAAACATTACAAAACTGTAACCCTTTTCATGGAATTTCTCGTTTTCTTTTCCTCTAACCGAGAGTAATCAAAAAGAGCTTACCCTCATGAGAAAGACCATTTCAAGGTTAATGCTAATTGCATTTATTTCCTTATCATTGCCAAGCCAAGCCTTGGAGCCTATTACATTTCTTCTAGCGGTGGGTGCAACACTATTGAGCAGCACACAAGCACCAGAAAAAGAATCAACAGAAATGGAGCTTGACGATGAATCTTGGGTAAAGCCTACCTTTACAAAAAAAGAAACACGAGAGTATTTAGCCTACATAGAACAGCAAATCAAAGGCACAGAAAATTTCACACAGAATGAAAAAGCCATTCAAGTGTTGCATGACAAGGTCATGCGTTCAACCAATGGTATTAACCATGATGCAGCAGTAAAAATGATGAAGTTAGATGACAAGAAAAATAGAATGCTCGAAGAAATCTTTGTTGGGCGTGGCAACCAGTCGTTTGAGGAAGAATTAGCGCGAAATGACGGCTCACAAACCCTCATCATCGACGGAAAAACCTATGAAAAACCCGATCCAAACACCATCAAAACGCTTAAACTTCAACATCCAACGCTTTTTCAAACTGCTAGCTTAGATAGGTTATTCAACACCCATACTGCTGCTAAAACTGCTGCTAATGGCTTTGCAGTCAATATAACAGGTGGTAAAGTTGTTCAAAAAAGAGTGATTCGGTTTTACTCGAAAAGGAACTTAATCATTGGGGAAACCCTTACCGATGTATATGATAAAAATGATAAATTGCTTGATGGGGCTCATATCGAAACGAGATTTGACCTTAATCGTCAGGCCAAATTTTCAATATACAGATCAAATATGCCCAAACCCGTAACCTCAAATTACAGCGAAGCGGCGCCAAAAAAAGTTCGTGTTAAAGAAAAGCCGCCTACTACTACACACCAGGAAAATAAAGCAAATACACACCAGAAAAATAAAGCAAACCCACATACACACAATAGAGCAAACACACCTTCAAACAAGAAAAATCCATACATACACAAAATGGCTTTCCTTTACAAGCATATGTATGAAGAAGAACGAAAAACCTCGAAGATCTAGCAGTAAGTTAACACTAATCACCCTTCTCAGGCCGGCCCGGCATTTTCGGAAAGGCCTGAACATTATTCCCCTTCTTATGCTCGGTAATTTTTACCTCACCTTGCGATTCCACTTCATCGATACGAATCACTGAATGAATCGGAATATAGGAGCGTTTCACACCCAAAAATTCGGTTTTCAACTTTTCTTCGGCGGGATCGACAATCACTTGGGTTTTCTCGCCAAACAATAACTCTTCTACTTCGATAAAGCTGTAAAGTTCGCTTTGGTAGATTTGTTTGGCGTAAATTTCAAAGACTTGATCCATGTGCTGAAAAATGACTTTAAAGATTCGCTGACTCATAAATGGCGCAGGACCGGCAAGAAAACGCCGCATCATACCAAGATTTTTGCGAATTGCACGATTTTCACACAAAAACCCGAAAAAAGGGTTTTTTCGCAGCCAAAATAAATTAAAATACCCGCCACTTTTTTTCAAACCCTTGAACCACCATACAGCACTGATTTTCTCCTTTCATGACAGAAACCAAAAAACTGTACATCAAAACGCACGGCTGCCAAATGAATGAATATGATTCCTCGAAGATGCGCGATCTTCTCGGGGAGTCACATGATTTGGTGAAAACCGATTCACCCGATGACGCCGATGTTATTTTGCTAAATACCTGTTCCATTCGCGAAAAAGCTCAAGAGAAGGTGTTTCATGAGCTGGGGCGATTTCGTAAATTAAAAGACAAAAACCCTGATCTTGTGATAGGCGTGGGTGGCTGTGTAGCCAGCCAAGAAGGCGAAGCGATCAGTAAACGCGCACCTTTTGTTGATGTCATCTTTGGCCCACAAACCCTGCATCGCTTACCTGAAATGATTGATGCATCCAAAGAAACCAAAGCACCGACCATTGTCGATGTCAGCTTCCCTGAGATTGAAAAATTTGACCGATTACCGGCACCAAAACGCGAGGGCGTCAGTGCGTTTGTTTCCATCATGGAAGGGTGCAGTAAATTTTGCACCTTTTGTGTTGTACCCTACACGCGTGGTGAAGAAGTCAGCCGGCCGGTGGATGACGTATTAACCGAAATTGCGCAACTTGCCGCACAAGGTGTCAGAGAAGTGAATCTTTTAGGGCAAAACGTTAATGCGTATCGTGGACTCAACCAAAGCGAAGATATCATCGATTTTGCCGAGTTACTGCATTATGTAGCCAAAATCCCAGGCATTGATCGTATTCGTTACACCACAAGCCACCCGGTTGAATTTTCTGAAAGCCTAATTGAAGCCTACAAAACCATTCCTGAATTAGTCGATCACCTGCATTTGCCAGTTCAATCAGGTTCTGATCGGATTCTCATGGCCATGAAACGCAACCACACAGCCCTTGAATACAAATCTAAAATTCGCAAACTCAAAGCCATTCGCCCCAACATGAGCTTTTCTTCGGACTTTATTATTGGGTTCCCCGGCGAAACAGAAAAAGACTTCGAAGAAACCATGAACCTGATCGCCGATGTCGGTTACGATCAAAGCTTTAGCTTTATTTATTCGGCCCGCCCCGGCACACCCGCTGCTGATTTGCCAGATGATGTGGATATGGATGTAAAAAAACAACGCCTCTCCCTCCTCCAGCAACGTATCAACCAGCAAGCCATGGACATTAGTCGAAAAATGGTAGGTACGACACAGACCGTTTTAGTGACTGGGTTGTCTAAAAAAGACCCAGGGCAGCTTCAAGGGCGAACTGAGAACAATCGCGTGGTGAATTTCAGTTGCACAAAAACCGAATTGATTGATGATTTTGCTGAAGTCATTATCACTGAAGCCTTGCCTAATTCACTGCGCGGCGAATGGGTCGCCTAATACGTCGTCTGATATCGATTATACTGACACTATTTAAAGGATAATTTTTTGGTCGCACATAACAAAAGCCAGGTTGAGCAATTTTCTCTTGAACCCAATGATGCCCGAGATCTTGCAACGCTCTGTGGGCAACACGATCAGCATTTGCAGATGATTGAGGAGCATTTAAACCTTAAGATTTCCAATCGAGGTAACCGCTTTCGACTCGAAGGCGACAAGGATGCAGTAAAACAGGGCCAACATCTCCTAAAAAATCTGTATGCAGAGGTTCAAAAAGAAAAAGAACTCTCTCCTGAATCCGTCCATTTATCTCTCAGCAACGCTGACGAACCCATGCCATTTGATACAAACGCTCAAGAT
>JAPOUS010000305.1:4343-8077 GCA_026708525.1 Cellvibrionales bacterium
CAAGATGACAAGGTTGCCCCCATAGGTAGTGTACGCACCCGAAAAAGCCTGATTAAACCGCGTGGCAAAAACCAAAAAAAATATATCGACCTGATTCGCCAGCATGACATTAATTTTGGTGTCGGGCCAGCAGGAACCGGTAAAACATACTTAGCTGTGGCCTGTGCCGTCGAAGCGCTCGAAAAAGAACAGGTTGAGCGTATTTTACTGGTGCGTCCAGCTGTTGAAGCTGGCGAAAAATTGGGGTTCTTACCCGGTGATTTAAGCCAAAAAGTCGATCCTTATCTGCGCCCTCTTTATGATGCGCTCTACGAAATGCTAGGTTTTGAAAAGGTTGATAAGCTGATAGAAAAGCATGTCATCGAAATTGCCCCCCTAGCTTACATGCGTGGCCGAACACTCAATAATGCTTTTATCATATTAGATGAAAGCCAAAACACCACACGCGAACAAATGAAGATGTTCTTAACCCGTATTGGTTTTGGCTCAACTGCCGTTATTACAGGCGACGTGACGCAAGTGGATTTACCCAAGGGCGTACATTCTGGCTTAAAGCATAGCCTTGAGGTCTTAGAAAATGTCGAGGGCATCAGCTTCACTTTTTTTGCATCCAAAGATGTGGTGCGACATAAGCTGGTACAACGTATTGTTGATGCTTACGATGTTTTCGATCAGTCACAATCAGACAAGCAAAAATAAGACGCATGTTAACGCTCGATCTTATCGTAGATACAGAGGCAACGGGTATCCCAAGCGAAGACCAATTCGTTCAGTTTGGCGAATCTGCATTAGCTGCCGCCAATCATACCGATCCAGCCGATATTTGCCTCAGCATTATCGATAGCGAACAAAGTCGCAAGCTCAACCATGAATACCGGAGCAAAGATAAGCCCACCAATGTATTATCGTTTCCGGCCGACTTACCTGAATCGATTGACATCCCGTTACTTGGCGATATCTTAATTTGCCACTCTGTTATGCGGCAAGAAGCCATTGATCAAGATAAAAGCCTTATTGCACATTATGCTCATTTAACCATTCACGGGGTCTTGCATTTATTAGGCTATGACCATATGAATGACGAAGAGGCTACTGTGATGGAAGCCCTTGAAATTGAAGCACTAAACGCATTAGGCTTTACTAATCCATACAGTAGTGATAAATAACCTAACCCACATTAATTAAAGGACACAAGGATTTTACATCCATGAATGACGAACCTCCGCAGAGTCACTTTGAAGAAAAAACCCCTGAGAAAGTGCAAGACAAGCCTCAGGAAAAATCTTGGATAGAAAAAATCATCGATTTATTCAGCTCCACTCCCAGCACCCGAGAAGAAGTCAACTCGCTGTTAGAGGCAGCTGTAGAAAATCAGGTGATTGGACAAGATGAGTTTTCTATCATTGAAGGGGCCATGGAGGTCACTGAAATTCAAGCCCGCGATGTGATGGTGCCACGCACACAAATGAAAGTGGTCGAAATTAACACAGCCCCAGAAGAATTTCTTAAAACCATTATGGATTCCGGCCACAGTCGCTTCCCCGTCATTGGCGATAGCATTGATGATGTCAGAGGCATTTTGCTGGCAAAAGACTTATTACCCTTGATTCATAAAGAAAACCTCGATGACTTTGATATGGAGAGCATTTTAAGGCCTGCGTTTAGAGTCCCTGAGAGTAAACGCTTAAACAAGCTGTTGCGTATTTTTAGAGAAAAACGCAACCACCTGGCCTTAGTTGTGGATGAATATGACAGTATTTCAGGCCTGATTACTATTGAAGATATCTTAGAGGAAATCGTCGGCGAAATAGAAGACGAATTCGATGTCTCACAAGATACGCACATCAAAAAACTCGGCACCAATGACTTTATTATTCAAGCACAAATGTCGATTGAAGAATTTAACGAACATTTTGACGCTAAACTCGAAAGTGATGACGCTGAAACAATTGCTGGGCTTCTCACCGAAAAAATGGGTTACATTCCCCACTCGGGTGAATCCGTCAGCTTATCGCCTTTTTTGTTTAAGGTGATTCATTCTGATAATCGCCGAATTCACTTATTAAGAATATTCACTAAAAATAGTAAAAAATAATAAAAAGTAATTGCGTATCTTATGCTAAAACGCCTTCGTTTCCATGCCTTGCGTGGGAGCGAGATACGTTAGGGAATCTCACAACAACCTCAAAGCATAACAACGAAGTGAGTGATGTACCCAATGGTTAAGATTGCTATAATTTCATAAACTCCTCATAAAGATACTACAGACGCCACGCCAACGTGAAACGACTAACGCCTTTTCTCCCTTATCTACTGCTGTTGTTATCAGCAGGCGCACTAATTTTTACACTTGCGCCCTTTAACCTTTGGTTTATTGCCCCTTTTGCTTTGGCTGTTTTTCATCACAGCCTCATCAATGCCTCACTTAAGCAAACCCTTTACCGAAGCTTTTATTTTGGTTTGTGCTTTTATCTATTAGGTGTGCACTGGGTATGGGTGTCTATTCATGTTCATGGCAATGCTCCGGCCTTACTCGCTACAATCATGACCTTAGGCTTCTGCGCCATTTTATCGTTTTTTCTTATTTTGCCTTTTGGCGCTCTTTTTTATTTTATCAAATCCACCCCTATGGGCAGAACGCTAGGCTTTGCAGCAATTTGGCTCTTTCATGAATGGACAAGCACTTGGATTTTTACTGGTTTCCCTTGGCTACTGCTGGGTTACTCACAAACCGAAAGCCCCTTTAGTGGCCTTGCCCCGATTATGGGAACGATGGGCTTAAGCTTTGTCATCGCATTAATCGCCGCCCTATTAAGCACCGCAAAAACGGATTACAAAGCACAAAGTTTTCAGACCTTGACTATGATGATGGTCGTTATGCTTTTATTCGCCCCTTTTTTTAAAAACCATGAATGGACAACAAAAAAATCAAACACACCTTACTCAGTCGCTATTGTTCAGCCTAATTACACGCTTGAACAAAAATGGGATCTGGATATGCTCGTGCCTATTCGTGAGTTCTACCAAAGTAATCTTCAAAGCCTTAATGGCACCGATATTATTCTTTGGCCAGAATCTGCTTTTACCGAAATTTACCAAGACGCACCGGATTTAATTGACGCATTAGAGCAAACTGCCAAAGCACAAAACACCGCACTCATCTTTGGCATGCCAACTCAATGGGAAAAAAATGGCCACCTAACCTATTACAACTCGATCCATGGTGTTGGGGAAGCACACGGCATGTACCACAAGCAAAAGCTGGTGCCTTTTGGTGAATATGTGCCTTTTGAAGATCAGCTAAGAGGGTTAATTTACTTTTTTGATTTGCCCCTCTCCGAATTTAGCAAAGGCCCAGAAGAACAAGTGTTTTTACAAGCCAAAGACTGGCGAGTAGCCCCTTACATTTGTTATGAATTGGTATACCCAGATTTTGTCTCAAATTCTGCATCCAAAGCTGACTTATTACTCACGGTATCCAACGATACCTGGTTTGGTCAAAGTATTGGTCCCAAACAGCACATGCAAATGGCGCAAATGCGCGCCTTAGAAACCGGCCGCTATCTTATCCGGGGCACCAACGATGGCATTACTGCTGTAGTCGATCCCATGGGCAGGATCACCGATCAACTCCCGCAATTTGAACGCGGGGTGTTAAAATCCGAAGTTTATGCCATGAAAGGCTTAACCCCTTTGATGCAATATGGCACACTACCTTTCCTTTTATTCAGCGC
>JAPOUS010000305.1:8087-11825 GCA_026708525.1 Cellvibrionales bacterium
CCTCATTATCCTGATCGGGTTCAAACGTCGACAAGTTAAGTCAAATTAAGAAAACACATGCAAGAAGAATACAATCCCAAGGCGATCGAAGCCGACACCCAAGCCTATTGGAGCGAAAACAAGGTCTTTGAAGTTACTGAAGACCCATCCAAAGAGAAATTCTATTGCCTTGCCATGTTTCCTTACCCTAGTGGCAAATTACACATGGGGCATGTGCGTAACTACACCATTCCTGATGTCATCGCTCGCTTTCAACGCTTAAAAGGGAAAAATGTCTTGCACCCTATGGGTTGGGACGCCTTTGGTTTGCCGGCTGAAAATGCGGCTATTACGCACAAAACAGCTCCGGCTAAATGGACACGCTCAAACATTCAAGACATGAAAAGTCAGTTTAACGCATTAGGTTTTGGCTATGATTGGTCACGTGAACTCGCTACTTGTGATCCAGACTACTATCGTTGGGAGCAATGGTTTTTTACCCAGCTTTATGAAAAAGGCTTAGTCTATAAAAAAATGGCGACAGTCAACTGGGATCCTGTGGATCAAACCGTATTAGCGAATGAGCAAGTCGTGGATGGTCGCGGCTGGCGTTCGGGTGCCTTAATTGAACGCAAAGAAATCCCGCAGTGGTTTATCAAAATTACTGACTATGCCGAAGAGCTACTCAAAGACCTCGATCAACTCGATGGCTGGCCTGAGCAAGTCAAAACCATGCAACGGAACTGGATTGGCCGATCCGAAGGGTTAGAAATTACCTTTGATGTCACTGACCATGAGCCAGTTACCGTCTTCACTACCCGCCCAGATACTTTAATGGGTGTGAGTTATTTAGCGGTGGCGCCTCAGCACCCATTGGCAAGCTTCGCCGCCAAAAGTCATCCCACCTTGGCTGACTTTATTGAAAAGCAAAAAAATATCAAAGTCGCAGAAGCCGACATGGCAACTATGGAAAAAGAAGGTATGGATACAGGCCTTACTGCTATTCACCCTATTACCAAAGAAGCAGTGCCTGTGTGGGTCGCCAACTTTGTCTTAATGTCGTATGGCTCAGGTGCCGTGATGTCAGTGCCAGGACATGATGAGCGTGATTTTGACTTTGCTAAAAAGTACCAATTACCCATTAAGCAAGTCATCAGCCCTCACGATGGCAGCGACATTGATATTCAGGATGCCGCATTCACAGAGAAAGGCTTGTGTGTCAATTCAGGTGCGTTTGATGGCTTACCCTTTGAAAAAGCCTTTGACGCCATAGCAAGCAAACTGGAAGCGGACAATAAAGCCGCACGTAAAGTCAATTATCGTCTAAGAGACTGGGGCGTTTCACGCCAGCGTTATTGGGGTACACCCGTACCTATGTTCAATTTACCTGATGGCGGAGAAATTCCCGTTCCGGCTGATAAGTTACCGATTTTATTACCCGAAGATGTTAAAATGGATGGCGTACACTCACCGATTAAAACTGACCCTGAGTGGGCGAAAGATTCGGTTGAGGGTAAAGAGGTACTTCGCGAAACTGACACCTTTGATACCTTTATGGAATCCTCCTGGTATTACGCACGTTACTGTAGCCCGCAATACAACGAGGGCATGGTAGACCCAGCTGCGGCGAATTACTGGCTACCGGTTGATCAATATGTCGGCGGTATTGAACATGCCATTCTTCACCTGCTCTATGCCCGATTCTTCCACAAACTTATGCGCGATATGGGATTATTAACGAGTGATGAACCGTTCAAACGCTTGTTATGTCAAGGGATGGTCACAGCTGAAACCTACTTTAGAGAAGATGCTTCCGGCAAAAAAACTTACTTTTATCCTAAAGAAGTCTCTGTCGAAAAGGACGATAAAGGGCGTGCCATTTCAGCAACGCTAATCGCAGATGGCGAAGCAGTCACCATTGGTGGCATCGAAAAGATGTCTAAATCCAAAAACAATGGCACAGACCCACAAGAAATGATCGATCGCTTTGGAGCAGATACGGTGCGTACCTTTATGATGTTTGCAGCACCGCCTGAGCAATCGCTTGAGTGGTCAGATTCAGGTGTCGAAGGAGCATCGCGTTTTCTTAAGCGATTGTGGCGCTTGGTCTATGTCCATGTACAAACGCCTGCTGATCCTCTAGATAAAGCTACGCTAGATAAAGATCAACAAGCGGTGCGTAGAAAAACGCATGAAACCATTCAAAAAGTCACAGATGCCTTTGATAAGCGCCAGACTTTTAATACGGCGATCGCCAACATCATGGAATTGGTCAACAGCTTAGGGCAATTAAAAGACCGTTCAGCACAATCTATTGCCGTCGAGCGCGAAGCCATTGAAGCCATTACATTGATGCTTTCCCCTATTGCACCGCACATTTGTCACCATATCTGGCAAGCATTAGGAAAAACAACTAACCTGCTTGATGAAACCTGGCCAACGGCTGATGAGAACGCACTGGTAAAAAGTGCCGTTGAGGTGGTATTTCAAATTAATGGCAAGCTGCGCGGTAAAGCCGAATTGCCAGTCGATGCCGATGAAGCAACCGCCCTTGATACCGCGAAAACTATTGCAAATGTGGCCTCGCAGCTGGATGGCAAAAACATAATCAAGGTAATCTGGGTACCTAATCGATTGCTTAACATCGTAGCAAAATAGCGCGTAGCAACATATTAATTGTTGCATAAGCAATCGCAGCATTAACGACTTTGCACTCCCACGCAGGCGCATGGGAGCGAAACTGGTGACTGCGAGAACTTATGGGAAGATTAATAATAGCGATACTGTGGCAACATAGAGCCACATCGCTCAGTTCAATAGGTTAAGAAGATGGGATGGCGTTTACGCATTGCACTGGTTTGTTTACTGACATGGCTAACTAGCTGTGGCTTTCATTTAAAAGGCACTCAAGGTAATGTGTTAGACACACCTTTTCAGATTGAATCAAACCCTAGACAGCAAGGCTTCGAACAGGCCATTAAGCAGGCAGCGGTCGATATGTCTGCGCCACTGACATCAAACGCTGAGTGGGTCATTACCATCAAAAAAACCCAACGCGAGAAATACCGCACCACCTCAAGTGTAACCGCAGAACGTGACCGCTTTATGCTGATTTATCGCGTCAGTTTTTTCTTAACACATAATCACAATGGTCATTCGGATACCTTTGGGCCGATCAACATCGACCAACAGTCAAGCTTCCAAAGCAACGAAACCAAAGTCGTTAGCAAACACAATGAAGAAGAACAGATCTATAATGAACTAGAAAAACAAACCGCACGTTTACTACTTAAACGCGCCACCTTAATTGCCAACGAACCGCCGATTTGTGAAGCGCATAAGCATTAACATAGAGATCCGATGAAAATCAAACCTGAACAACTTCACGCCAAGCTCAACCAAGGGCTAGATCCGCTTTATGTTATTTCAGGGGATGAAACCTTACTGGTAGACCAATCAGGGGATTTGGTTCGTTCACATTGTAAACAACAGGGCTTTAGCGAACGCGAGAAACACTCACCTGAATCCAAGCAGGATTGGCAAAACATCTTGGACTCTGCAAACAGTTTATCGCTGTTTGGGGATAAAAAAATCCTCGATATCCAAATCAACAAAATCAATGCAAAAACGGTTGAGCCATTAAAAAACTATTTGGTTTCTCCCAATCCTGATACGGTGATTTTACTAACAACTGGTCGAATTGAAGCTGCCAGCACACGTACGAAATGGTTTAAAACACTGGAAGAACAAGGCACTTTC
>JAPOUS010000339.1 GCA_026708525.1 Cellvibrionales bacterium
CTCTTTTGGATAACGTTTTTGTGTTTTCTTTTCGCTCATGTTGACACCTTAAATGGTTGATAATATTGTCTCGCATTTAAGTGTCCGGTGCTATTAGACCACTACATAATATTATTTATAATCAAGAAGATGATACCCCGTATTTGATTGACTTAGACAGCGTAGGTTTGGGTTATTCTTACTGGGATATTGGGTCGTTAATTTCTTGGAGTGATTTAGATGTACACGAGATTAACGCCTTACTTGAAGGTTATGGTGTTTCTGATGCGTCTGATGCTTATAAAGAAATAATGTTATTTAAAGATATCGCTGATCTGTTTGAATACTATGTTAATCTCAAACACGATAAACTGTTTAATCAGTTAATGACGGTGAAATATGCGAATCGGCTTATTACAAGGTATGGCTCTATGAACGAATAAGTCAATCTGGGTACTGGCGTTGGTTGTCAACGGCTACCCACTGCCTTACCCAGGCTTCATCGGTTTGTAATGCTAGGTGCTCAATCCCCATGGCGTCCAATACTCGCTGGGTATCAATCGCTTTGCCTTTTTCTGTAACTGCCGTTCGTAAGACAATGGATGAGCAACAGGTATTATTAACCCACATGGATTGGGCAATATACATCCATCGCCCTTGCACATCTAAGAGCCGCGTTTTCATCTGCACCTTGTCGAACATGTGAATGCGTTTACGATATTGCACGGTGCTGCCGGCAACGACTAATCCCCAGCGATTTTTCCGTAGCACATCGCCAAGGCCTGTTCGGCTCGCTAATGAGAAACGCCCAAGATCATAGAGAGTGATGACTCGGCCATTATTCATCTCGCAAAACATATCGATATCCCAGGGCATTGCACGAAATGAGGATTCATCCGTGTCTGTCACGCTTAAAGGGCTTGCCTTACGTGACTTTAACCACAAAGCGAAGAGTCTTAAAAATGGATACATGGTTTGGTTTCTAGCGGATAATTTAATAATCAAAAGTGATGGTATCGATTTTAAAAAAAAATGCCATTAAATTTGATTTTTTAGCCAGACTACCTGATAAGGTGACATAACAATGCAGTCATTATCTTTTTTGTAGTGTTTTTGCGTTAATAAATCTAGCCATGTTTCTTCTAGATTAATATTGATGGTTGATAACGGAACGACCTGATTCCGAAGGCTAATATTATATAAGCAGTAAATCATATCCTCTTCATCGATGCTTTCTCGCCAAAATCCGAAAATATCTGAGCCGAGGTGCAAGGTCACTTGTTTTGCATTGGGATGAAAGGCTTTTTCCTGGCGCCGAATATACAGCAAGCGTTTATATTGCTGAAAAATTTTATGGTGTTTACCATCAGTTGCGTCGAGTGCATCATCAATGTCATTTCTGTGCCATTGTGATCGATTGATCGCACGGTTATGTTGCGTTTTGTTCAGTTTATCGTAATCGTTGCTTGTGCCGAGGAGGCTATGGATATAAATTCCTGGAATGCCTTCTAGTGCTAACATGATCGCTTGAGCACAGATAAAACGAGAGATGCCCCAATCATCTTCGCCTTTTGTTGTCCCTTTTAATGCATCAACTAATGCGATATTCATTTCATAGGGTTTCTCTGTGCCATCAGCTGTTGTTCGATATGAAATTTTGCCTCCAAAGGATTCCATGGTTTTAATTAATTGATCAATATCATTGTCAGATAATAACCCTTCAACAGGCCGAAGGCCTATCCCATCATGTGAAGCAATAAAATTAAAATAGGCTGTTTCAGGTTGTGCCGGCGGCATGGATAGCATCCATTGCTTTAAGTAAGTGCAATTGCCGGTAACCAGTGTATTGACTAATAATGGAGGCAGAGAAAAATTGTAAATACAATGTGCCTCATTACCATTACCAAAATACGAAAGGTTCTCTTGGTTGGGGATGTTGGTTTCTGTAATGATGACACTCTCAGGTGAAATGGCACTGAGCAGGGTGCGTATTAAGCGAATGACTTCATGAGTCTGAGGCAAGCTTAAGCAAGTGGTGCCTGAAGCCTTCCATAAGAAGCCAACAGCATCCAAGCGAAACACTCGGATACCTTGAGATAAATAAAAGTTAATGATCCGTATAAATTCCAGTAATACTTCGGGGTTTTGAAAGTTAAAATCAATTTGGTCATGACTAAAGGTACACCAAAGGTGTTTCGTTCCTTTGGGGGTGTTTACCTGCTTTAACAGAGGATTGGTGCGAGGTCGCGTAACAGCTGAAATATCAAATTGTTTGGTATCTACGGTAAAGTAGTAGTTGTTATAGGGGGGCTCATCATTTTGAAATTTATCAAACCATTCACTGGTTGAGGATCCATGGTTAATAACCAGATCGGCCATAAGATCGTAGTCTTTTGCTATCGCTTGAATATCTTGCCATTGGCCAAGACGTTCATCCACCGAATAAAAATCTTTTACTGCAAAGCCATCATCCGAGCTGTAGGGAAAAAAAGGCAGGATATGAACGTGACTGATCAGGTTTTGTAGCCGTGCATCAAGAAAAGATTTTAGCGTGCGTAAAGGGTGCTCATTAGTATCAATGATGGTATCGCCATAAGTGATCATCATTAGGGTTTTTTCGGACCAAAGAGACAAAGACGCCCCAAAAGTAGTCGTGCTTGGCGTAAAAGCCAGGAGGTTTTGCGTTAGGGTGAATTTTTCTTGCTGGTTGAGTAGATCGCCATAGATTACTTCTATGTGGCGATCTATCGTATCTATGAGCTGTTGCTGTGTTTTCATTGGGCAGCCTTACTGATGATTGTCCTGCTCAACTGCATGATAGATTTTTTCATAGATGTCTGGGATAGCTGAGGAAACTCGATTCCAGCTGGGGATAAACGGCGTTTCCATCGGTTTTTCAAGGTAGGTTTGTCCAGCGGTCATAATATTTTTGGCAAACATTTCGATGGCCTTTTCTTCTTCGTGGATGTCTAGAGTTAAGCCATTCATCATGGCATCATGATGATAGGTTTCGACAAAGTCTAATGCGATACGATAGTAGGTTGCTTTGATAGAGCGAAACGTTTCGGCAGTAAAGACTTCCCCTTTAGTGGCAAGTTTTCTAAAAATGGCTTTGGATATATCGATAGACATTTTAGAAAGTCCAGCCGCTTGATCATCTAATGATAAGGATTGATGCTTATGATCATAGGTGTCGGCAATATCGACCTGACATAGGCGGTTGTTAGCGTAGTTACGGTGCATTTCAGACAATACGCCGATTTCTAGCCCCCAATCACTTGGAATTCGAATATCGTTTAACACATCTTTACGGAAAGAAAACTCACCTGCCAGGGGGTAACGGAAACTATCTAAAAATTCCAAGTAATCAATGGGGCCAATAATCTTTTTCAAGGCGAGAAGTAAGGGGGTTACTAGTAAGCGGCTAACCCTTCCGTTCATTTTGCCATTGGCAGCTCTTGCATAATACCCTTTACAAAATTCGTAATTAAATTGTGGGTTGGCTACAGGGTAGATAAGGCTTGCCAATAGCCGTCTATCGTAGGTTAAAATATCACAGTCGTGTAATGCGATAGCCTCAGCGCTACTGCAAGATAAAGCATACCCCATACAAAACCAGACATTTCGACCTTTGCCGGGTTCCTTAGGCGATAGGTTATGTTCACGCAATTCACCATCAAGAGATGTTAGCCTGGGCCCATCATTCCATAAAATGCGATGACGTTGGGGGAGTTTGTCAAAGAAATGCTTGGCGTAGTCAAATTGATCCTTATTGGCACGATCTAGCCCAATAATAATTTCGGAGAGGTAAGGTACGTCTTTAAGGTGGTTAACAATACTTGGTAAGGCTTCGCCTTCTAATTCCGAAAAGAGCGAGGGTAATATCAATGCCATACGTCGCTTTTTACTAAAACGAATTAAATCGGCCTCCATAGCTTCAATGGATCGATTGGAAAGATTATGTAAGGTGGTGACAATGCCATTTTGGTAAAAATCTGCCATGAGTTACTCCTTAATACCCAATGCGTTTAAAACATGGCTGACTCCTTGGTGCCAGCCTTTAGATGCTGATTCGGTTGCATAAAATACACCATCTTGCTTGGTGAGTTTTAGTGGCGCATGTTTATGATTTGGAATGACAATGGAAAAGTCAGCGGCTTCTAACATTGGTCGGTCGTTGTCTGCATCGCCAATGGCAATGCTAATAAATTTTTCTTGGTGTAGGCGACTGAAAAAGTTTAGCATCCACTGCATTGCAGTGCCTTTATTGTAGTCCGTATCTTTGGTGTCAAATGGATGCAATAATCGCCCTCCTTTAACAATAGACAGCCCGATAGCTTCTAGTAGTTGGATGTCCGTTTCGCATTTTTTTTCATCTACCACTGTTAAAGGTTCGGAGAATAATCGATCTTGGGAAAGAATCGCTTCACTATAGGTTAATCCTGTTAAGTGCATGACCTCAGTAGGGGATAAATCTGTAAAGGCGCGTAAACTTTGATGGGTGATTTGTTTTTTAATTTGGCCTTTTAACCGCAATCGATCATTCGCAAAGGGAATCAGCCAGTAGGTATCATCAAAGGATGTGCAGGATGCGATAGCATTACTGTCTGCTTCACCAAGCAGTTTTTTTGATAAAAAAGCCCCTGCGCCGTTCTCGATGATATGGTGACGACTCAATGGAATATTGGCCGTTAAAGCAATTAATTCGCTGTGGGTTTTGCTGGTGTTGGGGATAACAGGGATGTTTTTTTTCTGAAGGCTGTTAAGTAACCCTCGAGCAGGAGACCAGTCATAGTTGTCATGACTTAATAGTGACCCGTCTAAATCAGTAAAAATAAGCGGTCTCACTGAATAACCCCCTTAGGGTAAGCCATTTCATATATCACACGATTCTCATCTAAATTAAATAATAAATCGACTTTGTCTGGCAGAGTTTTTAAGCCATGCTCAGTGATGCGCTGAAAAAATTGAGTAAAATGTTCCACTTGCGCATCGGTCATGGCTGTGGCATCAAGGTGGTTGTCTGATAAATATTGCCTGAGTTTTTGCTCTTGCTCTAATCGCCATTCATAAACGTATTGAAAGCTCGGTGCTTTCAACATGATAAGTAAATCAATGCGGTTATTAAGTTGCTGGTAATCACCTTTGAGTTGTTGATTGACATAGCCTCGCCAGTGGCCATCAGGATCTTCACTGGCTTCAAGTGCATTGGTGGGGCTGATGAGACTGGTATCGAGCTGTGCTTCAATGCCTACACACCAGCCCTCTAAAATGATGATATCCATCGGGGAATTAATGGCTCGCCAGTGCTCGGGGAAATCTCGATCATCAATGGCTTTGTCGAAAGATGGCACAGAAGTGGATTCGCCACCTTTTAGTTGACGGAGTGTGTTAAGTAGCAGCGGCATATCATGTGTGCCAGGCACTCCTCGGGTTGTAAATAAAGGATTCACGCGTGAAGCAAGTGCTTGACGCTCTGCTTTTGGTAAATAAAAATCGTCTAATGAAAAGCTTACCGCACTTTTGTCATAATAGAGGGTAAGAAATTCAGCAACCAGCTCGGCTGCTGTGGACTTACCTGAGCCTTGGCATCCATTGAGACCAATTAATAAGGGTTTGCATCGTTTGTCATGAGCAAGGCTTATAGCCTCAGCCATGGGCTTATACCATCTGAGGGCTTTGTCTCTAAACTCTTCAGGTAATTGGTGTTGCCGGATAAATTTGTCAATAAAATCCATGCGCGAGCCATCGGCGTTTAACTATCTATTTAGTCTAGTGCAAATTGTATGCCGAGGGTTACTGATTTATCATAGTCACCGTTTTAGACTTTGTTTTTTGTATTGAGGGGACGCTTATGGCCATCAATTGGTTTCCTGGCCACATGCATAAGGCAACGAAATCACTTCGGAATATATTGCCAAAAATCGATGTGATTGTAGAAATTCTTGATGCAAGGATTCCTTATAGTAGTGAAAATCCTGTGATTCAAACCTTTGCGCAAGATAAATTTCGCATCAAGTTGTTAAATAAAGCAGATTTGGCAGATACTGATAAAATTCAAGATTGGTTAAATTATTATAATCAGCAACCGAATGTTTCGGCTAAATCTCTCTCAATGTTGCAAAAAGAGAAGGTGCAGGGGTTAATTGATGACTTGCTGCAATATAAGCTGTCGATAGACAAAGTCGGGCCTTTAAATGTGTTGTGTGTGGGGATTCCTAATGTGGGAAAATCCACCTTGATCAACCATTGGTTGGGTCGAAAGGCGTTAAAAACGGGTAATGAGCCTGCCGTCACTAAAGATATTCAAAAAATTAAACTCGGCGATGACATTATGCTTTGGGATAGCCCTGGCATTTTATGGCCAAAAGTTGAGAATCCAAAAAGCG
The DNA here is from genome assembly GCA_026708525.1 of Cellvibrionales bacterium. Classification (GTDB taxonomy): domain Bacteria; phylum Pseudomonadota; class Gammaproteobacteria; order Pseudomonadales; family DT-91; genus CAKMZU01. Next base: position 6,369 of record JAPOUS010000339.1, read on the forward strand.
GTTATCGTTTAGCGGTTACCGGAGCAATTAAGGATACCGCCATTGATCATAGCGATGTGGCCTATTTTGCAGCAGAATTTTTTCTTGAAAATTATTTCAAGGATATGCAAACACGGTTTGACTGGCTTGAATCGCTCCTTGATCCTGTCTTGTTTTTAGAAGCCTTTGCTCAACATGCTGGCGCCTTAGGCAAAAAAGGTGCGATAGATTTTGATCGGGTGAGTAAATTGTTTTTAACTGATGTGCGGAGTGGTCAGATAGCCATTTTTACCATGGAAACACCCGAGATGATGGTAGAAGAAACGAAAGAAACCCAGGCACTTATAGAGGCAAAAGAAAAGGCGAAAGTGGCTCGTAAAAAAAAGCATTAACTTGGATTTAATGCCGTTTTACAAGGTTAAGCGCAGCACTACTCAAAAAAAACAGTCCATTCGTTAACTTTCCAAGGAGCGTTCCATTAAACTCAGCCTTAGCCTTAGCCTCAGCCTCAGCCTCAGCCTTAGCCTCAGCCACCTTTGTTTCTAGCGCATCCTTTAGGCTCATTGGCATACCTTGTATTGGTTGGTAGTATTTATCCAGTGCAATGGCTATAAGATTCGCGGCTATTTCGGTTTGTTTATAGGGATTTTGGTATTCTGACTTAATAAACTGCCCCGTAGCCCGAAGGGTGGCAATGAGATTATTAAAATCTGTTATTGCTTTCTCAGGCTCTCCTCTGATTGCCTGATCAAGTATACCTGAAAATGCACTAGGTACATGTTCTATATTAATGAAAGAATCTGTGTCTATTACTTTAAATCCTTTTTGAATAAGTTGTTGAAAATTCTCACTTTGATTTTCCTCAATAATCAGCTTATCTGAGAGTGTCTTCTCGTACCTCAGCGCTCGAATTATTAGGGCGTTCCCAGCCACATTTGTCTCAGAGTTAACAATGACAGAAAACTCTTTTTGGATTGCCTCTTTACTGTAGCCAGATAAATCAGGGGGTATATAAATATCTTCTAATAAATTATTTGGTTGCAAATTTGTAATATTTGTCTCTTCAGGCATTATGGCATGACTCAGAGGCAATAAAAATAAAACACCAATAAACAATCCAATGACTAGATTAATCAATTTTTATACCGCCTTACATATTAAAAAAATATTAATGAATAGACTATGAAATCACGATAAAATTCGACCTCTTTTGTTGATTTTTAGCGTATGATGAATGCATTATCTTTGATGATCCAAGGAACAACCTCAGATGCAGGCAAAAGTGTCACGGTGGCTGCACTTTGCCGAATTTTTGCTAATCATGGTAAAAAAGTTGCTCCCTTCAACTCCCAAAATATGGCGCTTAACTCAGCTGTCGCTGACTGTGGTGGTGAAATAGGGCGTGCGCAAGCCGTTCAGGCGCAGGCAGCAAAAATTCTTCCAACTGTGCATATGAATCCTGTGTTATTAAAGCCTAATAGTGAATAGGCGCTCAGGTGATTGTACGGGGAAAGGCGATCGGTAATATGAGAGCCGATATCACCCATGACCATAAACCCAAGCTGCTTGATGAAGTGTGCGAATCCTTTGAAAAACTCAAGCAGGATGTCGATTTTATTTTTATCGAAGGTGCAGGAAGTCCTGCGGAAATTAAGGGCATCTCTAATAATTGATTTTGAGGTTCTGCGCTAAATTTCAAGGTTTTCAGTAAGGCGAAGGTTGCAGTTAATGTTAGACACCTTAACAAAGCCTTTAACGCAGCTTAAGCCAAAGAAATTAGTGCCCGAAGGGTCTATCCAGAAAAGTTATTCAAATTCATTAGCCTGTGACTTTTTATGGTAAAAAACACGTTATTTAATTTCGTTACAGAGCCCGAAAGCAATTTTTAGAGGTGCCCTTAACTTAAGAGACCGTGATATTGCCAATATGGGGCTGGCTGAGGCCTTGGATGTGCCTGTGGTTATCATCGCCGATATTGATCGGGTTGGCGTGTTTGCCCATTTAGTTGGTACTTATGAGCTGCTGTCGGCAGCTGAAAAACAGCGTAAAACCTCTGTTTTAAAAAAACGAATCGCGTTTAATTTTTAATCAGTGTGTGCTTCTCAAAAGCTCATTGCGTTAACTGGTTTGATATTGAGCATTCTCAGACGACCTCCTAGCTTGGACTTCTCAAAGAAACAAACTCACCAATGATCAGGAACATTCAGACAGAAGCCAAAATTAAATGGTTAGAGGCGTTCAAAGTTGACACCCTTTACACTCCATTGCGTATGCCAAAAACCAAGAAATCTGCTAAATAAGAGGGGGCATACCCCCCCCAAAAAAAAACACTGATTATCGAGCAGTTTCAAACAAAAAAGTATCCATGCGTGGATGACAATCCCATTTAGCGGTTCGCTCGCCGGATAGTTTTCTGCCATTCCATTCAAGCCCACAGGTTTCAGAGCCTGGATGGGTTCTAACAATTGTACTATTGGCGTTATTGGTAAAGGTAATGATCACCGTATCGCCTGCTGAGTTTTGATCAAATTTAGCGTTTCGTTCCCCACGTAAATTTTTGTAACCATCCCACTCGAGTTGACCAAAACCACCATCGGCTGAAATAATGCCTGTGACGTCGATATCCCCATTATTTAGCGTAGACACAGCATCAACGCGCAAGAGCATTTTGTCGCCTGGGTTGTTGCAATCGAATTTGGCGTTTCGCTCGCCGCTAATGAGTGTATTATCCCACTGCAAGCTGCACTTCTCACTGCTCACGACTGCACTGATCGTGACAGGTAAGATCTGTCCAATACTGAAGGTGTAACTTGAATCAAGGGCCGCAGGTAATGTTGGTGGATTGCCTGTGTCACCTGAATGACCTTCCATTAAGTGTTTAAGCTCATTACCTACACCACCATTAAAGACACTTTTCACTTCTTCGATGGATAAAGCACGTCGCCAAATCGCGGTGTCATCCAAATCTGCTTTAAGGTTATGTTTATAGGTGCCTGTGCCGTCTTGGCCTATATTCCAGGGCAGGGCTGAATTAATATCACCGACATCAGAAATATCATCCGCAATCATATAGAGTCGGCCATCAGGGCTGCCTGCATATAAGATGGAAGCACCATCACGATCAAAGGTCGCAACAATCATCCACCAGCCATTAAAGGTATAATCTATCGGGTCAATGTCTTTTCGGTCACCGCCGTAAGAGGCAATATTAATTCCAAAATCATCGCCATTATCCTCATTGGCTAAAAGTAACGTGCCTCGGTTCGCACCGGATTGCCAATCTTTATTACCCATAATGACAGGGTCACCTGATTGATCACCGGTGACGCGATACCATGTCATTAAAGTAAAATCCTGCGAGGGGCCAAAATCCAAATCATGGATTGAGCCAAAAGTGACATATTCATTAGTACCATTGATACCCACATAGCCACCGAATTTACCACCGCTGATGAGATCAGGAGAGCCACCGCCAATAGCTGCATGGTTGTGCTTGTCTGACGTATCCGAATAATCGCCTTCGTATTGTAAGTAAGCGACCAAATCCGTTTCGATGTTCTCAGGAGGGGTATCCAATACATTGACCCCTTGCACTTGTCCATCAAGGTTTGAGGGTATCGCCAGCCCCATGTGTGCCATTGCGGTTACAGCCGCATCATAATTGCGGGGAACGCCCTGTAAATATCCTTGTTTTACTGTTTTTGATGCAACGAGAAAAGGAATAGTGTAATTGTCAGCCGAGTGAATCCCATGACTCGATCCACGGCCACCATGATCAGATGTCATCACTATTTGCCAATCTTCGCTGGCAAAAGTGGGGCGGTTTTTTATTGCCGTGAGTACTTGCCCAATTTGGCTGTCAACCTCTGTAATTTCAGCGCGATAACCATCATCGCCAGGGGTAAAGCAGCAACTGTGACCTGCACCATCAACGTCATCCAAAAATAAAAATACCGCATCAGGGGTGGTACCTTGTGGCCAGTTAGGTGTAGAGTAGGTGCCGTTCATGATTTGAACTGTGCGCTGGGTGTTACTGGCGTCATCCGCATCGACAATCACATCGGCATGGCTTGGGATCTGTAAATCCGTACCCCAGGTAACCAGGTAGGCCGTCTTGAGCTTTGGGTTTGCCTCTTCCAGTCGCTTTAAATAATGTGGGTAGGTAGCATAATCGCCTCCGTGGACATTACTGTTATTGGTGACCTTACTTTTTTTTGCGGTAACCCCTGTCATAATGCCGACATGATTCGGGCCACTGTTGGGAGCAGCATCTGTCATGGTTTGGGCATAGTGTGCAAAAGCTCCTTTGTAGCCTTCTGCCCAAGTACCATTAATTAATTGATCTAAGTGCGGTGTGGCTGTGCTTTCAATGCCATCCCCTCTAAGCCCATCTATAGCTATCACGAGAGAATGTTGGCTTGCTTGAGTGATCGTAGGTAATAACGCGAAGAAAGAAAAGCCGAGTGCTTTTCTGGTGAGTGCAATGGTGTTTGATAAACTAAGTTTGTATCGAGTGTTGGTGATTAATGGGTGAATCGTGGATCGTTGTATTTTCATTGTTTACCCTTTTTATGACCATTATTATTGGTATAGACCAAGTAAGTGTAGGCAGTGAAGATGACCAATCGGTTTCAGCTAAATGAAGGGTTCTAGGCAAAAAAATGACAATTTGCAGGAGGGTATTACATTAATTAGCGTTCCTTTGAATGGTATGAATAAAATCGAAATTCCGTCTATCTATTCATTCAATTCAATAATTTATCAGGGGTGACAACTGCTTGTGCATGGAGGTTAAATCATATGAAGAAAAGTAAGAATGTTAGATTCGCTCTGTAGTGCCATCGCAGACAGTAACAGGTTCGTTGCAGAACCTAGTAGACCAGTCGCAGCGGACGCCCACGTAATTTATAACCTTTCTCTTCTCGTTCCCACGCTCTGCGTGGGAACGCCTAGATTTTAAGAATTATGTTTTAGATATGCATTCCCACGCAGGAGCGTGGGAACGAGTTTTGTAACCAGAGAATTGCTGTGAAGTAGACTACTTGGGAACATCTGATTAAGTCAAGATGTTCCCAAGCACTGGGTTGTGTAGCTGGCAAGTGATGTACATTATCTATGCGTATATCAGCTGCATAAATGCCAAGATGTTGCATTCGATTGAGTGTGCTAAGGTTTTTCTCCATTAGCCAAACGTTGATTTATTTCTTTGATTACTGCAGGTAAAGCTGCAATCGAATCAATGACAAAATGGGCACCGGCGGCATAAAGATTAGAATAAGCTTGTGTTTTTTTGTGCTGCTTTTCTGTGGGTGATAGTTTATCCCAGTCTTTTTCGCTCAGGCCGACTTCATTGCCTGAAATAGCTACCCCAACCGTCCACATCCCTGCATTTAAGCCTTCTTTGATGCCAACGCCTGTGTCGTCCACTTTGATACAGGCTTCGACACAATCAACACCG
>JAPOUS010000269.1 GCA_026708525.1 Cellvibrionales bacterium
CAAGTGTGAGATATGGTATTTTTCTTCTGCTACGGCAAATCATACATTTATGATGGTTGTAACAGCCTGATTGCTATTGTCTAAGGCTTTTTCGTCTAATTTGTCTTCAAGGCTATCAAATTGCGTATTTAAACTATCGACAAGGCTTTGTATTTGCGCAATCTGCTGTTTATCCGCATTGGCAATATTGCTGGCGACGGTTTGTAATTGCGACAATAGAGTTAACCCTTGATTGATGTTACCTTCCAGGTCATCACATCCTGCAATAACCGATGGGACGCCGTTGTCTAACATAATCAGCGATTGGAATACCGATTGATCAGTGATCCCTTCATTGAATACGCTATTTATTTCCGTGGCTTCAGCAAATATTCGCGCATCGACTAAAGCCTCATAAAGCATTTGCCATGCTGCATCCTGCCATTCGGTAAAAGCGGTTGCTAAGGAGGGGTTGGCATTAATAATACTCTTAGGCAGAGTCGTTTTAGCCGCAGTACCAATGGTGCTTGCGACTGTGATCAAGTTGTTTAACAAATCCAATACAGGTAAGGCAGTGGCAGGTTTTGCATCTGGCGTTAGTGGTTTTGACAGAGTCGTATCCATAATGATGAATTCCTTAAAAAAATAAGGGTGCCAGGCACCCTCTTAATGATTGAAGTGGCGATTAAGATGACGATGTGGGTAGGGTAGGAAGGGCTGTGATGGTGCCACCTGTGGTAATGGATGACATATTGCCTTTGTTATCGACAAAATAGGTTTTATCGGTATCGCTTGCGAATACCGCAGTGACATCACTGGCATAGCAGGTGTAAGTTGCAGGCATTACCGTTAAATCGCCATACCATAATGACCCAATGCTGTATGAACTCATGCGGAATTCATTGCCTGTGCTTAATTGCGCAATGGTTGCGACACTGGCACCAAAGGCTGTCGGCGTGCCGCCTGTTGTGGCGTTATAAAGATACGCATTATTATTGGTATCTATGATGCCAAGTTGCGATCCATTGGCAGAGATAGAAGCGCAAGTGAAGGTTGCGATTTGCTCCCAACTACTTGATGAGGCGTTATATTGATAAAGTAACTGCGAATTACAAGCCAACGCAAATAAAAGCCCATTAGCAACAGCTAATTGAATGGCAGTATCGGTATTGGGTAAATCGGCTAGTTTTGTCCATGTCGTACCTGAACCTGAATATTGATAGACTTGGCGGTCATTCACGGTTTGATTGACCGCATAAATCGTACCACCACCTTCAGCAATGCAGGCAGCAGGGAAATCTGAAATCGTTGACCATTGACTGGTAGTAAAATCATAGGATTTAACCTGATAGCTTGAAACCTGAGGCGTGCCTGATGATGAGCCATCGATCGGCGCGCCATCGATTGCGACCAAGGTGGAACCTGCGCCTGCCAAGCTTAAGGCTTTTACCCCCATATCAGACCACGTGTTAGTTGCTTCTGAATAATGGTATAGCTCTCCTGAAACGGCCAAGCTGTAGATATCATCGCCTATAGCTGCAAAGGGTGAAGGCGAATTTAATAAGGTCGCATCCGGCCAAATATAAGCGGATAAATTCTTTAAGAATTCTGATTGCGACAAGATGCTATCCCATTCAGCCTTTGCGGCATCAATTTCATCAGCCTTAAGATCGGCAACGGCAGTATCAATATCTGTACTTAAGGTGGTGTACAAATTCTCGAGAGCGGCTAATTCTTGTTGAGCGGATTGGTTGAGATGCGCAAAGCCCTCCAATTGATTAATAAACGCCGCAAGCACTTGGGCTGCCAGTTTATCTTGGGATTTATAAGAGGTATCCGTACTTATCTTTGTTTTTAATTGCGCAATCTGGGCTTTTAAGGTTTCGATCTCAGATATAGCAAAGTAGGCACCGGTTGCGCCTCCACCCATCATTATCCAGCCGACTGGATTCCAAAAATTCATTAAACCAACAACAGCAACACCAATCGAGGTCGCAGCACCAAAACCTTCGCCGATGATTTTTTTATTATCCGATGAGATAGTGCTATTGCATTGATTAATATCATTGATTAGGGTTTGTATATCCGCCTGATAGGCGGTTTGCATTTGCGCCAAGACGCCTGTTTTGGCAGAGGCAATGAGTGATGTGGCTGCATTTTGAAGATTGGTGCCCAAGGTTTGCATCGCCGTATTAAGCGTTGTGATCATAGGCTTTTGGTCTTTGATCGTACCCTCAAGGGCAGTAATAACTGTTTGGCGGTCGTTACCTTTAGCATGTTTTAAATCATTAAAATAAGTCTCTACGGTTCCTTTCATAATCGACAATAAGGTAGGTACAGACACTAACTGCGAAAAAATGGTTGATCCACCTGAGCTATCAATCCAGGTTTTTGCTTGACCTTTAAAACTTGCATACTGTGTTTGAAAAGTGGAATAGGCATCTTGCAAGGCACCAAGCTGACTGGGTTGCAAGCCAGGAGGAACATCCTGAAATGTAACTATGGGCGGCTGGTTTGTCAGTATCGCATTAACATAGCCACTGATTGCAGCCACGCTAAGGGTTGTCGCTTGGGTCTGTTTAACGAGTTTTTCTGCTACAGCCCCCAGTTTTGTTGTTGCTTGGTTTTGTGTTGGAATGCTTAAAAACGTATTCGGAGAGACTTGTACCTTCTTGGCTTTTGATACTTGCATGAATGTTATCCTTTTATTCACTTTGTCATCGCGCAGTTATGATTGCGCAGGCACCGCTAAAATAACACTCAAAAACCCTCAGCCAATAGACCTATTTAGGTGAGGTGTTTCTCTATTTTTTTATAGATTATATTGTAATAATTAATCCTAAGTGGAGGTAAACAACTGTGGATGTTGCTGGCATCAAAAGTTGCTAGCCATAGTTATGGTGAGGGTGGCTTTTGATTGGTGATGCTAGAAAAAGGAAGAGGTTAAAAAACAAGCTGACGAAGAAGCAGGCATCCAAGCATTTCAGTTACATGCATTGCCTATGGAAGGGGGGATAAGCCGTAAAAGGCTTATCGCGCACGATAAGTAATACGGCCTTTGGTGAGATCGTAAGGCGTCAGCTCAACGCGCACTTTATCGCCGGTTAAGATTCGGATGTAGTTTTTACGCATTTTTCCTGAAATGTGGGCAGTGATCACATGATCGTTTTCAAGTTTTACACGGAAAGTTGTATTAGGGAGTGAATCAATCACTTCACCTTCCATCTCAAACTGGTCTTCTTTTGCCATATGGCCCGAGGCTCCGATTGCATTTATTAAACAAGGATATAGTCAATACTGAGTGAAAATTCAATGATTGACCCACTCAAAATTTTAAAAGGTGAGATTCTGCCTTAAAACTTGCGTAATAGCAAAGACTTCTCGCAGGTTTTGGCTGGCAAGTTTAAAGGCTTGCGGCGGGTGTTTGGATGATCTGTTCGCGCAAAATCTGTAAATAGCGCTGACGATTTATAATACTTGCCCCCATGCTGATAAGGTGCGGGTTTTCCACTTGGCAATCAATCATAGCAACGCCTGCTTTTTCTAGCCGCCTTGCCAGATTAACCAAAAGGATTTTAGAAGCGTTAGGCACCCGAGAAAACATGGATTCTGCGAAAAATACCTTGCCTAAAGATAAGCCATATAACCCACCTACCAATTGACCATCTTGTATTAGCTCTATCGATTGCCCTACACCCAAGTCTCTGAGATGACAATAGGCGCTGATCATATCTTCTGTAATCCATGTGCCAGCATCATCTTGCCTCGGTTCTGCACAGGCTTGCATAACCGCTTTAAATTGTGTGTTAACCGTTATCTGGGCCGTGGATTTTTTTGTTGCACGCCTTAGGCTTTTTGACTCATGAATATCTTGTGGAAATAACACACAACGATTATTGGGCGACCACCAAAGGATGGGATCATGATTAGAAAACCAAGGGAAAATCCCCTTAGAGTAGGCTTCAATCAATGTCGTCGGTGAAAGATTACCGCCAGCACAAAGGAGGCCGTCTGGGTCTTCAAGAGCGAGTTCAGGATCAGGAAACTCAGGCTGACAATCATCAATCCAGGGAATCACAATAAAAAGCCAAGTGAGGGAAGGCACTCAAAGGTCGATGAGTGCCAAAGAGCAGGTTAATTATCTAGGAAACGTTCAGCATCAAGCGCAGCCATACAACCGAAGCCTGCTGATGTTACCGCTTGTCGATAAACGTGATCGGCAACGTCGCCTGCTGCAAAGATGCCTTCGATACTAGTTTGTGTAGCATTGCCTTCAAGCCCACTAGTGGTCACCAAGTAGCCATCTTTCATCTTGAGCTGATCGATAAACATATCGGTGTTTGGCTTATGACCTATGGCAATAAATACACCATCGACCTTGATCTCTTGCGTTGCATCATCTTTGGTGCTTTTAAGCTTAAGGCCTGTCACACCACGATCATCCCCTAGCACTTCGTCGAGCGTGTGATCCCAAACAATAGTAATATTGCCGTTTTTTTCACGTTCAAAAAGCTTATCTTGCAGGATTTTTTCAGCTCTTAGTGCATCCCGGCGATGAACCAAGGTCACCTCGCTGGCAATATTAGATAAGTACAGGGCTTCTTCAACCGCAGTATTGCCTCCGCCAACCACGGCAACCGGTTTATTACGGTAGAAAAAACCATCACAGGTAGCGCAGGCGCTTACGCCTTTACCCATATAGGCAGTTTCCGATTCAAGGCCTAGGTATTGTGCAGAAGCACCAGTTGCAATAATCAATGCGTCACAGGTGTAATTCGCAGTGTTACCAAATAATTTAAACGGCTTTTCGCTAAGGTCTGTTTTTTCGATATGATCAAAAACAATCTCTGTTTCAAAGCGTTCGGCATGTTTTTGCATGCGTTGCATTAACTCAGGGCCTTGTACACCTTCATGATCCCCTGGCCAGTTGTCAACATCGGTCGTGGTGGTTAATTGACCACCTTGCTCCATGCCCGTAATTACGACAGGGTTCAAGTTGGCACGCGCGGCATACACAGCCGCAGTGTAACCCGCAGGGCCTGAACCTAAAATAATCAAACGGTGATGGATAAAATCACTCATAACGTAACCCTTAACAAACCTTTTTTAAAAGAATCAATTGGTATATATGGGGACATTGTGAGGCGGAGTCAAGTCCCAAGTCAAGTCAGTGCGAATAATGGATATTTAATGATCAAATTTAATGAAAAAAACGAATTTTGAATAAAAACACTGGAGAGGCCTTCCAAAAACTCTAAAATAATAAGTAAACTAGCCATTTATCGACAGGTCTTGCCAGTGCCCCCAAACAGTCAAGAATTGGAATTACCGTCCAGGCTAACAAAGCTACTTTTAGAAGGGCTTTTTGTCATAACAACGGCAGTCGCCATATTTTTAATCATTGCGCTGTCAACCTACCACAGCGATGATCCCGGCTGGTCGTATTTTGGTGCAGAAGTCGCTATCAAAAATGCAGGCGGAAAAACCGGCGCCTGGATTGCTGATATTTTAGTGCTATTTTTTGGCTATATTGCTTATCTCTTTCCTTTGGTGTTTATTTATCGCACGGGTTTATTTTTTACCAAAAGACAAGAATATAGTGAGATCGACTGGGCAGGGGGGGTTATTTTTTTCATCGGCCTTGTCCTGCTTTTTTTAAGCCTTTGTGGCCTCACAACACTGCATACCACCGTTTTGGATTCAATCTACCCACAGGGGGCTGGCGGTTATTTAGGGCAAATCTTAAATTTATCTTTTGTGCCAAGCTTTGGTGTTGCAGGCGCTAAACTCATTTATATCGCCTTATTTTTTATCGGCGGCACCTTTGTTACGAGTATTTCCTGGCTTAAAGTCACTGAGGCGATTGGTCACTTGGTACTTATTAAACTCCCGTTACTTTTTGCCAAAGGCGCTAAACACTTCTGGCCTTTCCTAAATAACATCCCCAGATCGCTTCGATTTAGACGATCCAAAAAAACCCGTGAGAGTGCACCGCCAGAGCAACATACCATCGACTTACCAGAAACACCTGTCTACCCCAAAAAAGAAGAGCCGGTTTTTTCTCCTCTTGATACTTCTGAGATTGCAGAATTTGAGCCACTTGAAGACATCGTTCAAGCTCCTTCTGTTAAACCCAGCATCAATATAAAAACACCGAAAACACAGGTAGAGCAAAGCCCTCGTGTTATTAAAGAGAAGCAGAAAAAACTGTTTCAAAGTGATTCCGACCTACCTGAAATCACCAGTCTGTTAAATGCACCTTCTGAAGTTAAAAAAGGCTATTCAAGAGAGGTACTAGAGAAGCTATCCAGGCTTTTAGAGTTAAAACTGCTGGATTTTAAAGTAGAGGTCACTGTCACCGATGTGTTGCCAGGCCCTGTGGTTACTCGCTTTGAAATTGAGCCTAAACCGGGCACTAAAGTCAATACCATTAACAACTTATCAAAAGATATTGCAAGATCTCTAGCTGTTGTGAGTGTTAGGGTGGTTGAAGTTATCGAAGGTAAATCCGTTATCGGTATTGAAATCCCTAATAAAAATAGAGAAACCGTGTTTTTTAGTGAAGTGGTGGGGTCTGAGCAGTTTGATCATTCAAAATCTCCCTTAACACTCGTGCTTGGCAAAGATATTGGCGGTGAGCCAATTGTCGCTGATTTAGCCAAAATGCCGCATTTATTGGTCGCAGGCACAACGGGTTCAGGTAAAAGTGTGGGCGTCAATGCGATGCTCTTAAGTTTATTATTTAAGTCAACGCCTGATGATGTTCGACTAATCTTGATTGACCCAAAAATGCTCGAGCTATCTGTTTATGAAGGTATTCCGCATTTGCTGTCGCCTGTAATAACCGACATGAAGGATGCGTCAAATAGTTTACGTTGGTGTGTTGGTGAAATGGAGCGCCGATATAAGTTGATGTCACGTCTTGGCGTTCGAAATATCGCAGGCTACAACAAAAAAGTCTTAGATGCCGAAAAAGCCGGCGAACCCATGCTTGATCCTTTATACAACCCCGACGAATCACTAGAAGGCGAAGCAGGAAGGCCTGCGCTATCAACCTTGCCGTTTATAGTGATCGTGATTGATGAATTCGCCGACATGATGATGGTCGTCGGCAAAAAAGTAGAAGAACTCATCGCACGAATTGCTCAAAAAGCTCGAGCAGCAGGTATTCACCTTGTATTGGCAACCCAGCGTCCATCGGTGGATGTTATTACCGGGTTAATTAAAGCCAATGTGCCAACCCGGATTGCATTTCAGGTGTCCTCGAAAATCGATTCTCGCACCATATTAGACCAAGGCGGGGCAGAACAGTTACTTGGGCAGGGCGATATGTTATTTTTACCGCCAGGCACTAGCTTATTAACCCGAGTACATGGTGCCTTTGTTGATGATGATGAAGTGCATCGCGTAGTTGCAGCCTGGAAAGAGCGGGGCGAGCCTGATTACATTGAGGATTTAACCTCTGAAGGGGAGAGCATTGAGATTCCCGGTATTGCGAGCGAGTCCCAAGAGGACAACCCTGAGAGTGACCCTTTATACGATGAAGCGGTTGCTTTTGTTTGTGAAACGCGGAAAGCATCGATTTCATCGGTTCAACGCAAATTGCGCATTGGCTATAACCGAGCCGCACGCATGATAGAAACCATGGAAGCGGCTGGAGTGGTTAGCCCTATGTCTGCCAGTGGGCAGCGTGAGGTTCTTGCACCACCGCCGCGGTAGCTTTTGCACTCGCGACTAAGTGATGCAGTAGGAATAGATTATTTGATGAGGTTGAGATAACCATGCAGAAGTTCCCCTTAGCTTTTATGGCGATAATGACTTTGCTCCACTGGTATAGTTATGGCACAACACAAGAAAATACAACCAAAAGCAAGACAACGGTTCCCGTTGCCACTAAACCAACAATCGAAGAACAGCAACTCTTAATACAACTTGAGAAGCTAAACATCTTTGAAACACAATTTGTGCAAACAACCTTTAATAAAGACGGAAAAAAAATCCAAGAAGTCAAAGGTATCATGAAATCCAAACGTCCAGCAAAATTTTACTGGCAAGCGTTTCAGCCTTACCCGCAAGTCTTAGTCACCGATGGCAAAACCATATGGCAGTATGATGCGGATCTTGAACAAGTCACCTTAAAGGATTATCAGAGCCAACTACAACAAGCCAACCTCGTCAAAGTATTTGAAGCCCCACAGAAATTACTCGAAAACTTTCGCCTCACCGGTGAATCTCATGGTAAAAACAGCACAAATTATTATCTTACAGCCAAACAAGCTGAGGTAGCTGTTAAATCCTTGGTTTTTACTTTTGCTGGCGACAAGCTAACCGACATTGAGTTTACCGATGCCTTGGGGCAAAAAACCCATATGCATTTTGATCGGTTAACGCATAAAAAAACCATGGCCGATAAGGTGTTTACTTTTACTATACCTAAGTCTGCCGATGTCATTGATGATAGACCCCATCACTTACAGAAGATTCGTTAAAGGTTTGAGTATTGATACTGATGGATAGCGATCTCTTTTCTAACCCTGCCGACGCCGAACGCTATTTCTTGCCCTTAGCTACACGGATGCGACCAACAAAACTAGAAGAGTACGTGGGTCAACAGCATATTTTAGGAGATGGGCAGCTATTAGCCGAAAATATCAAACGCGGCCAGGTTCACTCTATGGTCTTTTGGGGGCCGCCAGGTGTTGGCAAAACGACACTTGCAAAAATGATTGCACAGTATGCCAGTGCCGCATTTATTGAAATATCTGCCGTTTTATCTGGCGTTAAAGATATCCGAGAGGCTATCGACCAAGCCAAAAACCAAAAAATTCAACATCAAAAACAAACCTGCTTATTTGTTGATGAAGTCCATCGCTTTAACAAATCTCAACAAGATGCTTTTTTACCTCATATCGAAAATGGCGACATTTTGTTTATTGGCGCTACCACAGAAAACCCATCCTTTGAATTAAATTCAGCCTTGCTATCACGTTGCCGAGTTTATGTTCTTAAACCTTTGGATGACCAAGCGATTGCAAAATTAATTGAAAGGGCGCTAAAAGAAGACAGTATCCTAAAGCATTTAGGCTTAACGATTGCGAATGATGCGTTGAGTGTATTGATTGATGCTGCCGATGGTGATGCCAGACGCGCACTTAATTTTATAGAAATTGCAGCAGATTTTTTAAGTGAGGGCGATGAAAAAGTCATCGATATTCCTCTGCTTAACAAAGTCATTGCTCAAAGTTATCGACGCTTTGACAAATCTGGTGAGGTGTTTTATGACCAAATTTCGGCCCTGCATAAATCCATCCGTGGCAGTTCGCCAGATGCAGCTATCTATTGGCTAAATCGAATGCTCGATGGCGGATGCGATCCTCTGTATTTAGCAAGACGGCTTGTCAGAACAGCAAGTGAAGATATTGGCAATGCTGACCCAAGAGCACTACAAGTGACAATGGATGCCTGGCAGGTTCAAGAACGACTGGGCAGCCCAGAAGGGGAGCTAGCATTGGCACAGGCTGCTATTTACCTTGCAGTTGCACCGAAAAGTAATGCCGTATATAAGGCGTTTAATCGGGTAAATCAATGCATTAGGGAGACAGGCACCAAAGAGGTTCCGATGCATTTAAGAAATGCCCCAACAAAGTTGATGAAAGAGCAGGGGTACTCTGAAGGATATCGCTACCCTCATGATGAGCCAAATGCCTTTTCACCTGGGGTAAACTACTTACCCGATGGGTTAACTGGATCGGTATTTTACGAACCAACCGATAGAGGCCTTGAGAAAAAAATCAAAGAAAAATTGGCGTATTTAAAAAAACTTAACAAATCAACAGGTTAAAAAAGTAACAAAAATGTAACCATATTTATTCCTTTTTTTTATATGTTTATTATTTTTTATGCAATACTTAAAGTTACCTTGCTTTAGTTTAGCGCAATAATAAAAACAATAGCCTAAACAGGTTCATTCCAGGCCATCTTTATGGCCTTTTTTCTTTGAAACCACAAGCAGTCCG
Organism: Cellvibrionales bacterium; assembly: GCA_026708525.1. Taxonomy (GTDB): domain Bacteria; phylum Pseudomonadota; class Gammaproteobacteria; order Pseudomonadales; family DT-91; genus CAKMZU01. Next base: position 9,996 of record JAPOUS010000269.1, read on the forward strand.
TTACATAAAATTCGTACTCCATTTAAATAATTATAATTAACGTAACCTATTATTTCTTTTGGGTCTTTTATCGCATAGAATCCGCGCCTAAATTTGACTGTTGTTAAGTAAAACTATGCATTTTTTCATTGGATTACTGGTTATTTTTCTCTCTATTGCAGCATCTGCCGAACGTATTTTAACGCTTAAGGGGTCAAATACGATAGGCGAAGATCTCGCACCCTCACTAGCCAAAGCTTACCTTGAAAAAAAAGGGCTTCAACAAATCACAATGAACCAATCTTCGACTCACCATACTGCCATTATCACAGGCATTGTTAACCCTTTTTCATCAACGCCAACAAAAATGGAAATTGCTATAGAAGCACATGGCTCATCAACTGGCTTTAAAGCCTTGATAAACAATCAAACTGATATCGTGATGTCTTCAAGAAGGATTAAAGACAAAGAAGTCATCGCTTTATCTCAACTGGGTGACATGAAGAAAACATCAACAGAACAAACCATCGGTATCGACGGGCTCTCTATTGTGACTCACCCAGACAAACCTATTCATAGACTAACACTGAATCAAATTCGCCAAATATTTGCAGGGCAGGTAACGCATTGGGATGCCGTTGGGGGGTTGAAGCGCCCCATAACGCTCTATGCTAGAGATGCGCAGTCCGGCACTTGGGATACTTTCAAAAAAATGGTATTGGGTCAATCCTTAACACTTGCTGACCATGCCGAACGCTTTGAATCAAATACCGTGCTTGCAGAGCAAGTTATGCATGACTTAAATGCTATAGGCTTTGTTGGTCTTGCAGCGATTGGCGAAACCAATGTTTTAGCCATTGGCGAGGAGGGCATTGATGCGCTGAAACCCGGTAAGTTTGAAGTCGCCACCGAAGACTATCCGCTGGCAAGACGGCTATACCTTTATGTGCCAGAAAACACGGACAATCCAATTGCGAAAGAATTTATTGAATTTTCGCAAAGTGCAGAAGGGCAAGAGATCGTAGGGGCAGTGGGTTTTGTTTCTCAAAACATACAAAAAGCATCGATAGATAAGCAAAGTAAAATGCCCGTCTATTACCAGGAATTAACCGATTCAGCGGAACGTCTATCTATTAATTTTCGTTTTGCTGAAGGCAGCCCTTCTTTAGACACTAAAGCCAGCAGAGATATCCAGCGGTTGGTTCAATATCTAATCGATAAAAAAAAGCTAACTGGCAAAATTTATCTTGTGGGGTTTTCTAATGCGACAAAAAGTTACAGTGAAGATGTGGTTCTCTCACGGTTTAGAGCGTTGGCTGTTAGAAGGGAATTACTTAAACAGGGGGTCATCATTGCTGATAGCCGAGGCTTAGGTTCTTTTATGCCAGTTGCTAGCGAAACAAACACCTTTAAGAATGACCGCGTTGAAGTGTGGATCGATAAAAACGAAGAGGGGTAAATTCTGCTTGAACATTGTTCAAGCAGAAAACATACGATGCCTAAGAAGAAAACAGGCTAATTTCTACCCGGCGGTTACAGGCACGGCCTTGTGCTGTTGAATTGCTGCATGCAGGATAATCAGGACCAAAACCTTGAACCTTCATTCGCTTGGAAACGATACCTTTTTCCAATAAGTGATCCGCTACGGATTGAGCTCGGCTTCTGCTCAACAGCATGTTGTATGATTTGCCACC
>JAPOUS010000111.1 GCA_026708525.1 Cellvibrionales bacterium
GTAGGTCTGTATGCCGCCTTTATGGTTGGGTTAATTACCGCAGCTATTGGTGGTCGTCCCGGCATGATTTCAGGCGCAACCGGTGCACTAGCCGTTGTTATGGTCGCCCTGGTGGCAGATCATGGTGTGCAATATTTATTCGCAGCCGTTGTTTTGATGGGGATATTACAAATTGCCGCAGGTCTATTAAAGCTTGGCAAATTCATTCGGATGGTTCCTCACCCGGTGATGCTGGGTTTTGTTAATGGTCTAGCTATCGTTATCTTTTTAGCCCAACTCGGTCAGTTTGGAAATCCAGATGAGAATGGCTGGCTGAGTGGTACCTTTTTAGCAGGCTCCATCATTGACGTTGCCTGGTTTGAGAGCACGCAATTATTGCCCATGCTTGGGTTAGTAGCCTTGACCATGGCTATTATCTATCTACTGCCAAAACTCACCAAAGCCATTCCTTCATCGCTTGCAGCCATTGTGGTTGTCAGCCTTATTGTAATTTTTATGGGTGTGAATACTCGCACCGTCGGCGATGTCGCCTCTATTGCGGGTAATTTGCCCACTTTTGCGATCCCCACCGTGCCCTTTACTTGGGAAACCTTAACCATTATTTTTCCATATTCTCTCGTATTGGCTGCCATTGGCTTGATTGAATCCTTATTAACCTTGCGCTTAATCGATGAAGTTACTGAAACTCGTGGCCGTGGCAACAAAGAATGTATCGGCCAAGGCGTGAGTAACGTGGCAACAGGCTTCTTTGGCGGCATGGGTGGCTGTGCCATGATTGGTCAAAGTATGATTAATGTAAATTCAGGTGGACGAGGGCGCCTATCCGGTATTACTGCTGCGCTTTGTTTACTTGCCTTTATTTTGTTTGCCTCACCGCTAATCGAGCAAATTCCAATTGCTGCCCTTATTGGTGTTATGTTTGTGGTCGTTATTGGTACCTTTGAGTGGAGCAGCTTCCGCATCATGAACAAAATTCCACGCGCTGATGCTTTCGTGATCGTATTAGTATCTGCTGTCACGGTCTTTACTGATCTTGCCATTGCTGTTGTTGTTGGCGTCATTGTTTCTGCGCTTGTTTTTGCTTGGCAGCACGCCAAACAGGTGCGCGTCACCCGCACCAGCAGCGATGACAAAGTCACTACCTACGAAGTTGATGGGTCATTGTTCTTTGCCTCAACCACACAATTTGTTGAAAAATTCACACCGGCAACCGACGCACAAGATGTTACTATCGATTTTGCTAACTCTCGCGTTGTTGATCATTCTGGCATCACAGCTATTGATACCCTAGCCGAACGCTACCAAAGCGCAGGCAAAACCTTACACCTGATCCATTTATCCGAAGATTGTCGCAGGCTAATTAACCGTGCGGATGACTTGGTTGAAGTCAATGTGTTAGAAGATCCTAAATATTTTGTCGCGGATGACAAAATCGCTTAATTCAGGGAATCCCAATAATTATGGGCGCTACGGTGCCTAATCGAGAACACTCTCATCGAGAAACTATGTCATCAAAAAGCCCTGAAACCTTTGCAGAATTGAATCTGCCTGAGCCGATTCTTTCTGCAATTACTGCCGTGGGTTATGAAAAACCTTCGCCAATCCAAGGGGAAGCCATCCCTTATTTATTAGAAGGTCATGACCTTTTAGGTGTTGCACAAACCGGCACCGGTAAAACAGCGGCATTCGCTTTACCTTTGTTAGCCAGATTACAACTACCCAGTAAAACAACACAAATTCTGTGCCTTGCTCCCACGCGAGAACTCGCAATTCAAGTAGCAGAGGCCTTTAATAGCTACGCAAAAAACCTTAAGGGGTTTCATGCCGCAGCTATTTATGGCGGACAATCCTATTCTGTACAAATGCGTGCCCTGAAAAAAGGCCCTCAGGTGATTATCGGTACTCCGGGTCGCGTCATGGATCATATGCGTAAAGGCTCATTAAAACTCGATAAGTTGGAGGCTCTAGTCTTAGATGAAGCGGACGAAATGCTACGCATGGGCTTTATTGATGATGTCGAATGGGTTTTAGAACAAACACCGGATTCACGCCAAATTGCGCTGTTTTCTGCGACTATGCCAAAAGAAATCAAGCGCATCGCAAAAACCCATTTGAATGAACCCAAAGAAGTCACCATTAAAGTCAAAACCACAACAGCGGAAAGCATTGTGCAGCGGTATTGGCAGCTCAATAATAACGAAAAGTTCGATACCCTTGTTCGTGTATTAGAAGCTGAAGAACATGACGGAGTAATTATTTTCTCACGCACCAAAAACGGCACCATGGAAATTGCTGAAAAATTGCAAGCCGCTGGCTACGCTGCCGATGCCTTAAATGGTGATATGCAGCAAACGGCGCGTGAAAAATGCATTGCTCGACTCAAAAATGGCCAACTGAATATTCTTGTTGCTACCGATGTTGCAGCCCGTGGCTTAGACGTTGATCGTATCAGCCACGTCATTAATTTTGATATCCCATACGATACCGAATCTTACGTTCATCGAATAGGGCGTACTGGGCGTGCTGGGCGAACAGGTGAGGCCATCTTGTTTGTCACCAACCGTGAAAAACGCTTACTGCAAGCGATTGAAAAAGCGACTAACCAGCGCATTGGTAAATATAAATTTCCATCCACTGAAGAACTCACCGCCAAGAAAAAACAGGCCTTCTTCGAAACCTTAGATGACGCCTTAAAAGCCGACACCACCGAATACGATTATCTATTAAAAGAATTTATTGCAGGCGGTGATCCTGTATCACATGAAAAACTCGCAGCAACGCTTGCATACCTTTTGCATGACAAAAAACCTTTTGCGGTTAAAGAGCCGCCTAAGCCTAAAGAAAAGCGCGAGCGCAAGAAAAGCAACGCCAGTAAAGAAAAGCCTTCAAGGGGCAACGAACGCAGAGACAACAAATCATCTAATAGAAAACCTCGAAAACGCAAAGCGATGGAAGAAGATGTCCCTATGATCACTTGCCGCATCGAAGTCGGCAATGATGACGGGGTTAAAAAATCGAATATTGTTGGCGCCATCGCTAACGAATGCGATTTAGATTCTGCGTACATTGGCAAGATCATCATCAAAGATGACCACAGCTTTGTTGATCTACCTGAGGGTATGCCTAAGTCAGTACAAAAACACATGAAGAAAATTCGTGTTTGCGGTAAACCTATGCAGCTTACTATTAAAAAATAAGCGCAATAGTTAAATTCGCACTGCTTAATTTATCCATGTACCATCTGACTCTCAGCACATAGGAGAGTCAGAACATGAGCCTTTTCAAATCTCTTGATAGCGCCTTTATTGATGGGGAATGGATAAAGTCTTCAGACACATCGATTTTCCCTGTTTTCAACCCCGCATCTCTAGAATCTATTACACAAGTTCCTAATTGCACAAAAAACGATGCCATAAAGGCTATCGAATCAGCCAAAATAGCTTTTAGAAACCATGCGAAAACTTCAGCTTTTGAACGATCAAATTGGTTGATGCAATGGTATACAGCCATTGAAGATAATAAAGCCGCATTGGCTGAATTAGTAACTCAGGAATCCGGCAAGCCACTCGCAGAAGCAATCGCCGAAGTGCAATATGCTGCGAGCTTTTTTCAGTGGTTTGCTGAATCCATTAAGCGACCTCAGGGCGAAATTATCAGCCCCAGCACAACCAATAAACGCCTAATGACCATCAAACAGCCTATTGGTGTTGTTGCTGGTATTACACCTTGGAACTTTCCCATTGCCATGCTGGCCAAAAAAGTGGCACCTGCCATTGCAGCAGGCTGTAGTTTTGTGCTTAAACCTGCGGCCGAAACACCATTAAGCGCACTTGCATTGGCCAAGCTTTCTAAACAAACGGATTTACCCAAAGGGTTATTTAACGTTGTCACCAGTACACACTCAGCAGACATCGGTGACGTCTTTACCACGCATGAATTTATAAAAAAAATCACCTTTACTGGGTCAACTGAGGTCGGCAAAAAACTTCTCGCTCAAAGTGCTGATACGATAAAATCCACATCGATGGAATTAGGCGGCAACGCGCCTTTTATTATTTTTGATGATGCGGATCTTGATACGGCTGTTGATGGACTAATGGTATCTAAGTTTCGTAATAGTGGACAAACCTGTGTTTGTGCTAATCGGGTATTTGTACACAACGCACTCATGGAAGATTTTCTTCAAAAACTCACCGATAAAGTTAACTTACTTAGCGTCGGCAATGGATTAGACGAAGGCTCAACCATTGGCCCATTAATCAACCAAAACGGGTTTGATAAAGTAGCAACCTTAGTCCAAGCGGCTATCGAGCAAGGGGCTACATGTCTAGTTGGTGGCAAACCTCACAATAAAGGCGGCACTTATTTTGAACCCACCATTTTAACGGGTGTTACTGATTCTATGGCGATTACTCAAACCGAAATTTTCGGCCCTGTCGTTCCTGTTTTATCCTTTACCGATGAGACCGATGTTATTGCGCGTGCCAACGACACTCCTTATGGGCTGGCCGCGTATTTTTTTAGCCAAAACCTTAATCGTGTATTTCGCGTCTCAGAGCAATTAAAAGCTGGGATCATAGGTATTAATGAGGGCATGATATCTCATGCCAATGTGCCTTTTGGCGGAGTAAAAGCATCAGGTATCGGACGCGAAGGGGCAGATGTTGGCCTAGAGGCTTACCTTGAAACTAAATCACTTTGCATTGGCAATGTTGCGTAATGGGTTTGCAATCCGCCAATAATTTATATACCTTTTACACCTAATTAATGGTACATCAAGGTAAGCTATGAATCATCCCTTGAATATCAAGCTCGCCATGCGGGTTTTTAATAAAATTCAAGACCTTGGCCAGAAAACCCAAGATGGCTATATATACGAAGGCTTCGAGGCGATTTCATCTTATGATGGCTACACTATCGAGCTAAAGAATCAAGAAGTGGATTTATTCATTTATTTTCACAGTAACTACAACATCCACTACGATACTATGAGCGATGTTGAGCACTTTATGCATCAACTCGAGCAAATAGATAAAGAACACCTAACCTGTCAATCCGTCACAAATGCAACTCATTAATGGGGTGAAAAGCCGAGTTATATACTCACAAATTGTGCTGCACGTCCTGCCATAGCTAAGGCTACCACCGAAGCCAACACTGCTGTGGTTATTTTTTCTGTTTGAGTCAACGCATGCTTTTTTATGGATCTTGTTGTTTCATCTTGAGACGCCTTAACTATTGCCTCTGTTGCATTTTTAAATAAAGATAAAAAGGTGCCATGCTCTTTTGCTGCGTTCGCATAAGACGATGCTTTAGTTGTATGCTTCGCGTCATACAGGCTGTAAGCCACTGTACCCAAAGCTGATAGCGCTGCTGCTATTTTCCACTTTGACTCTTGGGAGGGTGTTAAGTATTCGGGCAAGTACTGATTTAATTTATCAAAATTAATACCTGTTTTTCTTACGATTGTGTCCACACCAAAAGCATTCGCTATACCGCTCGCTGCACCAAGCAATGCATGTCCATAATTTTTCCAACTGTTGTTACCAAAAGCAGACTTTGCGATTTCGCCTATGCGGTAGCTATTATCATAAAAATCCCCGCTTATTGAACGAGTTAACCCCCAAGCTTCTTGGGTTATACTAAAAATATCAAAACTGGATAGCGCAGCCATCCAAGCCATTTCATGTGCCTCCATTTCTTCAAAATCCTTAAACCCCTCTTGATAATCCTTATAGGCTGTCACCCCAGTAGAGCCTATTGATGCCAAATTACAAGCACAAATGACCAGAGTAACGGCGCTAGGCCCAATACCATTCGTTGCAGCAATAGAGACGATATTAGCCAGAGAAAGCAAGGGCGTACTTGCAGAAAGCATGTGTTTTAGTATTCCTGCTGCATAGGCTTTTGCTGATACCCCATCGGATGCCAAAGGTAACTGGGCTTCTGGATCATCACTATTGCACTCAGCAAGTGGTGTCTGGTTTGAGTTATTATCAATACTATGGCCACCAGTATCTGCAACACAAGTAGGCTCAAATAGACATAACAACAATATCAAAACTAAGGATTGAATTATTTGCAAAATAAAAACTAGATGTTAAGAGCAACACCAAAAGGTATCTTTAATAAAATAATCAGTAGTTGACTGGCAAGATAATTATTAGTTCCGGCTTACGCTTTTTCACAAGCGTTTAAATTATAGCGTTTGTGCTTTCTCAATAATGCAAAGCGGGAAGGATGCAAAAAGGCAATATAAAAAATAAAAAGGCGCTACCTTTGTTAGATAAACGCCTTTTAATAAGAGAAGGAATATTAAGGGCAAGCTTCCCTTGCTGAAAACCTTGAAATTCAGCGCAGAACCTCAAAATCAATGATTAGAGATGCTCTTAAAGATAATGGACTTGCTCGATTTCGTAGAAGACTTCGCCACCGGGGGTTTGAATCCCCACTTCATCACCTTCTTCTTTACCGATTAAGCCACGCGCAATAGGCGAATTAATAGAAATTTTACCACCTGTGACATCCGCTTCATCATCACCGACAAGTTTGTAGGTCACAGTTTCATCGGTATCAACGTTCAGTAAATCAACAGTCACACCAAAAATGACTTTGCCATTTTGCGGCATTTTGGTGACATCAATCACCACAGATTCAGCCAGCTTGCCTTCAATCTCTCGAATACGGGCTTCACACAAGCCTTGCTGCTCACGTGCGGCATGATATTCCGCATTTTCTTTTAGATCACCATGCGCTCGCGCTTCAGCAATATCTTCGGTGATTTTAGGTCTATCAACAGTTTTTAAGCGTTCTAATTCTTCGCGAAGGTTTTTTTCGCCTTCGACAGTCATAGGGACTTGTGCCATTAAGATACCTTTTGATGTAAATCTTGCAAACGACGGACGGTTTTTTCGACGCCGAAGGCCATAGCCTTGCAAAGGGCATCACCGCCAGCAAGTGTTGTAGTATAGCTGACATCTTTTGCCAAGGCAGAGCGTCTAATGGTCGCGGAGTCTGCTATAGCTTGTCGGCCTTCGGTGGTATTGATGATCAGATCAATCTCACCGTTTTTAATACTATCAACAATATGAGGGCGCCCTTCAAGTACTTTATTTACCGGCTGCACATCTAGGCCTGCTTGTCTAATCACCTCGGCAGTGCCTTTAGTGGCCACAAGCGAGAAGCCAAGATCCAGCAGCTGGCTTGCAATATCAACAATGCCTGATTTATCAAAGTCACGCACACTTAAAAATGCCGTGCCCGATTCAGGTAAACGATCGCCAGCACCAGCATGTGCTTTAGCAAAAGCTTCAGAGAAGTTTTCGCCTATGCCCATGACTTCACCAGTAGATTTCATCTCAGGCCCAAGAATCGGATCAACCCCTTGGAATTTCGCAAATGGGAATACCGCTTCTTTCACACTGAAATAGGGTGGAATGACTTCCTCGGTAAAGTTTTGTTTTTCAAGGGAGATGCCTGCCTGACAGCGTGCCGCCACTTTAGCAAGCGATGTACCAATACACTTGGAAACAAAGGGCACGGTTCTGGATGCACGTGGATTCACTTCAATGATGTAAATCTCACCATCCTGAACCGCCAACTGCACGTTCATTAAACCTACAACGCCCAACTCAAGCGCCATACGTTTAACCATGTCGCGCACTTTATCCTGTGTTTCTTTATCGACAGTATAAGGCGGCAAACTACAAGCCGAATCTCCTGAGTGAACCCCAGCTTGTTCAATGTGCTGCATGATGGCGCCAATCACCACATTTTTGCCATCAGATACGGCATCGACATCTAACTCGATTGCGGCATTTAAGAAACAATCAAGCAGCACAGGTGAGTCGTTAGACACTTTAACGGCTTCACGCATATAACGCTCAAGCTCTTCTTCTTTGTAGACGATTTCCATCGCTCGTCCACCCAATACGTAGGAGGGCCGAACGACCAGTGGATAACCCAACTCGCTAGCTTTTTCGATTGCAGCTTCTGCGGACTTAACGGTCGCATTCGCCGGTTGCTTAAGATCCAAATACTGAATCATTTGCTGGAAGCGCTCACGGTCTTCGGCGCGGTCAATTGCCTCAGGGCTGGTACCGATAATAGGCACACCTAAACGCTCTAAATCACGTGCCAATTTGAGTGGGGTTTGGCCACCAAATTGCACGATCACACCTTTAGGTTTTTCAAGATCCACGATTGCCAAAACATCTTCAAGCGTTACTGGCTCAAAGAATAAACGATCAGAGGTATCGTAGTCCGTTGAAACCGTTTCAGGGTTACAGTTGACCATAATGGTCTCATAACCATCTTCACGCATAGCAAGGGCGGCATGCACACAGCAGTAATCAAATTCAATCCCCTGACCAATACGGTTAGGGCCACCACCTAAGATAATAATTTTATCTTTCGATGAAGGGTTCGCTTCGCAGTATGGCTCGTAAGTTGAATACATATAAGCCGTTGAAGATGCAAATTCTGCTGCGCACGTATCCACACGCTTATAGACTGGACGAAGGTTTAACGCTAAACGTTTTTCGCGTACTTCAATCTCATCTACTTGTAACAGCTTGGCTAACCGCAGGTCAGAGAAGCCTTTACGCTTAAGCTGATACAGCTCATCAAAGGACATATTCTCAAGCTTTTTATGCGATAACGCCTGCTCTTCTTTAATAATGTCTTCGATCTGAACCAAAAACCAAGGGTCAACATAGGTTTTCTCATACATTTCATCAAGCGTAAGCCCTAAACGGAAGGCATCGCCAATGTACCAAAGGCGCTCTGCCCCAATGTTGGTCAGTTCACTCAGCACTTTGCTTGATGCTTCTTCGTCTTCCAAATCTACCTTTTCATCAAAACCGCATTTACCATCTTCTAAGCCACGCATGGCTTTTTGTAACGACTCTTGGAAGGTACGGCCAATCGCCATAACCTCACCCACCGACTTCATTTGGGTGCTAAGGCGGTTCTCGGCTTGTGCGAATTTCTCAAAGGTAAAACGGGGTATCTTTGTCACCACATAATCAATGGTTGGCTCAAACGAGGCTGGGGTAATACCACCGGTAATATCGTTCGCCAATTCATCAAGCGTAAAACCAACCGCTAATTTTGCTGCAATTTTAGCAATCGGGAAGCCTGTCGCTTTCGATGCTAAGGCGGATGAGCGAGATACCCTCGGGTTCATCTCGATAATTACCATGCGACCGTTTTTAGGGTTAATACCAAATTGAACATTCGAACCACCCGTTTCAACGCCGATCTCACGCAATACCGCAAGCGAGGCATTACGCATGATTTGGTATTCTTTATCAGTTAACGTCTGAGCTGGAGCAACGGTAATGGAATCACCTGTGTGAACACCCATCGCATCGAAGTTCTCGATCGAGCAAACAATAATGCAATTGTCTTTTTTATCCCTGACCACTTCCATTTCGTATTCTTTCCAACCGATGAGGGATTCATCGATCAATAATTCGGACGTTGGGGAGAGATCTAATCCGCGTTCGCAAATCTCTTCAAATTCTTCGCGGTTGTAAGCAATACCGCCACCTGAGCCACCCATAGTGAAAGACGGACGAATAATACAAGGGAAACCAATATCTTCTAAAATGCCCCAAGCCTGTTCCATGGTATTGGCAATACCTGAACGAGGCGTTTCAAGACCAATGCTTTTCATCGCATCATCAAAGCGTTTTCGATCCTCGGCTTTATCAATGGCGTCTTCTGTTGCGCCTATCATCTCTACACCGAACTCTTTTAATACGCCTTTATGATCTAGATCTAACGCACAATTAAGCGCAGTTTGACCACCCATGGTGGGTAAGATGGCATCTGGGCGTTCTTTTTCGATGATTTTCGCTACCGACTCCCAGCGCACAGGCTCAATATAAGTGGCATCGGCCATCGCTGGGTCAGTCATGATGGTGGCAGGGTTAGAGTTCACCAAGATGACGCGATAACCTTCTTCTTTTAAGGCTTTACAGGCTTGTGCACCTGAGTAATCAAATTCACAGGCTTGGCCGATCACTATCGGGCCTGCGCCCAGAATTAAGACACTAGAAATATCTGTTCTTTTAGGCATATCGAAATTCCAGACTTAAGATTGTTCTTGCTTTTGTGATTGCATCAAGGTGATGAACCGATCAAATAAAGGCGCAACATCGTGCGGGCCAGGGCTTGCCTCGGGATGCCCTTGAAAACTATAGGCAGGCACATCCGTGCGCTCAATACCTTGAAGGCTACCATCAAATAGCGATTTATGCGTCGCTTTCAAATTCTCAGGCATGGAGTTTTCATCAACGGCAAAACCGTGGTTTTGACTAGTGATCATGACAACACCTGAAACGAGGTCTTGCACAGGATGGTTAGCGCCATGATGGCCAAACTTCATTTTTTCAGTCTTGGCACCAGATGCTAATGCCAATAATTGATGACCTAAACAAATACCAAAGACTGGCAGTTTTGTATCTAAAATAGCCTTGATAGCGTCAATAGCATAGGTACAAGGCTCAGGGTCGCCGGGGCCATTCGATAAAAACACACCGTCGGGATTCATCGCCAACACATCGGCTGCTGGCGTTTGAGCAGGCACAACCGTCAATCTACAGCCACGATCTGCCAACATGCGTAAAATATTGCGTTTTACACCAAAATCGTAAGCCACAACATGGTAAGAAGTATCCGTAACCTCTTGATGACCTTCACCTAAGGCCCAAGTGCCTTCCGACCACTCATAGTTATTATTTGTGGTAACCTCTTTGGCTAAATCCATACCGGCAAGACCTGCAAAATCTTTGGCTTTTTGAATCGCCTGTGCTTCATCTATATTGTCACCTGCCATCAAGCAACCGGATTGCGCACCTTTATCTCGCAAAATACGGGTTAACTCTCGGGTATCTATATCGCTAATGCCTACAACTTTACGCTCTTTAAGATAATCTGAAAGGTTTTGTTCTGAGCGGAAGTTACTCGCAACGAAAGGCAGGTTACGAATGATTAAGCCTTTGGCAAAAATCTCGTTACTTTCTTCGTCTTCTTTATTGACGCCCGTATTACCAATATGAGGGTAGGTAAGGGTAACCATTTGTTCAGCATAAGAAGGATCCGTCAGAATCTCCTGATAACCTGTCATCGATGTATTAAAAACAACTTCGCCAACACTTTCGCCTTCGAAGCCTATGGAAATTCCTTTAAAAACTTGTCCATCAGCAAGTGCTAATATGGCAGGAACAGTCAAGTCAACCTCCGGTAATTCTTTATTCTATTTGCAGTTTCTAGGTGGTGGTGAGGCCGAAAAATTATCCGAGACAAAAAAGAGGAGTCGAAAAAAAGCGAGATAAAGAAACCTCTATCTCGCTTTTTTAAAATCTTTTTGTTTTCTTCACATACGCTATGCGACACAGAATGACCCAATACAATCGGCGATTGCCCGAACAATAAACTGCAACAAACCGAGGCAGCATTATAAAGACGCACACCCAAGCTGTCTACTCCGATTAGTCAAAAGGCACTGAATTTTTCCTTTTTTTTTGTTCAAATTAACTCAGCAACAGAGTAAATTGGGTGAGTTGGTCATGAAAATCCTCATTAGCGCTCTTTTCATTGTTTGTATTGTTTTCATATCCCAGGTGTCGTCAGCGGTTG
>JAPOUS010000319.1 GCA_026708525.1 Cellvibrionales bacterium
CCATGACATATAACGTAAGCAATCTCTCGTAAACTCTTTGTTAGTCTATGCCAAAAATAAACAAAGGGAAAAATCTTATACTCCACGTTTACTACCAAACAACCGTAGGTGCAATCTATCGCTATAGCGATATCCCTTTGCTAAACAAGATTCTGTTATTTTAGTTTGATTAATCGCCATTGCCTCAGCATCAACGCCTTCAGACATTAAATAAATGCGGTCTTTGTTGATTGAATAACGGCTTGATAAGACTTCAATTTCATCTAAACACTCCATGCTATTAACAACAAATTTAAAATAAGATTTTTCACTGGCTGCGAACCAAGCGAGCGCCTTGGGATTGATTCGAATATCTTCAGGTACTTTGGCATTGGATAATTTTGGTGAGCATACATAGCAAGCCACTTTCTGATCAAAATGAGGGACGGGTATCACCGTAGCATTCGTCTCTATATCGACGGTGTAATCAGACAATTCACATAATAAAGGATATAACCCAGCCTGCTGCAATAAAGGCTCGCCACCGGTTAACACAAGGTGCTTACAAGGATAGTACTCAATGAGGGGTTTTATTTGAGAAGGCTCAAGCCGTGTTTGCTCCTCTTTTTTGTTGTATTTTTTATTCTCCACATGGGGGTAAGAAACCCCCTCAAAACGCCATGTATAGGGGGTATCGCACCATTCACAGTAGAGGTTACAGCCTGATAAGCGAATGAAAATACTCGGCCTGCCAATAGCAGGCCCCTCACCCTGAATGGAATAAAAAATTTCAGGGTCTCTAGATTCTGTATTGGCTAAGACAATAGGGCGGTTGTCTTTTGACATAAAACTATCCAAGGTAGCGCTCAAAGACTATTTGAGAAATAATTATTTGGTAAGCTTACATAAAAGCCTAGGGAACATCTGATTCAGTCCTCATTTTCATCCATACGAAACCAACAGGCATTATAACAAGTAACGCCTCTCAATTAATGCTTGCTGTTCTTTTGATACGCTTGGCGCATCCAAAGATCCTTAACGTTATTGTATGGAAAAAGCAGCGATAGGATTAAGGTCAATCAGCAGCATCACTGCGAACAAAAAACTAGCAAAAATTAACTCGGATTTCTAGGGGGCTGCTAAAGAAACCTATACGCCTTACTGAGGTAACTGGGTTATTTCTGAAGGCGTATCAGCACAGCATTAGGTTTTGCTCTATAAGCAATCCAAAATTTCTCCCCCAAAACTTCTGTGATATCCGGAGACACCAGCATAGGTAACACTTCTAACTGTTTAAAACCTGCTTTTTTTGATGCCTTTTGGTAGCTTTCATAGCTGTAATGGTAGTGCTTTACGTGAAGTATTGAACCATCCGGGTTGTAAGTATAACAATCGATCAAGGAGCCTTCTGTAATTGGCGTTTGGTAGTTAATATCAAAGTCATACTTTCTATAATAACCTACCTCTGTATTTTGCTGGCCTGGAAGAATATTTGGGCTTGTTCCAACAAAATAACCGCCAGGCTTTAACGATTGATAAATGGTTGTAAACATTTTTTCCAACTCATTAAGAGATTTCGCATACCCAAAAAGGTTTTCTCCCACTACCACATCAAATTGCCCAAATTTACGTTGTAAACTCAGCCCATTATCGACATAGTAACTGACATTCTGTAACCCCTTATAACGTGTACGTGCAAATTCAACCAGACTTTTAGAAAAACCTATACAAACCACTTTGGATGCGCCATGTTTGACAAAAGACTTGGAAAAATACCCGTCCTCACAAGCTAAATCGAGCACCGTTTTATTGTGCAAATCACCCAGGTAATTAAAAAAACTATACACATCTAACGCTTCTCTTATCCAGTCTTTATCTAATTGTAATTCCTTCTGACGCTCTAGATAAGATTTTTTCTCTCCGGCGAGTGGCGTTATGTAAGCATTATTGCTACAACAGATTAGACCAAACAGGATTGTAATTAAAACCCTGAACCCCATATTTCACCTGAATATATAAACAGTATTAATCTTAGTGGGATTAGTCTTTATTCACTGAAAAAAGTTCCAACGAATGGGAAAGGAGTGCCACTAATTTTTATCCATAAAATTAAACTGGCCTGAATTGTTTGATCAAACTGGCTATAATTTAATATACTCCGTTGCGTATTTCTTGGTTTCGTTATTGTTCGTTATTTATGGGAATATGCAATGTCTGGCGATTTAGTGAACCTAGCCAACCAACTCCTTAAGCAACAAACTTTCAGTGTCTTACTTGATGCGGAAGTTGTTCATGCCGAAATAGGTAAAATAGCAATAGCACTCCCGCAAAGGCAGGACTTCCTTCAAAATCACGGCTTTATCCATGGCGGCGTGTTAAGCTATCTTGCCGATAATGCCATGACATTCGCTGGCGGCTCCATTTTTGGGCCAGATGTATTAACGGTAGAATATAAAATTAATTATCTTAGACCAGCCACTGAATCTCGATTGGTCGCTACTGCGGAAGTCATTCAATCGGGAAAAAACCTCGCTATTTGCCAATGCAAAATAACCAGTTCAGAAGGGAGTGACGATGTGCTCCTGGCTATTGCACAAGGAACCATCATGAAAACACAGTAAGTTTCTATTTCAGTACGCTTGTGAATAGCATGGCATGGTATTACGTGTTCGGTGTAGCGATTGTCTTGTTGTGAAACGCGTTCCCACGCTCCGCGTGGGTATGCATACTTAGCTAAACTAGGCCGTTTCTACCCTCACTTCTTCTGTTAACGCTTGGGTTTGGGCAGATGCCTTTGCATTCGCATCCGCTAAAATCATTTCAGCCGCTTTGTCACCAATCATCATACAAGGAATATTCGTATTGCCACGAACGATCTCTGGCATAATCGAAGCATCTGCAACGCGTAAATTTTCAACACCTTTGACATTTAAACGCGGATCAACCACGGCCATCTCATCAATTCCCATTTTACACGTTCCAACAGGATGATAGTCTGTTTCGATATACTCTCGGATGAAGGCAATAATACCTTCATCATCCTTGGCCAAATCTGCTCCCTTTGCCTCAGCACCTAATATACCTTTCCACTCAGGGTGATGCATCCATGTTTGCACAAACTTAAATAAACGCACCAATACATCGATATCCTCTTGCCTATCCAGAAAATTAAAATCAATCAGAGGGTTATCTAATCCATTGTTCGAGCGAATATCGACAGTGCCAGAACTTTTCGGTGTGAGTAAACAAGCCCTGACGCTGACTCCGTGATCTTTAGGCAGCTTATCTACCATGTTATACATAAGCCCTGGCATAAAATGAAGCTGTGTATCAGGTGCTGAAAGGCCAGAAGTCGAATGCCAAAATGCGCCAGCCTCTAAAGAATTCGTCGCAGCCAAACCTTTTTTAAACACAAAATAGTCAATCGCCACTTTGATTTGCTTGAAAATACTGGTAGCGGTGTCATTGAGGGTAATAGGTTCATTACAATAATAATTAAATAGAAAACTAATGTGATCCTGTAAATTCTCACCAACACCTTTCACATCAGCCACAACAGGGATATTGTGTCGTGCAAGCTTAACCTTATCGCCAATACCTGAAACCATTAGCAATTGTGGGCTTTTGTAGGCACCAGCGCATAAAATAATTTCTTTACTTGCATTAAGCTTAATCGTTTTGCCTTTTTTGACGACACTAACACCGCAGGCTTTTGTGCCTTCAAAGAGGATTTGCTTAACTTCAGCATCGGTCATAATAGTTAAATTTGGCGCATCTTTAATAGGGTGTAAAAATGCCAGCGATGTGCCATGACGTTGCCCATTGCCAATATTGACATGGTAACGCCCAACGCCCTCTTGCTTTTCACCATTGAAGTCAGGGTTTCGCTCAAGCCCCATCTCCTCACCAATGCGTATAAATTCATCAAACAGCGGATTAGTGCCGGCTGTAAGCGTTAGAGGAACTTCGCCTTTACTTGAGTGGTATTCATTATCGGTATCGCACCAATTTTCAATGGATTTGAAATGCTTAAGCACCGAATGGTAATCCCAGCCATCATTCCCTAATGCTGCCCAGCGGTTATAACAAGCTTTATTTCCCCGAATCGCCACCATACCATTGAGGTTACTACTCCCGCCAAGCATTTTTCCTCTGTGTTGCATCAACCGTCGGTTATTTAGGTGTTTTTGAGGTTCTGAATCGAGATACCAATTCAATTTTTTATTCTTGATAACTTCTTGCGTTCCCCCTGGCATACGAATCATTGGATTCTTATCTTTGGGGCCTGCCTCAATTAACAGAACTTTTTTACCACTTTTAACTAATCGGTTAGTAACAACACCACCAGACGAACCTGCACCTACAACAATATAGTCGTATGAGCTATCCATGAAAACTCCTCATCTCGAGGGCAACACACCATACACAAAGAAAGAAAAGGTTGCTGACTGCCACTCATTTATTATTTTTATTATTTCCTTGACTGCCCCGATATCCTTAAGGCTGTTGGCACGTTCTATTCGATTACGTGCTTATATATTGGGCAATTTTTTTATTAAGTTACTCTACTGTTAATTAATTGAAGTTACCATTAACGAAATGTTAATTTTGAATCAGGCAACAAAAAACGGGCAAAATGCCCGTTTTTTTCCCTTAACTATTCTCGGATTAATGCAAAGTCATTTGAATTGGCAAAAGAATCGGATCTAAAATGCCATCAACATCTTCCATTTTTAGCCACAACAAGTGATTTTCATATTTGTTATTCAAATCAACTAACAGAGTAAATGGCGATAATTCTGGTAGCTGATAAGTATAGGCAAACAATTCAACGGCCTCTCCATCAACTTCTTTTAATAGTTTGATATTAAACGTTTTTTGTGAAGTGAAGTAAGACATTAAATGAATATCTAGCGCAAGTTTGCTACCTAGCGAATGAACATCAAATACAGCTTGTAGAGGATTCACAGGCTTTAATAAGGTGTACAAATCAACCTTCTCTTTGTTTTCACCATATTCTCCCTGCGTCTTCATTTTAAATGGGTAATACCCCATAGACCGGTAAGAATCGATCGCATTTTTTGCCATAACTGGCTTACTCATATGAGCAACGGTTCGGCCCATTTGCGTGTCAACGCCCCAGTTGTAGGCAAGAAAGCTTAACTGATGCATATAGGTGTCAAGCGTGAAGGTTAAACCTCTTAGCTTATCAAAATCTTTGACGAAGTAGCCTACAGTATCCCCCGTAAAATCCAAGTTTGCCTGTGAATAACCAAGGTCGTTTGAGTTAACTAGTCTTTGGATAGTGGCTTTGAATTCGCCAAGAAGCCCTGAGTGATCATCAAAATCTTCAACGGCATCATTCATTATGTCATGCAAAGGTCTACTTGAAACAAACCCATCAACCGCGTGAGCAAAAGGGTTTGCATTCTCACCAACAAAGACTAAAAAACCTCCTTGGAAGTGTTCTTGAGTATATTTTGATTTTTTCCACCGTCCATTCCACAAATCAAAAGATTTATCAATTCTTTTCGCAGTCTCAGCTATACCATTAGAATAATAATTTCCATCAATTACCGATGTTTTTGAAAAATAGGTCTGGTACGTTACCCGATCTTCATCATTGATTGAACGCAAATGCACGCCATTGAATGACATATGTACCCTATGTTCACTATCGGTTTGGATGCTAATTTTTGAAAATGGCGAAACAATAGGTTTAATGGATGGGTAAATTATCTCTTCGGGAGTTTTTGCACCTAGAGAACCTGTTGCCGTAAGGGTCATAGTGGCCACAGCACACCCGATAAATTTGGCTAAATTTCGCATATTAAATCCCTCAAATCATTCAAATGGAAAACATTTGACTCATCATTTGGGTATTAGTTCTTAAGCCATTTTTTGATCTAGTGCTGTTAACACTAGATGCGCTCCATATTTTAATTCTGAAATATATTCATCTTTCGAAAAGCTCAAGATGAGAGGTGACAAGGTTTTCAGTGGTTCGTCTCGTTCGTGCTGAGTTTATGGAAGTGCGCAAAAAAGATGGAAGGGACTTAGAAGCAGCAACACTAGTCCGTTATTTTCCTGAATTGATAAGCAGGATTTTCTGTTTTCGAGACATTTTTTTTATTTCTTGCTCTCGCTTAGATGCCTCACTGCGATTACAAAAAGCTTCTTGATAGAGGACTTTTTTGGGTTTATCTGTGCGGAAAAACTTTGCCCCTTTTATTGGGTCAGAATAATGTTCGTTAAATCGCCGGGCAACATCTGTCGTTATCCCCGTATATAGCTTACTCCCCTGTGTTTCTATGATATAAAGCAACCAAAGTTGTTGTTTTTTCATTTTATTCTCTATCTAATAGCAACAACACTCAAGGCGAGGTGTTTATAATGAAATTTATCTGCATTTTCGTTTTTCTATTGGTTATCGTAAATGGCTTATTAACCAGTTGCAGTAGTATCACGCGCATGAACCGTGTTACCTATAGCCAACCCCAATTTAAACCCCAAGGCAATATTTATGTTGTCTCTGCCAATACCAAACAAAACTCTTCACTTGAATTCCAGCATTTCAAACCCGCAATTGAGCAACAATTATCCATGCATGGTTTTAATATCGTACACTCATTAAAGCAAGCAAACAGTGTTGCCATCATGAGTTATGGCATTGATAGTGGCAAGCTAAAAACAATTACAACACCGGTTTATGGCTATGATACCTTTGATCGCTATTCGGTCATTGTTCCTGGATATCCCATGCCCGCTTACGGTGTCATGGGCATCAATACCATTGAGTATGAAGAATATACCCATGTACTTTCGATGGAAATTGTCGATGCGAAAAGCGTCAAATCAAAACAAATGAAGCAGCTTTACACTTCTAAAGTTATAGCAAAAGACACTTGCCCTATGATCGCTCCCCTATTTCCTGATTTAGTTGAGGGGTTATTTCAAGGGTTTCCGGCAATGAACGCCGAAACGCGAGAGGTTACCGTAAAGACGCAAACCGAATGTCGCCATCTAGCTAACTAGAAAATCTGATTAAACTGAAAACGATGGCGCCCGCAGCAGCTTTGCCAAAGGGACGGAAAACGCAATGGCTAAAAATGAGAGAGGCTGTGCCATAAAGTAGGTTCCTCCTGTTAATCCATGCAAGGTCAATACACAGATCACAGATGCTGCCATGACCCAGCACGCATCCTGTTGCTGAAATGCTTTTGTCATACGCTGCAAGATAAAAACAAAGCAGGCAGCCAATAACAGGAGTAAGCAAACGGCTCCCAAGATTCCCCATTCGACCAAGAATTGAATAATAAAATTATGTGGCTGGTCACCAAACAACTCTTCAGGAATAAAAAAATACCCATATGGCCCAAGGCCCAACCAGGGAGACTCGGAAAAAGCCTTGAGAGAGATTTTCCACATGGTTGCACGGCCTGTGGTCACTTGATTCAACATCTGGGCATTGTTGGCATTATCAACCGCCGCCGTTGAAACAGTTTGTGCATCATGAAGTGTTCGACCAATGCCATTCCAAGGGTACACACTCAAGCATTCAGCGATTAAAACCGAGACAGCGATCGACAGAATAATTAGTAGCAACCACTGATACTTATGTGGTTGCCTTGTATAAAAAATAAAGCCTGAAAGAATCAGTAACGTTATTAATGTGGCAGTAATCGCCATCCGACCACCAGACCAATACACAAAGCTTAATCCAATACAGAGCGCAGTACTCAAGACGATTTTTTGAGCTATTTTTGTCGGTGGCTTAACCGCCCAATAAGCAGCCATACTCACAGCAATCACACAGGCTAAATTACCCTGATCTCTAACATGCAATCCCAGAGGTGGGCTTTCAAACCATGTTTTGGCATCAATGGCGACTTGATGATAAATAATGATCTCTAACCCCAGCATCACACTAAAGCCTAGGGCTAATGCAAAAAATAGCGCTTTAACATCAATGATACGCAACGCCTGCAACCTGGCTAAAACGAAGACCAGCCCCAGCAAGCTTATATCATACACATGCCGAATGAGACTCAACCCTCGCTGTAAGTTTTCTGTTGAATCGTTACTCCACACCATAATTAAAGACAGTGTCGAGGCGACTAACCACAGGATCAAAATGACAAACCATTTTCTATGCTTACGGTATAAAGCGTGCAATACCCCTTCAATCTTGTTTTTCGCTATCGCAAGCCCTACAAAGATAAACATCACTAGCGATAAAAAGTAATATAAAAAATGGCTTTCCGAGGGTGAAAAAAATGCTAATGAAGCGATGTATGTTGTTAAAGCTGCCCCATAAGCTCGCTGCACCGGGGTAGTTTCTTTGTTTATTGCATCATTCATTCGCTAATCCTGTAGCTTCTTGTGCTTTTCGTCGTCGATCATTGGATGCAAATGCGTTTACTTTAATATATTCACCTAGCACCACAGCATAAGCAATAGATAAAAAGGTCAGCGGCTGCAATTTAAAATAGGTGCCTCCGGTGAGTCCGTGCAGAGTTAACACGCAAATGATTGCAGCGGCAATAACCATAGAGAGGTTATTTTCACGAAATGCGCTGGGCAAGGTTTTAAACACAAAAGCAAAGCACCAAAGCATTAATGCCATTAGGCACCCTGCTCCTAATACGCCCCACTCTACCAAAAATTGAATGATAAAATTATGCGGCTGATCATCATAAACACGCTCAGGGATAAAAAAATATCCATAAGGCCCAAGGCCTAACCAAGGCTCGGCGAAAAATCCCTTAAGCGACAACGACCACATGTGCATTCGGCCCGTCGTTAGATGGTTTAAATTTACAGGGGTGCTAGCTTGTGATGATGCCGCGACAGATTTAACGTCTTCTGCGCTTTCTACAAATCGAACCAGGCCATTCCATGGGTATACACTCAACATTTCTGCGCTTACAACGCCAAGAACAAGCATCAACACAACAAACCCTAGTGCTTTCATACCGCCTCGCCGGTAAGCTATTTGATAAAAAGTAACCAATAAAAGGCAAGTTATCACTGTTGCAGCCATCGCGGCCCTTCCTCCGGCCCAAAAAATAAAACTTAGCCCCATCCAAATGGTAATAACAATCAAGCCTTGAAGAACCACCGCTTTCGGTTTTTTGACAATCCACCATGCCAAAAAACTCACGGCTATCACACATGCCAAATTCCCTTGATCGCGAATATGCGGAGCCAAAGGGGGTTCGGCAAACCAGTCCTGTGCATTTATCGAAAACTGATAAAAATAGCCAACCTGTATACATAACAGTACGGCAAAGCCAAGGGCTAGCCCCACCAGTAACTTCTCTATCTTCAACACATTGGCCAGAAAGAGCCTTGCCAACATGAATACAAAGGCCAGTAAAATAACATCATAGATATAGCGCAATGCACTCATTTGGTACTGCCGAGGAGTAACAGTAGAATCAACCCAAACGTTTATTAGCGATAATGTCATGAACGCTAACCAAGCAAAAACACCCACCAATCCCCATTTATGCGCTTTAAATAATGTTCGCCATATCCCTTGATTGACATTCATTAAACTTAATTGACCTGCGATAGTTAAACTTAACAGCATCAACAAATAAAAAAGATAGTAACTAAAATCTGGTAAAAAGAACGCAACCGTAAAACAAAACGCAGCGAGTGCTGAAGTCAATCCATCCCATAGCGCAAGGTTTTTGGTTTTTGTTACATCTACGAGACCCGTTGTCATGATTTCCTCTCGAAAACCACAATCCAAGAGCGAGGAAACCCAGGGTAAATCCATTGATAAGGTGGCGAAATGCGCCATCCCCAAGATACCTGTAATCCGCTGTATTGGTAATGAGCTTGGAAGGCGTCGGTAGTTACCAAATCGGTTTCGCCCGCCCAATAATTTGCTTCAAAGGTGTCGTTATTTTTTCCTGGGTCTGATCGCGTATTTAAAACAATTAAATCTGGCTTAAGCGATAACACGTAATCGACATCATATTTTTTATGCAGCAAACCTTCAGCTTGTGCAATAGTTTTATTATTAAGGCCAACCATATCAATAATGGTCGATGCGTTTAATGCATAGGGAAGGGCACCAGCATGGTTTACTGCAATCACTAAATTTTCAACCATGTATTTTTCACGAATTTTTTGAGCAAGATCAATTGAGGCTCGTGTCATTTCACCTTCTTGATAAAAGATTTCCGGCAGGCGTTTGGCTTGCAGGGTTTGCATCAAATCTTTTGGAGTCACCCATAGCAATAAAAAAGGAATAAAGGCAAGCGAAATAATACTTCGCATGACCCATCTCGACTCAAAAAACACTAAGCAACTGACGACTAAAACAAGCGGAATGACAGGCAGTAGCAGCCTAAAATGAATCATCCAATCGCCGCCACCTACTACGATAAAACTCAATACCCAACTGGCAAGCCCAATCACCATTAATCGCTTGGTTTCGGGTTTTTTAAAATAAGCAGCCCAACAAATAACCCACAAAAATAAAATAGGTAACACATAAACGATGCCTCGAAAGATCTGTTCAATCAGATTTCCGGTTGCTTTGGCATAAAAGGTATTGGGTAAAGGGAGTTCATAGACACATAAGCGGAAAATAAACCAAGTAACAAACGGAGAAGACGCAAAAAGTATCGCTTTTATTTTAAGCGGCGATGGGCTAACTAATCGATCACTTATCACTAATAACGGCAGTAAAAAAATACCCTCAGGTCTTGCCAGGCTAATCATGGCGAGCCAAAAGCCTTTCAAATGCCCACTCACAAATGCTATTGCCAGCCAAACAGTAATAGCAATAACCATTGGCGTTTCAAGCCCCGCCGTTGACCAATAATGAAAGCCTGTTGTTAATAGTAATGCAAAGCAGGGTAGGGCCGCTTGATGGTTTGTAAGGCCCAATAATCGCCCTAACCGCCAAGTCCCTGCAAGCGACAGTAGCGCAAAACCTAGGCCAAGCCACTGCGCTGCGGATTTTACATCAACACCTGTAGCAGAAACACCTGTCAGCAACAGAAACCAAAGCGGCGAAGAATACCCCTCAACCGGCTCAATACCTTGAGACCATCGACCAAAATACCCATCGAGTGCTTGAGCCACATAGCGAAAATAGATATAGCCATCATCGCCAATTTGAGCAAAGTAATAGTGAGAGAGGAATCCAAAGAGCAAGAATAAAAGCAAAAAAGGCCAATATTCTGCTAATCCCCGTTGGAACTTATGCAAAACGCTATCTTATTATTATTTTTTATCTCTGCATTTTATAAAAGCAATACTAGGCTGTCAGTTTTTCTATTACGCTTTGGGGATAAGATCACTCTGAGATTTGGCATCTATCACGGTTAAGAGAAGGTCATGGTTAGTAGAAGATGAAGATGAGGGGCTTTTAGAAATGCGTCAATTTAAGACGGTAAGAAGAAACCCTGCATGCAGGGTTTCAACATTTAGTAAAAACCTATAACGTTTTTCACACATTGAATATAAGATTCAAGAGCCTGAGGAGGTTCGTCCTCGGATCTACCATCTGGCAATTCGGATTTACCGTCAGACAATTTGAGTTTGCCTTGTAAAATTTCACCTTTATTATTGATAGTCGCATTGAAGTTAAGGGCATCTCTAATAATTGATTTTGAGGTTCTGCGCTAAATTTCAAGGTTTT
>JAPOUS010000045.1 GCA_026708525.1 Cellvibrionales bacterium
TTGCGGCAGTGTTTACACTTTATAAACTGACGGATTTATTTGCTATCCAGTCATTAGGGATGGTTGCAGGTTTAGTGCTGCGCGTAAGTATTTTAGGTTTTATTATTTATTGCCTGATAAAACTTCGCACGCTTAAACTACACATGGCATTGAAAATTGCTTTTGCCAGTGTTTTGCCGATTCTGCTGTTTTATACCTTCTATCTTCCCGCCTATTGGTTTTTTGAGCGGTATTTTTATTGGGTCTTTATCGTATTGATCATAATGATTGCTGTGGTGCTGGCTGAAGCCGTATCCAAGCGCATCAAAATTGCTGCGTTGGGTTTGTGTTTAGCGCCATCACTTCTTAGCTTTCAATTATATTTTAGCCAACCTCAAACCATGCCAAGCTTGAATTTATTTGGTCCTAAAGGGTATCGAGATGCTGCGTTAGTATTATTGCTTAAGGTTCCTGCGCATTCGCATGTGGCTGCCATGCAATCGGGCGCTTTGAATTATTATTCTGGTAAAGATGTCAAAGTCACCAATTTAGATGGTGTAGTCAATCATGATGCCTATTTAGCAACCAAAGATAAGTCTCTTTATCCTTATCTCAATAGTATTGGTGTGACACATTTTGCTGATTGGCATATGAATAGAGATATATTGATAAAGGAAACGCAAGAGAAAATACATCTTGATTGTATTGAACCACTGAATAGCTTAAAGCATGCACAAAGGGATACAACGCTTTACGATATTAGTGGTTGTATGAATCACGAGCTTTAAAATCTATTGTATCCTTTGTGTTTTTCGGATTTGAGTTTCTGGTATGGCTTTGTTTAGCACTTGAAAAGTTGTGAGCCGGGAGGCATCAAGAGTGAAGTTAACTTCGAGTGCTTGATCTTCACTAAGCGATACGGGTGCTGGGCTAGCCGTATTTGGATACGCCCCGCAAACCTCCCCTGTAGTACATAGCACTAAATCATTATCAATGTCGCTGCCTGCAACGACTAAATATTCGCCGGTTTTTATGTCGTTAAGTGGAAAGTTGTAAATCCCTTGATCTGGATTCGCTGTAAACTGATACAGGGTTTCTTTAGTAATTGGATCAAGCAGTAGCAGCCAAATCAGCCCTGTATCGGATAGGCTATTGTTGGCTTCTCTTAAATTGACATGAACCAGTATCGTTAGCTGTTGGCCTTGGTCAGTGGCTATTTGGATGGAGCTGGTATGTTGGCCAAGTTCAAGTGCATCGATATTGGCTGTGATTTCATAGTCCCCAATACCATTGGAATCTATATTATCAGCGCTGATTGTGAGCCGCGTATCTGCAGATTCAATTTTTATCACCTTCACAACAGAGTCTGAAAACGTGCCCAAGCTAATGCTTGCTGAAGGCTGATATTGGCTTAGGTAAATTTGGCTATGGCTTGTGTAAATGCTGGATGATGAATCTGTGTCGTCTAATTGAGAGCGCACGCTTTTTTCAAGGTCTAAAATGCCATAGCCGAAAGCGGTTGAGTGGCCATTTTGATTTTTTGTCACCTGGCCTTGGATGAGCAATTGTTCGGCTTCCGTACTATTTAATGCCGAGTTTAATCCTTTCATGATGGCTAAGGCAGCGGCGACTTGAGGAGCCGCCATTGATGTGCCCTGATATTGTCGATAGCTACTGGTATTATCTCTGCCAGATAATTCTTTATATAAGCTTAAAATGCCATCGCTGTACCCATCATTATTATGATCTAACCGAAAGTCACCACCAGGGGCTGCAATATCAATGCTATTGCCAAAGTTAGAATAAGGCGCTGATTGATTGACGCTATTGGTAGCAGCAACAGAAATTACTTTATCAAACGCGGCTGGATAGGCTGGAGAGTTAGTTGCATCATTTCCAGCAGCGGCCACAACGATAATGCCTTTGTTGGTCACTTCTCGAATAAGGTTCTGAAAACTGGCTGAATAGGTATAGCTGCCAAGGCTGAGATTAATAATATCGGCTGGCTTTTCAGGCACAGTGCCACTGTCATTCGATAGACCTGCAGCAAATCTTATGGCTTGCATAACATCGTAAGTGGAGCCTTTATCGCAGCCAATTACTCGAAGCGGCATGATTTTAACATTGGGGGCAACGCCTGTTATACCGATGGCATTGTTACTGCTTGCAGCAATAATGCCAGCAACATGCGACCCATGAAACGTACTATTACCCGCTAATTGCCCATCGCCTGGATCACTGGGGTCGTTATCTATGCCGTCGCCATCACAGGCAGCATTGATATTGCTGATAAAATCAAAGCCAGCTACCAGTTGATTGGTAAGCTCTTCATGCTCAAGGTAAAGTCCATTATCGATAACGGCTACGATGGTTTCATTGAGTGGTGTTTGGTGCAAGGCTAAAAGTGCTTCAGGGTGTTTGATGGTATCGAGATACCACTGATATTGCCTAAGAGGGTCGTTGGTGTTTGAAAATAATTTGACTTCACTGTTAGGATCAACAGTTAATATCTCTGGGCGATTTTTGAGTTGTTGGATCTTGGATAAGGTTTCTAAACGTTTAAGAGCCTTAGGATTCTTTTGTTGAAGGTCTGCTTTAAAAGCAGAGGCTTTGTAGCTTAATGTTTGAATGCCAGTATTTGATTGATTCAGACGTATTTTATGGAGTTTGCTTGCTTTTTTATTTGTAGTGGATAAAGCAGAATAGCCAGTGCTAGGCTTGTAACTCACTATGGCTTCATCAGTGATTATGGCTGCGCTTTGGTTGGTTTTGGGGTGGAGGTTATTTGTGACTGTTGGTGAAATAACTAGCTCGTATTTGATGCCGTAAGACGTATCTAGCTTGTCTAAACTCTCTTGCGCTGTGATGACAACATAATAATCACCTGATTGATCAATTTGAATGAATTCATTTCCTACAAGGCCGTTAGAGTATTTAATGAGATTGAAAGCATTGTCGAATAGAAAAAGATCAAGGTTGGCTATGCTGGAGGCTTCAGCCATTAATTGAATATGATCGTTAGTAATCAGTTGCACTTGATATACATCATTAATGTCCTCATCGATAAAGAATCGATCTTCAAACTTGCCTGTTCCGCCTTTTGTAACAAATCCAAGTGTTCTTGATGGCGCAGTGATGCGCTGAGCATTGCTTAGGGTATTGTTGTTGATAAAAGTAGCCTGTGGATCATTAGTGTCTGAATCAACAAAGAGGCTTTTTGCGGCTGTTGCCGTGATAGCTATTTGAGGCTTGATGGCAGGAATAGATGGGTTTTCTTCGTTAGTTGATGAGGTGGTTGTACTATCCGTACCGCAGCCAACTAACAGGGCCAACAAAAATAAACGTAAAGGCATGGTTATTGTTATTTTGCATCAGAAATTGGTTATATATTATACATGTCAATGGCGTCAATCTAAATGTGGATGTTTTGGGATTAATGGATGCATAAATGCTCAATCATTTTAGAAGCTAGGCGCTGAGAGAGCATCAATGGCAACCATTTAGCGGTTGACTGATTCTGTTTTTATTTCTGTCAAGGTTGATTGCTGGTAATGCTACAGCCAAGGTATTCAGCTTTGCCAATCCGGCTCTTAAAGTCGCGGGAGTCAATTAGTGCCGGATCGCCATTGTTGGTCTTGATTCTTGGAAGTTGGTCTTGATTCTTGGAAATAATGTAATATTGTTAATCGCTGCGCTGAGAGTTTAGCTTTTTGACAAGCTGCATGATTTCAAGTGACCATAAGATTCAACGAACCTTGTAGTCACTTAAAAAATGAAAAGTCTTATCTGTCGCTTAAGTATTTGGCAATAATAGAGGTTATTTTGCGCTAACAGGCTACAGTTTTGTACTTAAAGGTGTTTTCCGTATTTAAGTTTGCTGGGGCAGGTGGCTGATTGCCTAGTATCATGTCAGCACATTTGTCACCAATCATCATGGCAGGCGCGTTAGTGTTACCGCCAATTAAGGTTGGGATAATCGACGCGTCGGCAACGCGCAAGCCTTCAACGCCATGAACCTTTAACTCAGCATCAACCACAGCTAGCTCGTCTTGACCCATTTTGCAGGTGCCAACGGGATGGTAAACGGTTTCAGTGACACTACCGATGATGTTTCGGAGTTGCTCTTCTGATTGGAATTGTTTCCCTGGGTGAATTTCTTCTTTAACCATGTCTTTCCAGATTGGCGCATCCATTAATTCGCGTAAAATTTGAATGCAGCGATGGATAACCGGCCAGTCATCTTTGTGCTCCAAAAATTTGAAGTCAACAATGGGTTTGGCAAAGGGATCATTGGATTCAGGTTTGATGGTGCCTCGGCTGTTTGGCCGTAGTTGGCATGCATGCAGTGTTACACCATGCTCTTCTGGCATTGGTTTGTCGATACCCAACAAGTTACAAGGGATAAAGTGTAACTGAATATCAGGCCGATCAAGGTTTGGGTTGGATTTGACAAAGCCACCACCTTCGATACTGTTACAGGCACCAATGCCTTTTTTATGAACAAAATAATCCCAGGCGACTTTAAGGTTCTTCGGGAACTTATCCATACCATTGAAGCCTAGTGGCTCTTTGATGCTCCATCGCATCACCACATCTAAATGCTCTTGCAGGTTTTTACCCACACCTTTTAGATCGACTAAGGGTTTAATGCCTGCGGCAAGCAAATCTTCTTTATCACCAATGCCTGATAATTGCAGTATATGTGGACTTTTGATAGTGCCTGCGGCCAGTACAACTTCTTTATTGCTATTGGCTACAACCGTTTTTCGGCCTTTTTGATATTCAACGCCAACCGCCTTAGTGCCATCAAGAATAATACGGTTAACATTTGCACCGGTGATGAGTGTCAGATTTTTTCTCTCTTTTAAAATCGGGTGTAAAAATGCAGATGCAGCGCTCCAGCGTTTGCCATCTTTGATGGTCGCCTGAAATCGACCAACGCCTTCTTGTTTCTCGCCGTTAAAATCATCATTAAATGGGTAGCCGCACTCAACGCCTGATTGAACAAACTTATCGAATAATACGTTGTCTCCCGGTGCGTTTATGACATTCAATTCGCCGCCTGTGCCATGATAATCGTCAGCGCCACGGGTTTGATTTTCAAATCGTTTAAAGTAGGGGAGTACTTCTTCAAAAGCCCAACCTTGATTACCTGCATTTGCCCAGTCATCATAATCGCTTGCATGGCCACGGATATAAACCATGCCATTGGCCGAGCTTGAGCCTCCTAAGGTTTTGCCTCGTGGAATATCGTAAGCTTTATTTTGGCAATGTTCTTGCGGAGTGGAGACAAATTTCCAGTTAAGTTTGTCGCTTTTTAAGACTTCAGCGCAACCGCCCGGCATGTGAATAACTGGGTTGTTGTCTTTAGGGCCTGCCTCTAATAACAATACACGGTTGTTGGGGTCTTTTGATAAACGGTTGGCCAAGATGCATCCTGCGGAACCTGCCCCGATTACGATGTAGTCAAATATCATGAGATTACCTGTTGCAATATTATTGTTTTTATTGGCATTGGCGTCAGCAAACGATTGAGAGACTACCCAAAGCCATTTGCTTATCGCTAAACACAGGGTTTGCCTTAATGTTACTGGCTAAACCAAGGTGTTTTTTTGCGCACTTCCTTATGGTTTTTTATGTTTTTTTTGCTCTAGACATCAATGGTGTCGGCAAAATTCCAACCAGCTTAATAAAAAATTGATTTAAGCGCAAATATTCAAAACGACTATGACGGCTTAGTAATATTTAATTCTTTACCCGGCAATTTTATAAAAATTTGAGGTGGAGATAAAAAAAAGATAACAAATGCTTGACTTATGTTTTGAACAGTGGTGATCTAGTTCCAATGATCATGTTTTGCTTAGGCGATTCAATGATTTAAACGCTCCAAAAATAAGTAAGTAGTGATTTTAATAATAAATATGTCATAGTGATTTTTTAAACTTAACTCTTGTAAGTAAACCAGTGCACAGAGATTGCTTGGATACAAAGAGCACTAAGTACAGCTATTACCAAGGAGAAGGGTTATGCGCAAGTATAATGATGGTCAATGTCAAGGGATTCGAAATAAAGAGCGCCAGCTTATTGAAGAGCAGGTAAAAGCGTTTCTTGATTCGGGTGGCGAAATAGAAGTACTGGGTTCAGCCTTTGATCAGCCAAAGGATCCGAAGTGTAAGTTAAGCGATGATCTGAATTTGTTATTATAAATTAAGGAGAAAAAGAGTGACGAATCGTCACTCTTTTTGGTTATGCTTCTTTCGTTAACATCAACCTGTTGATGTTTCAGTCTCCTTATTCATGCTATTAAGATTATCCTTATCTTCATCTTGACCCCCATCTTGGTCTTCATCCTGATCTTCGTTGTTGCTTAAGCTGGTTTTCCACGTGGGCATTAATAGAAGCGTAGCCATAATGCCTGCCAGTGTTAAGGTGATAAAGAAGCCTTTCCAGCCCCAGGTTTGCATAATATACCCAAGAGGCACGCCTGAGATGGCAGCACCAAGATAGCCAAATAATCCAATAAAGCCTGTGGCTGCACCCGCTGCTTCACGGTGAGATTGTTCGGCGGCAGCAACGCCAATCAACATTTGTGGGCCAAAAATAAAAAAGCCAATAGCGAAAATGGAGTATCCGCCGAAGATCAGTATGTATTCAGGAAAGAGAAGTAACGTGACAATGCCCATTGCTGACCCGAGTGAAAATAACACATTGATGGGGCCCCGTTTGCCTGAAAAGAAGTAATCTGACCAGAAACCGGCTGCTAGGCTGCCAAAAAAGCCACCGACCTCAAATAGAGTCACCATGCTAGCCGCTTTAATGTTATCCATCCCTTGTTGGGTAAAGTAAAGTATGGCCCAGTCATTTACACCGTTTCGAATAAGATAAATAAGTGTATATGTTAAGGCTAAAATCCAAATAATTTTGTTGTTGAGGATGTACTTCGTGAGAATATTCTTGATGTCAGGGTTGCTCGGCTGAGTCTTAAGTGCGGCTACATCATCATTTTTATAGTACTCAATTTTAGGCAAGCCCAGGCTTTCTGGGGTATTCCGTAAGCGATTGATCAGAATAAGGCCCATGACAATGGCGATGATGCCAGGAACCCAAAGCGCAGCTCGCCAGCCTAAGAATAAAGCAGCAGTTGAGGCAATAATGGGGATCAATGCACCGCCAACATTGTGAGCAGTATTCCACGACGCCCACCAGCGCCCCCTTTCTTTTTTGGAGAACCAATGAGTCAAAATTTTAGCACAGGGTGGCCAGCCAAACCCCTGAAACCAGGCATTGAGCGTCCAAAAGATCGCGAATAAATAGAACTCAGAAGAAAAAGAAAGAATAATGTTAATGACACCTGTCAGAATCAAACCAATGGATAAAAAATATCTGGGATTACTCCGGTCAGAGATGACGCCACTAATAAATTTACTGATTCCGTAAGCAATAGAAAATAAGGTAATTAATAGGCCAATTTGAACTGTTGAAAAATTGAGCTTCTCAATGAGGTCGGGTGTGGCGATAGCGAGTGATTTGCGCGTGAAATAGAACACCAAATAACCAGCATAAATGCTGTAGAACATCCGAAGGCGCCAATAAGGGTAATTTTCTGCACAGCCTTGGTGGGTTCCATTTGTTTTTAACAAGCCAAGGCCCTGGCAAGCATTCGTCAATTTTTTCATGGGAATAAGGCTAGTTGCCACTCCTATTGATTTATCGGTATGAATACAAAGGATTCAGCCAGAGAATCAATACACTTCGTAACAGCCTTTTATGGCACTGTTAAAAATTAGATGTGCGGTGACGAACTTGCCATTAGCAAACAGATTGAATGCTCAATGAAAACCGCCATTCAGCAGAATCTAGGGGGTATCCATATCTGATCGGCTTCGCATGATTAAAGTCGAGCTGTCAGTTCTGGGATGTGCCTCCTGTCGAAGCTTGGCTTTGTAATCCAAAAATCCTCAACGCCTTTTGCATTCAAATACTATCGATCTATTTTTTGCTTAGTTGTAAAAAAATTAGTCAAAAAATAACTGTTGGGGGGTTTGAGTGACAACCAAAAAATGAGTTCATTATTTTGGAGATGAATTTGGCAAATATTTTTAAGTAGGTTTCATTTAAGTCGGTAACGCTTAGTAGAAGTTTTTTAAGTTGTTGAGAAATTTAAATGTTTTTTGGTAGCCAATGTCAATTAACTCATTGGCGCGATAAAACTCCAGCGTTTTACAGGTGTTACGAGGCAGTTCTATTACTAGATCTGGAGGGTAAGCAGCTAGTTTTTGGCGGGCGATACTGGTTTGCATGGCTTCAAAAGCGCGAGTGGTGATGTCATAAAATCCAAGCTCATCAAGGGGGTGGGAAGTGCCAGGTTTTTTTATAAAAAAGTCGAATAGCTGGAATTTTTGAATTTTATCTGGGGCAGAAGGTTCCAGATATGGATCATTGGGGCCACAGAGATTGACGGCGATAGTCATGTCAGAGGGCTCACTAAATAAAGGAGCAATAGGAACAGGGTTAAGTACACCACCATCAACGAGTAAACTCTCATGATGGGCATAAGGTGTCATCAGTAATGGGAGTGACATAGAAGCGCGAATTGCCTTGAAAAGAGGGCCTTTTTGTATCCAAACTTCTTTAAACTGCAAAATATCGGTAGCTACTGCTGTGTAGGGAATGGCCAGTTCTTCAATGGGGTGATTGCCCACCAATTCGATCATCGTTTTAATCACTTTGTTGCCTTTGACTAAGCCGCCGCGATTAAATGAAAAATCCATTAAGGAAATGACTTGGCCTCGCGTGAGTTTTCTTAGCCACAGTTCATAGGTCTTTAATTTTCCTGCGGCATAAATCCCCCCAACAACCGCCCCCATCGAGCAGCCGGAAATTGAGGTAATTTGATAACCAAACTCCTCAAGGCATTGGATAACACCAATGTGGGCAATGCCTCTGGCACCACCAGAGCCTAGGACTAAGGAGACGGTTTTGTTTGAGGGTTTTTGTGGAGTAAAAAGTCGCGTCATACGTCTTTAATCTTTAGGTTACATTGATAAAAAAAACGCATTACTTGTCATTGAGTTTGTCATTGAGTCGCATGGTTTTTACATGGACAAACGCAGGATGGGTTGGTATGGTAAAAAAATTTTGGCTAATCACGGCAAAACCTAAGTGTTGGTTAGCTTTACGGATAATAAAAACCTTGATAATTCTTTTAATAATAAAGCGAAAGCGCAATTATGTTTGATACCCTTTTGGATCTAAGGTTTCTCAAACCCCATAGAAAATTAACAAAACTGAATAAGTACCTGTGTTTATCGATGGTGGGATTCGCATCTTTGCCAGGTTTTTCAGAATCATCTGCGATTGAATGGCAGACAGCCAGCTTGCCCGATGCGAATGAAGGCGGCTTTATGAATGCTCGCTTGATCGCCACCAAAGGGGCAAAAGCCGAAAGCCACTCGCTAACTTATCATATAGAGCAAGCCCCAAGTTGGGTCAAAATGACTGAGCGAGGCATCATGACCTATCAGCCAGATTTTACGATGGCTGGACGTTATAAGGTGAGCGTTAGCGCAACGGATGGCAGCGAAAAAGCAATAAAAACCTTTAACTTATTCGTTAAAGATGTCAACCAGCTACCGATTTTACAAGAAATTGCCCCTGTGTCAGTTAAAGAGGGTGAGCAGCTGAGTATTCAAGCGGAGACCAGTGATTTAGACAATGATGCGATTACGCTTAAGCTTAAGCAAGCGCCAGGGGGCATGCGATTAGAGAATGGGCAAATTATCTGGACGCCTTCGGCGACGTCTTCCGGTGAGCACATTATTGAGTTACTCGCTAGTGATGGTAAGGATAAGGTAAGCCAGACATTTGCAGTGACGGTAATCGATGTTAATCAGCCACCTCGATGGAAAAAAGGCTTTAGTTTACCCAGAGCAAAAGAAAATAAACCCTATCGAGTCGTGTTGCCTGTGACTGATATTGATGGCGATGCATTGACGATTGTATACCAAGGGACTAATCAGTCCATTCAAATCACTGGGAATACCTTAAGTTACCAGCCCAATTATGATGCAGCAGGTAAGTATGCTTTGGATATCCTTGTATTTGATGGGCAGTCTCAGGTTAAAAAAACTTTCGATTTGGTTGTACAGAATACAAATCGTAAGCCCCTATGGATAACTGAGAATCTACCTTATGCAAAAGAAGGCACGGCATTTAGTTTACAACTTGATGCCAAGGATGCAGATGCCCAACCTCTTAGCTATAAAGTGATTGATTCGCCTGGTGATTTATCAGTTTCTACAACCGGTAAGATCAGTTGGCAACCAGATTACGAAAGCGCCGGTGATCATGTGGTAAGTATTCACGTAAGCGATGGCGAAGCCGAGGTGGTAAAAAACTGGGTTTTATCTGTTGAAAATACCAATCGTGCGCCAGTTTTTACATCTCAATCGCTTGCGAATGCAAAAGAAAACAACAGGTATCGGGTTGATATCCCTGCACAAGATCCAGATGGTCAATTATTGACTTATGCTTTGGTGACAGGGCCAGAAGGTTTGTGGCTGGAAAATGATCAAATCCACTGGTTGCCGGATTATGATGCCGCAGGTGAGCATACGATGACCATTTTGGCGAGTGACGGTGAATTATCTACTGAACAAGCATTTACCTTAACCGTTGAAAATACTAACCGATTGCCTGAAATTGATTCTGAACCTGTCGTAAATGTTGCCGAAGGAGCGCAATATCAGTATCCCTTAAGTTTTTATGATAAGGATGGCGATACGCTAGTCGCAAAGTTAGTGAAAAGCCCTAAAGGGATGCGCTTAATAGGCAATGAGATTCTATGGCAGCCCGATTATGAATCGGCAGGTTCTGTAGATGTTGAAGTGATTGTTGCAGAATCGAGCAATGCAAAAGCTAAAGCGGTACAACGATTTGTGATTGATGTTGCTAATACCAATCGCTTGCCTGTTTTCAGCCCCTTGAACCTGACAAAAGCCAAAGAAGATAAACCCTTGACTTTTACGCTAAAAGCGGCTGATGCTGATAAGCAACCATTAAGTTTTTCAGCTGTTGATGTCCCTCTGGGTATGACGGTAAATTCGGAGGGTGTAGTTAACTGGCAACCAAGCTTTGAGCAATCGGGTGATTATAACCTAGTATTTTCGGTAGATGATACCGACGATCAAGTGACTTATGCATTGCCTCTTTTTGTTGAAAATACCAACCGTTCACCCAGCTTGGTCACAGAATTATTGGTTGATGCAAAAGAGGCTATGCCCTGGGAGATGCTGTTGGAGGGTGACGATCCTGATGGCGATTTACTGAGTTATCAGTTGATACGAGGGCCTGAAGGTTTGGCGTTAGAGGGCGAAACGCTCATTTGGCAGCCCAGTTTTGAGCAGTCAGGCGCTCATCAGGTGGTTGTTGAAGTGACCGATGGTGATCTTAAGGCAAAGAAAAACTATTCGTTGGTTGTTGAAAATACTAACCGTGCCCCTGAATGGCCTACACTATCAAATGCGGCCTTGTCGTTAAAAGAAAATAAGCCCTGGGCGCTCAGATTGGCTTCCACCGATGCAGACCTACAATCGTTAA
>JAPOUS010000238.1 GCA_026708525.1 Cellvibrionales bacterium
TAACAAAGCCTTCAACGCCACTGAAAGCCTTGAAATTAGTGCCCGAAGGGGCAGTTATGAAAAATCAACCACCCCTTTTAATTGACATGTTTATTTTAAAAAACAAGGTCAATCGCTTTTTTGGCAGAAGCCAAAAGCAATTTTTAGAGGCGCTCTAAAGCACCAAATCCAACAGAAACTTAATTTATAGATGCCTATTTTCTGATTTAGTGCCTGAATTGAAATTTTTTACTTTCATAGAAAATAACTTCAATTCAAATAGCAAGGTTTAGAAAAGTTAAATAGAGAAAGAAGCCCCACAACCACAGGTTGTCTCAGCATTAGGATTATTAACGATAAATTTTGAACCTTCTAGCCCTTCGGTGTAATCCACCGTTGCACCAACCAAATATTGATAACTCATTAAATCCACCAGCATCACAACTTCGCCGTTGGGAATTTCAATATCATCATCATTTACTTCTTCATCGAAAGTAAAGCCATACTGAAACCCTGAGCAGCCACCGCCTGTGATATAAACACGAAGTTTTAAATTTGGGTTATTTTCTTCTTTGACCAACTCACGGACTTTAGCCGCTGCATTATCTGTAAAGATAATTGGGGTTGGAACAAAGGACTCAGCTACCGTCATCGAAAAAATCCTAAAATATATTAATTAATAATGATAATGGCTTTTAAAAGAAGCTGCTAGGGATTACTTGGCAATTAATTTACAGCCACGGCTTCTTTCTCAGGTTTTGCTGGTTTAATCTCTTGATTTTGAGGCACTATTTTTTTGATTGCGTTCTCTTCATGAACCAAATTACCATTAACCTGTGCGCCTTTCATCATTTCTATCGTACTATAATGAACATTCCCTTCCACATGTGCCTTTGCTGCCAACTCAAGGGTTTCTGAATACACTTTACCCGTCACATTCCCATTAATCACAACGCGCTGAACATGAATATCACCCTCAACCCGACCGGACTCTTGAATTCGGATATGTGCATCTCCACTATCTGAAGCGGAAACATTCCCTAAAATTGTCCCTTCAACCTCTAAAAGACCCGAAAATTTAATATCGCCCGTGATTTGGGTATCTTGCGCAATCAAAGTCGTCAAGCTGCCTCCTTTAGGTGCAGATGATTTACCAACTGCTTGAGAAACCGGATTAGAAAAAGAGGTTGGCAGTGATTTTTCTTCGGATTTAATTTTCGATTCTTTTTTAAACACAGCTATTTCTCCGAGACCCATTTGATCGTAGCTTGCCACGAAAAGGGCTTTTTAGTTAAATCGGCGGAAAGTGCTAACTTTTCCGGATGAAAACCATCAGGCAATTGCAATCGTTGCTCAATGGTGTCGAAATATTTGAAGGACAGCTTACTGCTAAATGATGCACCTGTCGGCAACAAGTCATCTATGGGATAAGTTTTTTGCTTACCGTTTATCACTCCTGAAATATCAATCTTAAGTTTCCCTGATAAACGCTGGTGCTTTTTATCAATATTAATAAAGGTAAGGTGAAGTGTATTCGTTTTGGTGTTGAAAAAATGCTCATACAAGGACAACCCTTGCTTTTTTTCATCCGGCGACATGATGAGTTTATAAAACTCCAGCTGGCGATTAAGCGTTATGGATTGCTGTGATGCATCATCAAGGGACTCTCTAAGATTTGAATACGCTTGCTCTTTGACCAACACCTGCCCTTGCAGGCTGGCCAGCTCAGAAAGTAAGGTTTCGTTGCTCGCCTCTAATTTTGCATTATAGGCTAAAAGCGCCCGATTATCTCGACTCAAAACAACCACAGTCACGATCAAAGCTAACGATAGAGCACCAAGAAATATAGCACCTATGATTAGCTGTGATTTGGATATTCTCATCCGCTCTCTCACATAACGTTTTAGGGCGACTCTATGGTGCGATTGAAGGCAGTCGCAAACCTTGCATTTCTTCAAAGCCTGTCATGATATTCATGATTTGAATCGCTTGACCTGAGGCCCCTTTAACCAAGTTATCAATCGCACTGACAATGACCACTTTATTTCTATCTAGGGGTTTTTCTAATCCTATACGGCAAAAGTTAGTACCTCTAACATTTTGCAGCGCAGGCAATTGCCCCTTAGGCAATACATCAACAAATGGTTCGTCAGCAAATCGTTCGACATAAAGGTTAACTAATTCATCAAGCGTCTTGTTGACCGTTAAATTCGCATAAAGTGTTGACACAATACCACGGGTTGTTGGTAAAAGATGCGGCACAAAAGTCAAATTCACCTCTTGGTTACCTTGAGTCATCGCTCGAAGGCCTTGCTCAGTCTCTGGCAAATGCCTGTGGCCGCCAACGCCATAAGCTTTAAAGTTTTCATTACACTCAGGAAAACTCAAAGAGATATCACCCTTTCGCCCTGCGCCACTCACACCTGATGCACTATTGGCAATAAGGTCAGATGTATCAATGAGACCTGCTTCAAGCAAAGGTAAAAAACCAAGTTGTATAGACGTAGGGTAACAACCGGGGGCAGCTACTAACTGAGCCGATTGAATCTGCTCACGGTTCATTTCAGGCAAACCATAAACGGCTTGTTCGATCCCCTCTTTGAAGACATGCTCGCAACCATACCATTTTTCCCACAAAGGTATGTCTTGTAAACGGAAGTCTGCGGAAAGATCAATGACCTTTGCACCGTGATCTAAGAGTTCTTTCATGCTATGCATAGCAACTGCATGCGGGGTGGCATAAAAGACAATATCGCATTTGGCCAGTTCAGACGCTTTGGGTTCACTGTAGGCTAGATCGCAAATACCCCGTAACCCCGGAAAAAAGTCCGCCACTTTACGGCCCGCCTCAGAACGTGACGTTGCATAAACAACCTCTACTTCCGAATGGTTGCTTAATAACCTGAGTAGCTCAAGACCTGTGTAACCCGTTGCCCCTACAATGCCAACTTGAATCATCAGTCGATTCTCTTGTATTCTTTTCGTTAATTAAACGGCAATACTATCAGATTAAAGGCTAGTTTCTTAGCGCCTTTTAATGCTAATTTTATGAATTTTTTCATTTCACTTACAACACGCATTCGCAATAGCCGCCACCGTCTACGTCATCATCTTTCTGATGACAGGGCGGTATTAACCCTCTCTATGCTTGCCATCATCACAGGCCTGCTTTCTGGTATTGTCATTCAAGGATTTCGGCTTTGCTTAGAAACCCCTGAACTATTGGGATTCTCTTCCGACTTTACGCTCAGAACCCCGTTAAACAATGCCATCACGGTATTTTCTGGTGCGATGATTTTAGCCTTTTTTTTGCGGAGTTTTGGCAAAAACCTGCCATCGATGGGTGTTGCACACGTGCTGGATCGTATGATGAATTATCATGGCCGCATGCCAGCCAAAGCCGCCATATTGCAGTTTTTTGCAGCAAGTTTGTGTATTTTAACAGGCCAAAGTTCTGGCCGCGAAGGGCCTGCTATTCATTTCGGCGCAGCCACCAGCAGCCTCTTTGCAGAGTGGCTAAAACTCCCCAGTAACAGCATTCGCATTTTGGCAGGCTGCGGTGTTGCTTCTGCGATTGCAGCATCCTTTAATACGCCTATCGCCGGTGTGATTTTTGCGATGGAGGTGATTCTGCTTGAATACTCCATCATTGGTTTTATTCCTGTCATACTTGCAGCAACTAGCGGCACCTTTATTTCGCTATGGATCTATGGCGATCAGCCTGCCTTTACCCACCCGTCATTACTACCCCATAGCTTTCATGAATTACCCTTGTTTATCTTGACTGGGGTAGCTGCTGGATTGTTATCGGCAGGGTTTTGTTACTTATCCAAATTTTGTCTTAAATTTTCTCACCTCTCAATCATCACCCGATTCGCCATCGCAGGCGGGGTCACTGCATTATTTGGCATCTTTATTCCAGAAATATTAGGTATTGGCTATGACAACGTAAATAACGCCTTTAACCATAGCCTTTCTGTTCAATTACTGATTGGCATTGTTATTGCCAAGTTGCTGACGTCTTGCGTCTCTCAGGGTTTAGGCATGCCCATTGGCATTATTGGCCCAACACTTGTTGTGGGTGCCTGCTTAGGCAGCGGTATATATGGTATGGTCAATACCTTCGCACCTGATGTCATCCAGGCCGATGCGCTTTATCCTATGATAGGCATGGGAGCCATGATGGCTGCTGTGATGAATGCGCCTTTAGCCGCACTAACCGCGTTGATAGAACTCACAGGCTCAACCGAAGTTGTTTTGCCAGCAATGGTTGGTATTATTATTGCCAACCTCACCTGCACTCAAATTTTTAAACAAGAAGCGCCGCATATTATTAAGCTCCACGCAATGGGAACGCATCAACTCAACAGTGCTTTTGAGGCCTTACTTGAACGCGTCGGTATTGCTAAACTGATGACGCAACGAGTTTATATTATTAATAACACTGACATCAGCGCTAAGGCTTACCAAGCAATCAGCAATCAAAAACCGCGCTGGATTATATTTAACGACCCAGAGCACCCTGCTTTTGCTGTAAAAAGCAGCGCATTATTGGCTAAAAGTGAAGCGCCTACCCATGCTCCTTTGTCGATTATGGATTTATCGATTAAGCACTGGCAATTACAACCTGTTGACTATCAACGCTCTGCGCTTGAGGGTTATGAGCAGTTAAAACAATCCAATGTCGATTGCCTATTAGTTGAAAACCTCTTTGATCAATACGGCAGCCCAATTAAAGGCATCGTTGAAATGGCGGATTTTGAAAATTATTTCCACAAACCGCGTCATTTTTAATATCATAACCTTACCAATAATAATAACGAGAGAATTCGCCATGCTGTTTTTATGGCTTAAAGCCTTCCATGTATTTTTTGTGATTGCCTGGTTTGCTGGGATTTTTTATCTGCCACGTATTTTTGTGCATCACAGCTTAAGTACCGATAGCAATACGCATGAGCGCTTAGATATCATGGCAAGAAAGCTCTATAAGTTTACCTTGGTTATTGCGCATCTTGCCATTTTCACAGGCATTGCCTTAGTTGTTGCTAACCATGAGTACTTTTTAAAACAAGGCTGGCTACATGCCAAAATCACTTTAGCTTTAGGCTTATTTGGCTTTCATTTCTACTGCGGAAACCTTGCAAAAAAACTGGCAAGGGGCGAGAATCCGCACAGCACCAAGTTTTATCGCATCATCAACGAAGCTCCAGTACTCGTACTACTCGGCATTGTTATATTGGTTATCGTAAGACCTTTTTAATCTTGTAGTTTAAAAGCGTATGAAATCTCAAGACCTGTTTGAAAAAGCCCAAACCCTTATTCCAGGCGGGGTTAACTCACCCGTTCGTGCATTTAATGGTGTTGGCGGCACGCCACTTTTTATTGATCACGCCAAAGGCGCATACATTTATGATGTCGATGGCAACGAATACATCGATTATGTCGGCTCTTGGGGGCCAATGATTACGGGGCATAACCATCCTGAAATCATTGAAGCGATCAAATCACAACTGGATAAAGGCATCAGCTACGGCGCGCCGACTGAAAACGAAATCAAACTGGTTGAAAAAGTGCAATCACTCATGCCAAGCATTGAGCAATTGCGATTAGTCAGCTCAGGTACTGAAGCCACTATGAGCGCCATTCGACTAGCGCGCGGCTACACAGGCCGAAGCAAAATCGTTAAGTTTGAAGGCTGCTATCATGGCCATGCAGATTCGTTATTAATTAAAGCAGGCTCTGGGGCATTAACCATGGGTGTGCCCACCTCACCAGGTGTACCCAAAAGCTTGGCAAACGAAACGATTACCCTCAACTTTAATGACATCGAGCAGGTTAAATCTGTTTTTAATGACATTGGTGAAGACATCGCTTGCATTATCGTCGAACCCATTGCAGGCAATATGAACTGTATTTTACCCGTGCCGGGGTTTTTAGAGACCTTGCGTGAGGTGTGTGATCAATCCGGCAGTGTGTTAATTTTTGATGAAGTCATGACAGGCTTTCGCGTTGCCGCAGGTGGCGTACAATCGCTGTATAACATCAAACCTGATCTAACGACGCTTGGCAAAATTATCGGCGGCGGTTTACCTGTTGGCGCCTTCGGCGGCAAAAAAGCGATCATGCAACACCTTGCACCCGCAGGGCCAGTCTATCAAGCAGGCACCTTATCAGGAAATCCTTTGGCAACGGCTGCGGGCCTTTGTGTACTTGAGCAAATCAGCCAACCGTTATTTTTTGATGAGTTGGCCGAGAAGGCGCAACTACTGATGCTGGGCATGGAAGCTGCCGCAGCGGATGCAAACATTCCACTCACCACTGAGTCTGTGGGCGGTATGTTTGGTTACTTCTTTACAGAAGCAGACAAAATCTCAAGCTTTAATCAAGTACAACAATGCGATCTTGATCGATTTAAGGCCTTCTTTCACGGCATGCTGGATCAAGGCGTGTATTTTGCCCCCTCTGCTTATGAAGCAGGCTTTGTCTCAAGCCAGCACAATGATGAAACATTAAAGAAAACCTTAACGGCTGCGAGAGCTGTATTTAACAATCTATAACGCTTTAAAACTTATAACAAGGTCGCTGTATGTTTAAAAAGTTATTGCTGGGAGCTGCCTTAAGTAGTGCGGTTATGTCAGCTCAATCGGACAATATTGGTTTTGAGGTAGGTGCAGAGCTTTGGCGGACAACCATGACAGGTTATCTTGATGTTGAAATTACTAACGTAGGTCAAAAACCTTACACACTAAACATTGATCTTGAAGATAACTTATCGATGGAAAAGAATACCAGCGGTCGATTTTATTTTGATCTGTATCACCCGCTACCTTATTTACCCAATATCTCAGCCTCTGTTAACCGTGTAGAACATAGTGGCAATGGCAACCCACCAGTCCAAGATATTATCTCCGGCGCTAATATTAAAGGCTTAACCCTTGATATTAATGGCACCATCAACCTCAATCATTTCGACATTACAGGTTTTTGGAGCCCCATCGATAACTCACTAATCGGAATCGATGTAGGAATTACATTACGACAATTTGATGGAAAAATTGATTTTATTGGTCAAAATGATTACGTCAGAATTCCGGTAACAGGTAAGATTGATAACCTGTATGCACTTGCCTATGGCAAGCTTACAGCTCACCTTCCTTTAACTGGCCTTTCAGCTCATCTTGCCATGGACGCAGGATATAATTTCGATTCAAAAAACTCCGAACAAGCCTTTGATTTAGACCTTGGATTGACTTACCGAACCGTTTTAGGTCTTGGGGTTGGTATAGGCTATCGCTATTTTGATGCAGATCTTGAAGCGGAAGCAGAAGCTGTCGACCAAAGATATGATGCAAAATACAAACTCACCACACAAGGCCCTTATCTTTCGCTTTCTTATCGGTTGTAAATTAAGCACTGATGGCTGTAATATGAATGACATATTTCAGCCATACAATAGCGCCCTTTACCCCCTTGATTAATTAAGGGGAAATAATTGAGACACCACCATGTCAAGACTTGCCAGACACCATAGCGACGATGAAGAATCGAGCATTGACCTAACACCCATGCTAGATGTTGTCTTTATCATGCTGATCTTTTTTATCGTGACTGCATCCTTTATAAAAGAGTCTGGCTTAGTGGTTTCGCGTCCAGATGCACAAAATAACGATACAGAGTCAGAAATTAAGAACATTGTTTTTCAGATAACGGCCACCGATGAGATCTGGCTTGAAGGCCGCCGCATAGATGTGCGGTCGGTACGTGCGAATGTTGAACGTTTACACGCGAAAAATCCTCAAGGTAGTGTCGTATTGCAAGCACACCCAAAGGCGCATACAGATAC
This sequence comes from Cellvibrionales bacterium, assembly GCA_026708525.1. Classification (GTDB taxonomy): domain Bacteria; phylum Pseudomonadota; class Gammaproteobacteria; order Pseudomonadales; family DT-91; genus CAKMZU01. The sequence goes on from JAPOUS010000238.1 coordinate 7,823, forward strand.
ATTGACTCAAATTTCTGATCAATCACGTGAGGCAGGCGTAGATCAAATTTCACTCACGATCAATGAAAAGCAATAAACACTCTCTCTTCTTAAAGGGCTACCAATACATTAATGGTCAAGCCCTGAAAACTGCTTAACCAAACCATCAATCATAATCAACGATAACCCCCAGATACATTTATCATTAAAATAATAGCAAGGTAAATCCCGCCCATAGACAGATAAAGCGTCACGATTTTCATGAGAAAATAATGCTAAAGGAATCCAATAAACCCCAGCCACCTCATGGTTTTTAATCCACTCAAAAGGGCTATTCGCATAATAAACAAAAGGGGAAATCACCATACCGGGTTGGCGCTTGTTATGGCTTCTGGCATTCACATCGGCTAATCGGCCAAGGCATTGAAAGTTTTCAGCACAAATGGATAGCTCTTCAAGCAGTTCGCGTTCAGCAGCCGCCTGAATCGTCTTATCACAAGGATCTTGCTTGCCGCCGGGAAAGGCCATTTGCCCAGACCAGCGATCACCCTCAAACGCTGCACGCTGAATCATCAGTAACTCTATACCATCAACGCCATCACGCAAAATCACAGAAACCGCTGCGCGCTTGGCTAAATGCCGATACCAAAGCTTTTGGCTTGATGATAAAGCGAAAGATAGCTGACTCGGCCAGTCCGTAGGCATCATCATCCTTAAATTAATTGGCGCCAATCATGGCTTGCTGCTGAACACGTTGCAGCTCTTTACGGACATCCGAGCCTTTTTGGCTGACACTTAAGCCTTTAAGCGCCATTTGACTGGCTTGATCATAATCGGCAACTTCTAAGCGAATACGCGCTAGCCAATAATACGTATCGGGGTTATTTGGCGCTTGCCTCACCAAACGCTCGGCTAATTGCGAAGCTTGATCGTAATCACGCTTAAAGAATAATTCTCTGACTTGATTGATTTGCGAATCAATATAATCAGAGCCCGCCTGAACCACCGCCTGCTGCTGATCTGGCTCATGACGATACTGAATCACATCGTTAGTGATGGATTCATAGATATCCACGGGCTTTTCCTCTTTTTTAGGTGGCTGCACCACACAAGAGGCTAAAAATAATTGCACCAGAAGCCCTACCCATAGTGCTCCCTTTCCTTTTGACTGCTTTATTACTGAAACCATCGTTTAAACCAATAATCCGATTGCCGTTGACTATAGCACGCCGAATGTTGTGTAGGTTGTGTATCCAGCTTATAAGGAATAAACACGGCATTCGGACATCCATCTTCTGTTAGCTCCCCCTGAGCTACATCCACCCAATAATAGTCAATATCATCAGGTACAGGTGGGCGACCCATCACACTCGGGTAAGCTGACATTAAATCCGTCCACAATGGCAAAGCCCCTAGAGCACCTGACATCGGCAAGGGCTTATTATCATCTCGCCCAAGCCAAACCACAGCGGTTCGATCGGTGGTAAAGCCTGCAAACCAATTATCTCTAAGATCGTTGGTGGTGCCCGTTTTACCTGCAATCATCATATTTTTGGGGAAAGATTTTTTTGCACTGCGCCCAGTCCCTTCATGCATTACGGTTTGTAATGCAAAGTTTATGAGGTGCATGTTAACCAGATCAAAGCGCTTTTCCAACTTTATTTTATAGCGTTTAAGGGCTTCACCCTCGCTATTAGTGACTTCACGAATGGCTTTGAGCGGCGCATAAAAGCCATTGGCGGCAAAGGTTGTGAAAAATTGCAGTGTCTCGATGGGCGTTAATTCCAATGCGCCTAAAAACAAAGCCGGCACTTTCGGGATATCTGCCGTTACACCAAGTTTTTCAAAGGTTTTAACAACAGGGCCTACACCCACATCTAATCCTAAGCGCACCGTTGCCTGATTATAGGATTTTGCCATGGCAAGATATAAGGGAATATCCACCTCGGCATTGCTTGCAGGGGTTGGAAATATATTGGATAAATGATGAGATTTTTTATCATAATTTTTAGGTTCCCAGAGATTACCGTTCAACTCAAGGCTCACAGGCTCATCTGAGATTAAATTGCTCAAACGATAGCCTTTTTCAATGGCCGTTAAATACACCGCAGGTTTTGCCAGTGACCCAATAGGCCTTTTCGCATAAAGGGCACGATTAAAGCTTCCCGGGCGAAAATCCTTACCACCAACAATCGCCTCAACATCCCCAGTATTATGGTTAGCAACGATGATGGCACCATTAGTCTCAGCCAGCACTTTACCAAAACGCCGCTCAAGCTTTTTTAAACCTTGATTTAGCACTGTCTGTGCGCGCGCCTGCACACTAGGCTCAAGATTAGTGAAGATATTTAAGCCCTGGGTTTGCAAATCACTTTGGCTATAATCGCGCAATAACTGCTCACGCACCAACTGTACGTAAGCAGCATAACTTTTATTTGAACCTGGATCTGGCCTCACCATCAAACGCAAAGTTTCTGCTTGTGCACGCTGAAAATCGCTATCGGATAAATACCCTTGCTGATTCATTAGTGTAAGCACCAAATTACGTCGATCTGTTGCTCGTACTGGGTGCCTTAATGGATTGTAGTATGAAGGCCCTTTCATCATGCCAACTAACATTGCCATTTGCGCATCTGTTAATTGATTGAGTGGCTTTGAAAAGAAAAACTCACTCGCCAAGGCAAAGCCATGAATTGCTCTTGATCCATCTTGGGCTACAAATACCTCGTTGACATAGGTTTCTAATATTTCTTCTTTGCTTGCACGAAATTCCAATAAAAACGCCATGATGACCTCTTCAATCTTGCGATGAAAAGTTCGCTCATTGGATAAAAACAAGTTTTTGACTAGCTGTTGGGTAATCGTGCTTGCTCCCTGCGTAATTTCTCCATGGCGAAAATTTGAAACGGCTGCCCTCGCTATCCCTTTAAAAGACACACCATGATGACGAAAAAAATCTCTATCTTCGGTCGCCAATAGTGCTTCAATTAAATTCTCTGGAATTTCACTGTAACTCACCACAATCCGCTCTTCATGCTGCTTCGGATGAATACTGCCAATTTTCACAGGTTCTAATCGAAAACTACCGCGCATCTCAGTAGGTAGCCCTTCAAGAGAGCTCACACGATGATCGGCCACGCCGATATTGACGGTAAAAGCCGGCTGTTTTTTGTCCCAAAATGTAAAGGGCCTGGTTGCTATGCTAATTGAGCTACCCGAGACTTGATAAGTCCCAGGCATACCTGTTGACGACAATCGGTAACCTGCGCCTTTTAACTCTTTGATAAAATCCTCTTTAGCGATAGATTTACCCTCATAGACCTCAAGAGCTCTGGCGTAGACGGTGGCAGGCAATGTCCATTTCGCTCCATTGAAGCGATGCATAATTTTTGCATCCAGATACACCAAAAAACCACCAAGAACCACTGCCAAAGTAAAAAGAAGCTTTACCCATGGAAAACCTCTCTTTTTCTTTAAAACGTACTTCTTATTCCGGGGCATAAAGCGTGCCTTTTGTTGAAAAGGTTAGTTGCTAGGCTTGGCACTATGGTAAACTTGCCAAAATATTTCAACTGGTATACCACATTAATTTCTTAAGGCAACGCTTAGAGCTTTTTTAAGAGGAATCACGAT
>JAPOUS010000205.1:0-2097 GCA_026708525.1 Cellvibrionales bacterium
TTTGAGTTTAGCTTTATCCCCTAAAAGCGATTGGGACTTATAGCCCCTTCGCCGTCCCTTCACGTCGTGAATCAGCAACCCCTGTATAAAACCCGTTATGAATTTTAATGGCATGAATGCCGCTGGTTAATGGTCGCTGTTTAAATTCATGGCCAAGCATTTCAAGTGTCTTTTTGAGTGAATCAGGGGCGTCATCTTCTATGGTCGCGTGTAGGCGATTGGTGTTGGCAATGTGGGGGGATTCGATCGCGTCTTCAAGCGATGCTCCTAGATATAAATGCTGAGTGATGGTTTTTGCAACATAAGGAATAATCCAAGCGCCACCGGGTGAGCCAATCACCAAAATGGGTTGGTCTTTTTCATTAAAAATAATCATCGGTGACATCGAGCTTCGTGGCATTTTGCCAGGCTCGATGCGGTTGGCGATTTTTTCGTTATTTTTATTGATGGGCGTGAAAGAAAAATCCGTTAGCTGGTTATTTAATAAAAAGCCTCGAACTTGAATGCGAGAACCAAAGGCATGTTCAATAGAGGTTGTCATGCTAACAATATTGCCTTCTTTGTCGACTATCGATAGGTGCGTCGTAGAAGGTTGATTTGGTGATTTGACTTGTAGGTAATCCACTTCATCAATATCTCCTGCGACGCTCAACTCATCGCTTGCTTTAAGCAAAGGGATTAATTTAGCGCGCTTTTCAGTATAGCCAGGGCTAAGTAGGGCTTTGGTTGGGTTTTTAGTGAAGCGAGGGTCGGCGATATAGGTGTTTCTGTCAGCAAAAGATAATTTAGCTGCCTCTATAAATCGATGGTAAAAACCGGGTGAGTCGTAGGCTAAACCTTTTAATTCAGGCGTTTTTGCAAGTAGCTCAACCATTTGTGTGACCGTGAATGGGCCAGATGAAGGCGGTGGCGAGCCGCAAAATTTGAAGTTACCGATATTTTTGCACAGCGGTGTTTCGATAAGGCTTTGATAACGAATCAAGTCTTTCTTGTTAAGCAGCCCTTTTTTGTTGCTGTCATTTTTTACAGCTTGCACGATATCTTGACCAATAGTGCCCTGATAAAAGGCTTTGGGCCCTTTGTTTGCGATTTCGCTATAGGTGTTGGCAAGTTGAGGGTTTCTTAATATGGAACCCACAGGCTTAGGCTCGCCATTGGTTTGAAAATACAATGCGGCTAAGGCTTTGTTGCTGACGCCTTTGGGAGATTTGGCTAACGCTTTAAGTGAGTCGTGCAGCCGATTGGAAATAATAAAGCCATTACTGGCAAGCAAAATGGCAGGCTCAAACAAGCTTGCCCAAGGGAGTTTGCCATACTGTTTGTGCGCATTGTACATCATGGCAACAAGGCCGGGTGTGCCAACGGCATAGCCGCCGACTAAGGCATCAAAAAATGGGTAAGCCTTATTTTTAGCTACCATAAAATGGTCTTCGTTCACCGCCATGGGTGCTGTTTCTCGACCATTGAAATGCTTGAGTTGTTTCTTCTTGCTGTCGTAATGGAGCAAAAAACCACCGCCGCCAATGCCAGACGATTGAGGTTCGACCAAGCCTAGGACTAATTGTGCCGCAATAGCTGCATCGACGGCACTGCCACCTTTTAGGATAGTATCGCTTGCGGCTTGGGTCGCATAGTCGTTGGCGGTAATGACCATGCCGGTTTGGCTTTTGGCGACTAGCACGCGTTTCTTTTTTGAAGCAACTTCTGGGTGGATGTTGTCATCAACTGCATAAACGCCTGAAGTAAAGCACGAAAAGACTAAGGCAATTGAGAGAAAAAGCGGGTGTGTTACTCGGCGGGTTGCCCCGTCAGTTTGGTAAATTTTTCCCATAATTCTTCTTCGGTTTCCATTCGGTCAGGGTCAAGAGGAATGCAATCAATCGGGCAGACTTGTTGGCATTGTGGCTCATCGTAATGGCCCACACACTCTGTGCATTTGTTTGGATCAATTTCGTAGATCTCGATGCCTTGATAGATGGCATCATTGGGGCATTCGGGTTCGCAAACATCGCAGTTGATGCATTCTTCAGTGATTTTTAGTGCCATGATTTATCCCTCTTGCCTAGCTCGGAAATTTTGACTTTAGGGCATCAAGCA
>JAPOUS010000205.1:2107-11430 GCA_026708525.1 Cellvibrionales bacterium
AAAAAGGGTGAACAAAGGAGGTAACATCACCTTGCATAGCAGCAATCTCACGAATCAATGATGAGGAGATAAAGCTGTATTCTCTGTGTGGTGTCAAAAACAGGGTTTCAAAATCAGGCAACATGGCTTGGTTCATATTGGCCATTTGAAACTCATAATCAAAATCGGTCATGCTGCGCACGCCACGTAAAACAGCATCGGCTTGGTGGTCTTGCATTAAATCGACGATAAGGCCTGAAAATCCGACAACTTCGATATTATCTAGATGAGAGAGGACATGACGGCAAAGGTCTAAACGTTCATCTAATGTAAATAACGGCGATTTTTTTTGGCTGGAAGCAATAGAAACCACCACCTTACCAAATAGCTTGGCGGCGCGTTCGACAAGGTTAATATGCCCAAGCGTAATGGGATCAAAGGTTCCTGGGTAAATGATGGTCGTAGGTCGTTTCGTCATGTGAGAAATTTTATCGAAATTTCAAAGCCTAAACAATGACGGACTTGTTAACTTTGAACAAATGACCATTCACTTGCCCAAAGCATTTTTCTCGGTGAAGATTGAGGTAATGACTTAGGTTGAGTTTTGGGTCTTTTTTGGCAGTTTCTATATAGATAAAGGCATCTTGGGTAAGCTTTTTGCCCTCGATAAGGGGTTGTATAATCTGTTCAATCCATTTTGTATTGCCATAAGGGGGATCAAGAAACACAAGATCGAACACCTTCGCTGCTGCTAATTGGTGAATATGTTGAGGTAAAAAGGCTTGAATAGCCTTGCCCTTTTGGCATTTAAGTAAACGTAAATTGGCATTGATCGCTCTTACGACATCAGGTTCGTTATCCAAAAACAAGCAAGAACTTGCGCCTCGAGAAAGGGCCTCAAATCCTAATGCACCTGAGCCTGCAAATAAATCCAGGCAATGTCGCTCATGCACCTCATCTTGCAGCCAATTAAAGAGCGTTTCACGCGCACGATTTGGCGTTGGGCGAAGCCCTTGCGTGCAAGGAAACGCCAATTTGCGTCTGCGCCAATCACCGCTAATGATCGAAAAATGACTTTCATCAATAGGGGATTTTAGGTTTTTTTTGGATTTAATGGGCCGTGGGTTCAATTTCATTGTAAAATAGGCAATCGATTGAATCATTTTATCAGAAATGCTCGGTGAAAGACGAATGACAATCGTCCGTTTGACGATAGCCTACAAACATTCGAGTATTTTACGCAGGTCAGTTTGGCAAAAAGGCAAATTTGTATGTCCAGTGAGGAAAAAAAAGGGTTTTTTGGTCGCTTTCGTCGATCCAAAACTGATCAAGGGGGTGCTGAGACGCCTGAGGTCTCTCACATAGAGCAAGTGGCTGAGACACTACCTACTCAAGCCATTGAGCAACCAGGTATTGATGCCTCAGGCGATGATCAGAAGAACCTTTTCTCTCGTCTTAAAAAAGGCTTAAGCCGTACAGGTAATGCCTTATCTACAGGTCTAGGTAATTTGTTTCTGGGGCAGCGAGAAATAGATGACGATCTTCTAGAAGACATTGAAACTCAGCTGATTCTTGCCGATGTGGGGATGGATGCGACCAAACAGATTGTGGATAACTTGACGCTTAAAGTTGGCCGTAAAGAATTGGATGATGCGCAGTCGTTGTTTAAAGCGCTTAAAGAAGAATTAAGCCAGATACTGTCAAGCAGCCAAAGCCCTTTAGTTATTCCTAAACAAGATAAGCCCTATGTTATTTTGGTCGTTGGTGTTAATGGTGTGGGCAAAACCACCACCATTGGCAAAATGGCCAAGCGTTTTCAATCCGAAGGCAAGCAAGTCATGTTGGCTGCGGGCGATACTTTTAGAGCAGCCGCCGTTGAGCAATTAAAAGTCTGGGGTGAGCGTAACCAAGTACCTGTCATTGCACAGGATACAGGAGCAGATAGCGCCTCAGTCATCTATGATGCGATTCAAGCAGCAGAAGCACGGCATGCTGATATCTTAATCGCAGATACCGCTGGGCGTTTGCACAATAAAAGTAACTTGATGGAAGAGTTGAAAAAAGTTGTGCGAGTCATGAAAAAGCTCGATGCTTCTGCACCACACGAAGTCATGTTGGTGTTGGATGCGGGGACTGGACAAAATGCCCTCTCGCAAGCCAAGCATTTTCAAGAGTTAGTGGGTGTGACAGGATTAACATTGACTAAACTCGATGGCACGGCGAAAGGCGGTATCATCTTTGCCATCAGCAAGACTTTAGGTTTGCCTATTCGATTTATTGGGGTGGGTGAGCAGGCAGCAGATCTCCGGGTGTTTGAATCGCAAGATTTTGTCGATGCCTTGTTTGATGACCTTCTATAATAATAAATCATCTTTTTTGCTAAGACGCGCTTTGATTCTTTATGATACGTTTTGACAATGTAAGCAAGCGATACGCAACGGGGTTCGAAGCGTTACAAAATGTGAGTTTCGAGGTTGCCTCTGAAGAGATGGTGTTTTTAACTGGCCATTCGGGTGCCGGTAAAAGTACACTGCTTAAGTTGATTACGTTGATTGAGCGGCAAACGCGAGGTCAGATCTATGTGAATGATCGGCCGCTATCGCTCATTGCTAATCGTAAAATTCCCTTCCATCGACGCCAGATTGGTGTGGTGTTTCAGAATCATCACCTCTTATTTGATCGCAGCGTGTTTGATAATGTGGCTTTGCCACTTCAAGTAATAGGATTCCCTGAACGAGATATCGCAAGGCGTGTAAGAGCCGCACTGGATAAAGTCGGCCTTTTAGACAAAGAAAAAGTTAATCCGATTGCATTATCGGGCGGGCAGCAGCAGCGTGTGGGTATTGCGCGGGCGGTGGTGCATAAACCATCTATTTTGTTAGCAGATGAGCCAACAGGTAATTTGGATGATGATATCTCTAAAGATATTTTGCATTTATTTCGCCAGTTTAATCATGTGGGCGTAACCGTGATGATTGCGACTCATGATAAGCATCTATTGGAAGTGCAAAAATCTCGAAACATCGAACTGGATCATGGGGCATTAGTTTACCGATAATGAAAAAACTTTTTCATAAAGCGCCCCCAAAAAGGGAAGAAAAAGGGGTTAAAAAGCATCAATTTACACCCGATGAGCAGGTAAAATCCTATTTTAAGGCACATTGGCGGGTGCTTAAACAAACGGCAGGCAAATTCCTTAAGGCGCCATTGGATACGCTGATGACCTGTTCTGCAATAGCCATTGCATTGGCATTACCGGTTGGGTTTTATCTGTGTTTAAACAATATTCAAGCTTTTGGCCCACAGTGGGAAGGGCATACGCAAATCTCGTTATTTTTAAATAAACGCATTGAAGAGGCTCGCCTTGGCCGATTGCTTGAGTCATTGGAATATTGGCCTGAAATCGCCAAGGTCTCCATGGTGGATAAAACGCAAGCACTGAAAGAGTTTCAAGAGGTAACTGGGCTGTCGGATGTATTATCGGCGCTGGATGATAATCCTTTGCCTCAAGTGATAGAAGTGATGCCTTCGCAGACAAATAGAGAGCCTGCATCTGCTGAGGCCTTGTTAAAACGTTTAGAAAAGCTGCCGGAAGTCGATATCGCTCAACTCGATTTGGCTTGGGTGCAGCGATTATCCATTATTATCGAAATCGGCCATCGCATAGCTTTTGGCATGATGTTATTTTTGGCCGCAGGTGTTCTATTGGTTATTGGTAATACGATACGCCTTGAAATAGAAAGTCGTCGAGCAGAAATAGAAGTCGCTCAGTTAGTTGGCGCTACCAAGGCTTTTGTGCGCAGGCCTTTTCTTTATACCGGTGCTCTATACGGTTTTATTGGTGGGGTAATTGCTATGGTGATTCTCTCGGTTGCCTTATATTACCTGAGTGAGCCAATTGCGGAGCTGTCTGGGCTTTATCAGCAGCAAAAGCGTCTGCTAACGTTAAGTTTTTCTGATGTGGCCTCTTTATTGTTTATGGCGGTTTTGCTGGGATGGGTAGGCAGTTGGTTATCGGTAAATCGGCATTTGGAGCGATTGACGCCAAATTGAGAGATTATTCTCAAAATAATTAAAAATAGGTCTGAACTTACGTTTTAATCCGAGATCTAACACTTGTTAATCTATGGAATATCGATAATTGACCTGTTAAGATGGCTTCACGAATCTCAAAAAAAGCTCCAAGGAGAGCTGAAAAGATAATGACTAAAGACATACAGATTGCGCAGAGCTTGACGCCGGGCGGTGATCTGAATGCATACATTCAAAATATCGGCACTATCCCTGTTTTAAGCCAAGAGCAAGAGCGTACATTGGCAGATGCCTACTATTATCAAGGCGACCTTGATGCTGCAAGACAACTGATCCTTTCCCACCTGCGTTTTGTGATGCATATTGCTAAAAGCTACAATGGCTATGGTTTACCTGTGGCGGATTTAATCCAAGAAGGCAATGTAGGGCTTATGAAGGCGGTTAAACGTTTTAACCCAGAAAAAGGCGTGCGTTTGGTGTCTTTTGCCGTGCATTGGATTAAAGCTGAAATGCACGAATATATCTTAAAGAACTGGCGTATTGTGAAAGTCGCCACGACGAAAGCACAGCGCAAACTCTTCTTTAATCTTCGTAGTGCGAAAACCAAATTACAATGGTTAAGCCCAGATGAGGCCAAGGCCATTGCGGATGATTTAGGTGTTAGCGTTAGTGAAGTCACGCGAATGGAAGGGCGTTTATCAGCTTTTGATTTAGGCTTTGATGGGCCAGACGAAGAAAGTGAAGAAGGTGCGCCACAAGCGCCAGCGCTTTATCTTGAAGATCAATCGCAAGATCCAGCCTTGGTATTAGAAAATGACGATTGGCAAAGTTCGAATAATGTAGGTCTTTATACGGCGTTGGCAGATCTTGATGAGCGAAGTCGGGCGATTATTCAGGCTCGTTGGTTGGATGAAAAGAAATCAACCCTCCATGAGCTGGCTGATAAGTATCAAGTCTCTGCGGAGCGCATTCGTCAACTCGAAAAAAATGCAATGAAAAAGGTCAAAGCAGCGCTTTTGGCTTAGTCATTACACCAATCAAGACCAAAAACCGCCAATTGGCGGTTTTTGATTTTATAAATCCAGCAAAAAGAAGAATTTCACTATGTGGATTGTTATTGGTGCGATTACAGCGTTAATGGCAGTAGCTATGGGAGCTGCTACCAGTCATGGACTTCAAGCTAAGTTAACCGCAAATGCCTTTGCTCAAGTTCAAATAGCGATTGACTATCAGTTTTATCATGCGTTGGCGCTAGTGGTTTTAGGTGGTTTGCTTAAGAGTCAATTATTAAGGCCTCGAGCGGGTTTGCTTTGTGGTATGTTGTTTGTATTGGGGCTTTTGCTTTTTAGTGGGGGTATTTACGTTAAACATCTCGTGTCATCATCACTGATGACACAATTTATCCCTTTAGGTGGTATGAGTTTTATGGCCGGATGGCTTATGTTGGTCTTGGCTACAGTTGGTTATGAAAGAAAATCTACACAATAATGAATCCATTGATAACCCCGCGATACGCCGTATTAAAAGTTTTGTACTGCGTACGGGGAGAATGACGCCGGGACAGCAGGCAGCGTACGAGGCATTTTATAAAAAGTATGGGTTAACACTCTCTGATGCCCAACTAAATTTTAGTGCGCTTTTTGGTAATGATAACCCGGTTGTATTGGAAATTGGTTTTGGCATGGGAGATTCATTGTTTCAAATGGCCAAAGCAAACCCCGAGGTGAACTATATTGGCGTTGAGGTACACACGCCAGGTGTGGGTCGATTGTTAAATTTAGTTTCTGATGCTGAACTTTCCAATGTGCGTGTATTTGAAGAAGATGCTATCAAGGTATTGGATCAGATGATTCCAGATAACGGGCTTTCAGGTGTGCAAATCTATTTCCCTGATCCTTGGCATAAGCGAAAACATCATAAAAGACGTATTGTTCAGCCTGAATTTATTCAACATCTCGTAACAAAGCTAGGGCCCGAAGGGTTTATTCATCTAGCAACCGATTGGGAGCATTATGCGTACCATATGCTAGAAGTCGTTAATGCCAATCCAAATCTTCGTAATGCCTCTGAAGACAACTCGTTTATTCCAAGGCCTGACGCAAGGCCGCTCACTAAGTTTGAAAAGCGTGGTGAACGCAAAGGGCATGGCGTGTGGGATCTTTGGTTTATAAAAAAATAATCGCTTAATGATGACCTCTGCGCCGAATGGGAGGTTATCATACATCTATTTGGCATTAGCCCGTCATGCAATCCTCTAACCCCTCGCCTTCCTTGTCTATCGATATGACTTTTTAAGCAAAAACGACATCGACTATTTTTAATAACATGGATTTCATTTTGGCGTTTCAATGATGCATCACCCGCAATGCATTGCTTGATAGGTTTTTCTTGGTAAAAAATTTACTTTTTATTAATTTATAGAGAGTAAAGCATACAATTTATTTTCTCTTTCTATACTAAATAATACCCAATGAAAAAAGCTGCGCTTGGGGTTGTTGGCTAAAAATAAAAAATATAAAAAAGAGCAAAATTCGTGGCTGATCATTTTCCATTTCTTCCGCCTTCAGCTGTACCAGAGCCACCAAGAGTTGGTCAGGCGAGTCTTTGGTTGTTGCTGGATTGTTCGAAAGAATTCTTAACCATCCAAAAGGTCTGGGGGGATTTACCTAAAGAGCAGCAAGATAAGGTCGTGTCTGCTATTGATCTATCTTCGGAATGGATGGATGCCGCTAAAAAAAGTTTATCTAATAACACATTAGAGCATTTTTCAACAGCTTGGGAAGTGGAAGAAAATGCCTGTCAATCTCGGGTTGAGCTAATTCCTGTTAATCAAGAAAGGCAATCGTGGGTCATTGCGCACTGCCATTTAGTGAATATCGATCGATTGGGTCGCGATGAGCATATTCAGATGATGAGTCTGCCTATTTTGAGCAGCGTCAATCGACGCATAGGGCAAACCATAAAATCACTAAAAGCCAGTATCTTTCTATTAAATAAAGCGGATAAGCCGACTACTCGCTGTTACTTTAATGAGTTGGCCGATGCGAATATTTCAAAGATTGAATGTTTGGTTGATGATGTGAAAATATTCAATAGCTTAACGGATCGCGATAGTTTGTCAGTAAAAAAACAATTTTCCATTGCGGCAATTCTTGAAGATATTGAAATATCAAGGCAAGGTTTATTAAGTCAGAAAGCCATTAATTTAAAAATAGATAAAGGCAATATCGATGATTTTTATTTTATTGGTGATGCCGATTATTACATGTTATTACTCAATAAATTATTTGATTTATTGTTCTCATGGAATGAGCGTGGCCGAATATTAACCTTGGGAAGAGTTGAAAAAAATACTGACAATAAACATGTGTTAGTCTTAAATATTTTATCACACTGTGTAAAATTGCCTGTGGGTGTAGATATTAATGAAATTGATAAGTTGCTTAATGGGTTGCAGCAAAATACTAAACAAACGCAAGTGCTGCCCCTGTTGGATTTGATGATTTGTCGACAAATTATTCAGTCGCTGAGTGGTTCGATAGGTATCTCTCAATCATCGTTCAGTGATATTAATGTAACGGTGCACTTGCCGGTACAAGTTGAATAAAAAAACGGCAAGCTTCGCCTTACGGAAAATCTTGATATTCAGCGCAGAACTTCAAAATCAATAATTAGCCTAAAGGTTTTCTTCAGCAAATGCCGCTAATCGACTTCGTTCGATGCCATTCACATGAATAATGCTTGCATGCTTAAACGCCTTCATTTTATCCGCGCAATAGGTTAAACCGGAGGTTAAAGGGTTAATGTAATGGTTATCAATTTGTGCAAGATTTCCTAAGATGACAATTTTTGAGTTCTGCCCAATTCGTGTAATGATTGATTTTAATTGAAATTGCGTGAGACTTTGTGCTTCATCAATAATGACATAGCTATTATTAAATGACCGGCCACGCATAAAGTTTAATGATTTAAATTGTATATTTGCTTTTTGTTTAACATATTCGATGCTGCTGAGTGGGGACTCGTCATTGCCGTGTAAGATTTCTAAATTATCTTCAAAGGCAGCAAGCCATGGCAGCATTTTTTCTTCTTCCGTACCAGGAAGAAAGCCAATATCCTCAGCAATAGGAGGTGTTGAGCGTGCTATGATCAATTTTTCGTAGCGTTTTTGCTCAATGATACTATCGAGCGCATTAGCAAGCGCTAGTAAGGTTTTTCCTGAGCCAGCAGGCCCTGTCATAATATTTAAATCAATGTCTTGATGATTAAGTTGAAACATGGCCATGGCTTGTTCAATATTGCGTGGCTTGATTCCCCAAGCTGATTGATTCATCAAAGAATTGAAGTGTATATCTCTTAGGTAAATTGATTCATTGTCTATGTTTTCGACATAACCAATAAAATCTTCGTTATCAAGAATAAACATGCCAAGATAGGCATCGGGTAAAATATCTTTAGGGATTTTATGGATGGTGCATTGATTTTCATGCAAGGTTTCAACTTCGTTGACGACTCCCCAAAAGCTATTTTCCAGTTGTTGATACCCTTTAGATAATAGATCAATATCATCTAACACTTTATCTTTTCTGTATTCTTCCGCATGTTCAAGGCCGCTGCCCTTAGCCTTAATGCGCATGTTGATGTCTTTTGTTACAAGGCATACGTGTCTATCGGGATGTTTTTCTTGTAGGCTTAAGGCAACGTTGATGATTTGATTGTCGTTTTGCTGTTGTAGGCTTGCATTTAAAAATGGCCCAGCAGGCATGTTAGGCAACAGTTGGTCTGGGTAGATGCTTAGTTTTCCAGCTTGTTCATTGATGATGCTAACACCTTCTTGTATTTCTTTAGGTGATTTATCGGCAACGAGCTTTTCAATAGATGAGATAGCAATACGCGCTTCACGACTGACGTCTTTGAGTTTTTTATCTTTAATGTTGTCAAGCTCTTCAAGTACCGTCATCGGAATGACAACATGATGCTCATGAAAGGATTGAATGGCGAGTGGATCGTGAAGTAAAACATTGGTATCCAGTACATAAATTTTTTGCATAGCAAATCCTTGCAAAGGGTTTTATCCTAAGTTTATTTGTTTTTATTGGAAGTAAAATTGACGATTGGACGTGAAGGGATAGGTGTCTGCGTACGTTAGCACAGAATAGTATTGTTGCGATAAAAACTTTTATGAATTCTATGTTAATGTTTATTTTTTTGCTTGAATTTTTGTTTTTTTCTTTTTTTAGTTTTGATAACAAAAAAACGTATTTTATAAAATTTAACAAAGAAAAATTTATCCCTTATAAATTTTTAACAAT
>JAPOUS010000033.1 GCA_026708525.1 Cellvibrionales bacterium
AGTATTGCCGGAAACAATAATAAATCGGCAAAAAGTGCAACCACTGCTGTGGTAAAGACTAATAATCCAAAGGCAAATACATTTTGTAGATCTGAAAAAGCATAGGTTAAAAAACCAATGCCGACGATGGCAGTGGTAAAGAAGAGTGAGCGGCCAATATCTTTTGTCGCTAATTGCAGCGCGGTTGCCATTGAGTGTTTTTGATCTGATTGGTAACGTTTTAATTTTTCTATATAGTGAATACTGTCATCGACAACCACCCCTAGCATAATGCTGCCAACCAGCATGGTAAATATATCTAGTGGGATATTTAAGAGGCTCATTACGCTTAACGTAAAGAGTATGGGTAATGCGTTGATAAAGATCGCGATAAGACCAATACTGGGTGTCGAGATAGCTAAAATTAATAAAGAAATTAATACAAAAGCAATAATGTACGAGAGAGCCATAGTCCCTAACATACTATCAAAGGCTTTGCCAGAGAGCATGGCTGTGCCTGTAATGTTAATCGAGACACCCTCTGGTAATTTCGGGATGAAGTGCGCCTCAACTTTTTTCATAAAAGCGTAAGAGATGAGTAAATCATCCGCTGGCATATTGACAATAATACGAGTTGAATAAAACCCCGGTTCGGCAAGGCGGTACAAATCCTCGCTCGATCCCATCTCGAATAATAGAAGCTCCTGGCTTAATAAATCGTCTGAGTTTGGTAAAGCGTACTGCGAAGGTTCATTGCCGTGCAATGCCTGGTTTGTTTCAAAAATCATATCCGTGACGGCAGTATTGGCTCCCGGTTTAACCAATGCGTTGTCAGGGTTTTTTATATACTCTCGAATATCTTCAAGCAGTCTTAAATTATCAAGCGTTATGACGTTATCTTCGTTTTCATTTCGGAGAATAATATCAACGGCAAAATGTCCACCCAACGCTTGGTCAATTTTTTCAATCTCAACCCGTAAAGGGTCGGTAGGCTTAAACCATTTGGTGGTTTCGTGTGAAAAACGCAGATTTGAAAAGGTACTGACGAAAAGCACAATAATAGCGAGTCCTAACAATGTAACAGTTTTTGGGCGATTGATGCCAAATTGCGTTAAGCTTAGGCAAATTTTATCGACTAAGCTTAATGATTGTGTTTGCTTAGAGGGTTTGCTGTTGAAAGGCCTAATTCGAATGACCATTAATAAAGCAGGCATTAACGAAAACGTCAGTACGAATGCGGCAACAATGCCAACGCCGCCAAACAACCCTAGGAATGCGACGGGCGGCATATCTGTAAAAGCGAAAGAAAAAAGCCCCGTTGCTGTCGTTACGGTTGTCATGAAGAGTGCGAACCCCGTTTGTTTGGTACTCTCGATAATGGCTCGCCTTTTATCTTGGTGTTCTGCAAATCGCCTGAAAAATACCGTCATAAAATGCACCGAATCACAGATGCCAAAGGCAATTATGAGTGAAGGAATGGTTTGAACCGAAACCATGACGGTCGACTTTGTGATAGCCATGCTCTCAAAGGTGAGGATGAGAGCGAGAATGATCATAAAGATTGGAATAATTACACCAGAGACCCGGCGGAAAATAACCGTTAGTAAAATGAGCATAACTAACAAAGAAGCCGACGATAGCAGCCCCATCGTTTTTTCAAGTGCTTTAGTCATACGGTAAGTGACTGTTGGGATGCCAGAAAAGTAGAATTCTCGATCATTGAGTTTGTATTTTTCAGTTAATGCCAAGATCTCATCTACCGCTTGTTGCATTTCTTTATCGGTAAGAAATTGCCCAGGGTGGGCAAATGAAAAATTATTCAGATAGACATTGACCATGGTAAAGGTTTTGTCTTCTGAAAATAATTGATTGAGATAGACGGGGTTGTTGATAAGCTGTCGTTCAAGAGCACTAAGGTTAGCTAAGGTTGCTTGCCAGTCTTCATCGGGTTTTTTAATGATGAGCTCATCATCAACACCCAGTACCTCTCTTGTATTGATTAGACTGTCTACGCGATTCACCAAAGGGTGTTTTGCTAATTCGTCATGGTAGGCTTTTAGCTGAGTTAAAAAGGGTTCGCTAAAAATCGATTCGCCATTCGTTTGTATGCCAATCGCCACGATATTATCTCCACCGTAGATGGTTCGGTTTTTTGTGTAAAGTACGCGAACGGGGTCGTTAGGCTGAAGGTAGCTTTCGTTGGAGGTATCTAGCACTAGGGTGTTTAGGCTGGGAAAACCTGCACCGATAATCAGAGATAGAAACACCAAGGTGAACCAAGGGTGGTTAATGGAGAAGGTAACCCAATGGATTAATTTCTGGGTGATAAAGTTTTTCACTCGCACTCCTTGTGGGGTATTTCCTATTTATTGTTATGGCACGTTTTAAGCTAATCGTGCGTTTTGTGCATCTTGCCACAGGCTGTTAAAAAAAAATACAAAACAGTTCCTTTTATTCATAAAAAACCTATGCACAAAGCGGAATAGCCTCACAAATTTACTGTGATCAAGTTGTGTTTTAGCCGGTTCACTGCTTGAAAGCTTGCGGGTAAATTTTATCCTTACCTCCGATGTGATCCAACTTTATGGTTCTTTTGAAGAAAATGAGTGATACAAAATCCGTGGTAATTCCAACCCTGACAAATCCGACAATTTTGCCGGAAACTGATGCAGCAGATGATAAATCATCCAAAGCGTTGCATGCTATGTACCGGGTCAAACTCGAACAGCTAAAAAAAGAGCATGGTAAGCGTGAGGCGGGATGGATCGAAGAAAAAATTGACCTTTCAATGGCACTCGAATCGGCTAAAAAACAGTCGACAGCGAATATAACCGACCAATTAGCCAAACAACGTGAGCGATTGTTAGCACAAAAAAATACGGAAATTCGTGATCTTGAAGCAGAAATTAAAGCGCAGTACGAAGAAAAACTGGAAGAACATGCGTTAGCCATTCAAGAAAACATCCAACTCATTAACGCGCTGAAACACACTCACCAGGAAACACTGGATACGCTTGAGCATGATCATAAGAAAGCGCTAGACGAGCTCGAATATACCAATAAAAAACAAGGCTTACGCATTAATGACCTGGAAATAAAAAACAAGGATCTCGCCTTTCAACTTGAATCTTTGCAAAGCGCTAACCTATTAGATTTAAGTGATGTAGATATACAAGATAAGCCGTATTTAACAACACTGAAGCAGCTATCCGACAAGGTGGGATTCCTGGAGTTAGAATGTGCCTATCAAGTGGAGTTATCAGCAGTGTTAAGTAATAAAGATCTGAGTTAACGGTTTGTCATCGCTGATTTATTAGGTGTAACGGCTAAAAAAAAACGTTAGATAATTTGGGTTGAATTGTCATAAAAATTGGCTATCTTGATGAGGTTGTTTTATTGGCGGTTACAGTATTGATTAGCCTACATATTTATTAGTAAATACCTATGCATTTGATGTGATAAGCACGGTGTGTAATAAATTACTATAAGAAAGTACTATTGAAACGACTATAGAAAGTAATACATAAAAAGGTGTTAAATGAAAGCTTGGTTTAAAGCCGTAGGGTTTTGTCTCATCGTTGTGGTGGCTTTTGGTGCGGTTAAAGCCTTTGAAATACAATCCGCCATAGCGATGGCGGAATCTTTTCCTGAGCCTTCAGAGACGGTTATTTCGACAAAGCCTGAAATGGCAACCTATCAATCAGAGATTACGTTGGCCGGAAAAGTTCAAGCCAGTCAAAAAGTCACTATTATTATTGAGCTGCCCGGCCGGATTACGCAAGTAGGTTTTGAGGCAGGTAAAACCATCGCCAAAGGACAATTGTTGCTTAAGCTGGATACCAGCGAAGAAGAAGCACAACTAGCCTCAGCAAAAGCGCGTTTAACGCTAGCTGAGAGTATCTATAAACGGCATGCTCGTTTAATTAAGACTAACGCAGTAAGTCAAGAGCAGTATGAGCAGGCAACCGCAAGCCTTGCTACTGTGAAAGCCGAAATAACAGGCCTGCAATCGATTATAAGTAAAAAAACACTGGTTGCGCCCTTTGCGGGTATGGCAGGTTTGCACCAGTTTGAGCCGGGTCAGTTTGTTTCAGCTGGTACCAAGGTTACGACTATCATTAATACGCAAAAACCTTATTGGGTTCAGTTTTCTTTGCCTGCGGTCTATTCTTCGTTGACCTTAGGTGAGGATATTCAAGTGGCTCTATTCGGTAAATCAACAAGAACCTCGGCAACCTTGATTGCAGCTTCCCCTCAAGTAGACAGTGCCAATTTAAGCACAACATACCGTGCTGAGTTAACAGATTATTCAGGGGCTGATAATCAGCCGGTGAGCGTCTTGGTGCCTGTAGGTAAAAAGCAAGAGGTTGTGCGTGTGCCGGTCTCCGCTCTAATTAAGAACGCTTACGGTGATTGGGTGTATACACTGATCCCAGAAGAGATTCAGGAGAATCAACCAGCCAGGTATCGAGCCAAACTTACCAAAGTGACCTTGCTGAATAAAGGTAACACCTGGGCAATGCTGTCTAAAGGCCTCTCGCCTGATCAACTGATAGCTGGCGTTGGGGCCTATAAGTTACGAGAAGGCTTGTTGGTCTATACAGCACCTGAGTCGACCTCTTACTAATTGTTGAATTGTCACCTGATTACGATTCAATAGAAATTATTGTCATTAATAACAATTACAAGCGCGTATGGATATTTTTGTTAAAAAACCTTTGTTAGCGGTTGTGGTTTCGTCGGTCTTATTACTGATGGGCTGCTTCGGTTTAACTAAAATCTCGTTTTTGCAGTTTCCACAAACTGAGAGTGCGAAACTGGTTGTGCGAACCGTGTATCCCGGGTCTTCGGCCGAAACAGTCAAAGGGTTCATAACAGAACCTATTGAGCGTGTCGCAATGACGGTGCCTGGTGTCGATTATGTGGATTCACAAACAGGGGCTGGTATTAGTACGGTTAATTTGCATTTAAATTTAAATGAAAATAGCGCTGAGGCTCTTGCAGAGCTTTCCACACGTATTGATCAGATCAGTTTTGAGTTGCCTAAAGGTGCTGAAACGCCTGCTATTGATGTTGAGCGTGCTGATCGTATTGCGGCTTTATTTTATTTGAATGTTCATGCTGAGGGCTGGTCTCGAGCTGAGTTGACTAATTATTTACAACGAAAGATCTTACCAAAATTTTCCGCAATAGACGGCGTTCAAAAAGTGGGTATCGAAGGTGGGCGCCGGCCAGCTATGCGACTCTGGCTTAATCCTGAAAAAATGGCAGCCATGGCGTTAAGTGCTGATGAGGTACTTTTGAGCTTGCGGGCACAAAATGTGATTGCTCAACTTGGTAAAGCAGAAAATAATCAGCAGCGACTAGATTTATTAAGTAATACTAATTTATCAACGGTTGCTGAATTTAATCAGCTCGTTGTTCGATCACTTGATGGTCAGCTCATTAAATTAGGCGACATTGCAACAGTCAGCTTGGGAGAGGATAGGGGCTCGGTGGATGCCAAATACAATTATGATCTGTCGCTGTACATTTCAGTTTGGCCATTGCCGGGGGCGAATGAAATCAGTATTGGCGACGATGTCTATGAGGTGCTAGCTAGCGTCAATGCACAATTGCCTGAAGGTATGTCCATCAATACTGGGTATGATGGCACGATATACATGCGAGAAGCACTCAATGAAATCGTCAAAACCTTGATAGAGACGGTATTGATTGTTGGTCTTGTTGTCCTTTTGTTAATGGGATCTTTACGGTCGGCTTTAGTGCCGTTAGTTACCATCCCTATTTCTATTTTAGGTGCCATTGGCGTTATGTTAATGATGGGGTTCAGTTTAAACCTCTTAACCATTTTGGCGATTGTATTGTCAGTGGGGCTAGTCGTTGATGATGCCATTGTGGTCGTTGAAAATGTAGCAAGACTTCTTCAAGAAGGTGAAAGTCGGTTGGATGCTGCGTTAAAAAGTGCCAAAACCTTACTGAACCCGATTATTGCCATGACCTTTACCTTAGCCGTTGTGTATATACCGATTGGTTTTGTCAAAGGGTTAACGGGAAGTTTATTTCAGGAGTTTGCCTTTTCACTCGCGACGGCGGTGATTATGTCAGGCATTGTCGCCATTACCTTGTCTCCGATTATGAGTGCGAAAGTATTGCGAGAGCGAGGCCAGCAAGGCCGGTTAACACAAGCGGTTAATGCTTTTTTTGATCAATTAAAATCGGCGTATGGGAGCAGACTGGAAAAAAGCTTTAATCATAAAAAACCCATTGTATTTGTTGCAGGCTTTTTATGTTTGTTAGCCTTACCTTTCTTTGTCTTGTCGGGTAAAGAGTTGGCTCCAACGGAAGATCAAAGCTCTATTCAAATCGTCATTGAGTCGCCACCAGATGCCACCTTGTCTTACATTAATGAACATATGAACGCTGTTGTAGACATTGTGAAACAAGAACCCGGCTTTAAAATGACGTGGCAAATTTTAACAACCAACGGGGGGTTTGGTGGTGTTGTCTTCAAAAATTTCCATGATCGCCCGCAGTCTGTGCAAGATCTCCTTCAGCCGTTATTCTTTAAATTAAATCAAGTGACAGGGCTTAGAGTTTTCCCCGTTCTGCCTGCTGCGTTACCAACAGCCGGTAATTTTGATGTGGAATTGATCGTTTTAGGTGATGATCCAGCTGATATTCGAGAGCAATACGCCCAACAATTTGTTCAAGAAGCGCTGGCAACAGATCAATTCATGTTTGTAGATACTAATATTAAATTGGATCTTCCAGTGGCTGAAATCGCGTTTAAGCACGATAAGATTGCTGAGGCGAATTTGTCTATTCAATCCATAACTGATCAAGTGTCTGTGTTTTTAAATGAGCAAGAAGTTAATCGATTTAATGCGGAAGGCAGAGCGTATCGTGTTATCCCTATGGTTGAGGATCAGGGGCGAGATCAAATTGCGTCGATCTTATCTTTGCCAATTAAGGTCGGCTCTGGGGAATTTCTGCCGTTGGGTGCCTTTGTTTCAATTACCGAAAAGGCAACCCCAAGAATTTTAGATAGTTTTGATCAACAGCCTGCGTTCCGAATTTTGGCAGGTGTTTTACCGCATATTACGGCTGATCAAGCATTAACCAGCCTTGAGTCGATCGCAGAAAAAATCCTGCCAGAGGAGTATAGTTTGGATTACGCTGGTAATTCTCGCCAATTGCGTATGGAAGGTAATACCCTAATATTTGTGTTGATGGTGTCATTATTGCTGGTATTTTTGGCGTTGACTGTTCAATTTAATAGCTTGCGTTTACCTTTGGTCGTTATTATAGGGACAGTGCCTTTAGCCCTAACGGGTGGCTTAATGTTCACTTTCGTCAGCTTCACTACCATCAATGTGTATTCTCAAATTGGTTTTGTCACCTTAATTGGTTTGATTGCTAAAAATGGGATTTTAATGACCGAGTTTGCTCATGAGTTGCAGTTAAAGGGCGTGGAGAAAACACAGGCGATTATTGAGGCCTCTCAAGTGCGTTTGCGCCCGATTTTAATGACAACCATAGCCACTGTACTCGGTCACTTCCCATTGGTATTGGTGACAGGCGCTGGTGCTGAATCGAGAAATAGTATCGGTATCATACTGGTCGGCGGCATGTGTATTGGGACACTTTTCACACTCTTCATTTTACCTCAGGTTTATCGTTTGCTGGCAAAAGATACCAAATAACGGGAATTTAACGAAATAACCCTATGTTTTTTTATGGGTATTTGTCGATTTATTTTCAAAGCTACTCACTTGATGAGAATATTGGTAACACTTTGTGTTACCAATAGTGTACGTGCAAGAGAAGATTGGCTTAAAAAACTACCTAACTTATTGATTGTTATGCTAAATAATTAATTGGCACATTAAATGCCATTCTATAAGCATAATAATAATAAAAATATAAAATAATAATAAAAACCAAAAAAATAATAACAATAATAAAATTATGACTTGGACTGGAAGGGAAGCTTAGGCTTCCCTTTTTTCATGCTAACATACTATCGCTTCTTTCTTTGCAGGTTAGGTCAATACCCAAGGTTAGTAGCTAATCATTGCTTGATTCTCACCATATAAATTGACCGGTTATGATGACGACCTCTTTCATTATCATCTACCTGATGGCTTGATATTTGTGGGGCGCCCATATATGCCCTTAAGCATTCGTGAGCGAGCATTTGATCAAGGCAACCTCCAATTTAGTCTGGGCGATGATATCGTATATGAATTCACTCTTCATAAGTTAACCGATACGTAGGATGCGTCCTTTCTTCTTACCTATGAGCCCATCTCTAAGGTTCAAATAACTACGAAAAACCGTCAACGAAAAAGGGGTGTATTGTTGGCTGTTCTCTGTTTTGATGCATAAAAAGGATGCTAAAACAGCATCTGTCAGTTGAGGGCATGGGCAATATAAAAACGCAGTGATTGCTGTCAATGTGCTCGGGTAACATCTATCAGATCGGAGTGTTGCCTTTATTGATTAGCCAGGCGTCAGGTTCTGAGATCAAGCTGCGTAGCTTGGGTGCTTTTAGTAAAAACCAGAAAGATAGATCACAAATAGATTTAAGCAATGAAGACTTGTTAGTTACAAGGTCTTTATCTTAAGAAAAAGATTCCTACCGCTTTGAAATTATTATTGAAAATATAGGTCTTAATGATGAAGGGATGCCGGGCGATAAACGAGTTTCGCCTGATGGATTTACCGTTGAGGCGGATGAGCACGGGCTATTTCATCTCTCTAATGCTTGGATGTTAGATAGAAAAAAGCGACATGTTGTTATCACGTTAGATGCGGATTCATTACCTTCGGGGATGAAGGTTGTCAGTGAAAAACAAAGGTTTTGCCTGTTACCTCTAACTGATTAAATAAGTTTAATTTTAGCGCTCAGGAAGTGAGTCAATGACTGTATTAATTGAAGGACACGTTAACTTAATGCTTAAGTAATGTTTAAGCGCTTGGGCATGGATGCAAGTTTCATCTTTGGATAACAAAAGCCTTAGGAAATTTGCTGTGCAGTTACAAAAAAAGATCGCTTTATTTTCTGTTTATGCAATGGCTTGGTTTGCAGCGATTGTTTTTGCAAAAGCAAGCCTTGCTATATCAGAAAGTAATCTGGGTGAACTTGTTAGTACACACAGCACAGAAGCCACGCCAAGGCCCCAGATGCCAGTTGATAACTCTCGGATTTATTTAAAAGATCAAGGCGCCATTTGGGTTAGTCGAGATATTACTCGCTTTGATCCTGTTATGGATGTGACGGTTAATGAGGCGATCGAAGTTATTGATGGTAAGCTCAAGTCGCCAATCAGTTTCAATATACGAACTAATTACTCTTATTATGTCAAGCAATGGGAAGTCGAGATTTATCGATCGGGTGATTATTATTATAGTGCGCCCTTAAAAGTGCTGACAGGTGAGGCATTGGGCAGTAATTTATCCGTCACTTGGGATGGTGTCTCTGACAGGGGTGAAACCCTAGTGTTTAAACCCGGCCAGCAACTGCTCTTCAGGCTCCGAGCTAAAGATAAGGATGGCAATCTTGATGTTACGACGACTGGTGTCACTGAGTTTTATCAAGGGGTACGGGAGGCGAAGATAGATCGGCACTACAACGATGAAGGCATAACTTTTGGCAAAGCCAGCCTTATGCGGCATAACATTCCAACCTATTCTGGGTTGGCAAAGTTTATTGGTTCCGGTCTTACTCATGTCGATCGCGTCAAAATTGGCGAAGATGAGTTTACCGTTAACCATGGCAAACTGTATGGTGAAAAATATCTGCCAACCGGAGCATATGAATTCCCTGTTGTTATCACTTACAAAGATAAAACGACGGAAGAAAAAACACTCTTTGCACGTATGCCAGAAAATTATTTCATGCAGACAGGTTTAATTGATTTGTATGTAGGGAAAAACTTTGTCGGTGGTAACGATGCGGTTTTAGAAAACAATTACCAATACCAGGGGGATATTTATAATCAGGGCCGTATTGCCTATTTTGGTCAAGCAAAACTTGGAGATAAATGGCGTTTAACGGCACACGTTGATACCTGGGAAGATGAAATCAAAAATATGTTCAAACACCCATTTGAATCCCGCGAACGCACGGTGTTTGAAATTTTAGATGATGATAACCCCGAACTTTATTATGGTAGCTATGGCGACAACAGTAATATTGAGAAGGCGGTGAATACTAAAGGCAAGGTGTTTTTAGCCGCTGAATACGATAAGTCGATGCTCTTGTGGGGTAACTACAATACTGGATTTACCGGTACAGAAACGGCTAGTTATAATCGCAGCTTATATGGATTTAGAGGCGATTATAGAACCCGCTCAACCACTGACTGGGGCGATGATGCTTTTGTGCTCACAGGATTTACTGCCGAAGCCGATACGCTTTATGCCCATGATGAACTAATGGGAACCGGAACCAGTGTCTATTTTTTACGCCATGGCGAACTCGTGCCGGGTTCGGATAAAGTGTCTATCCGCCAGATTGATTTGCAAACCCATCAAACGGTGGCGCAAATTACCTTAAAAGAAGGGGTTGATTATAACCTTGATCCCTTTCAAGGGCGCATTATTCTCAATCAGCCCTTATCCAGTCGAACACTGCTGAATAATCAACCGCTTATCAATAATCGCTTAGGCGGTGAGGTATATAACTATTTGGTGGTGGATTATGAATATGTGCCAAGAACCACACGACAGACGCTTGATAATATGACCTATGGCGGCCGTATTAAAGGGTGGATGACTAAGCATTTAGGTGTTGGCGCAACCTACGTTAAAGAAGAAAAAGACAGCCAGGATTATGAATTAAAAGGCGGCGACGTTACCATTCGATTCACTGAAGGAAGCTTTATTAAAGCCGAATATTCTGAATCTAACGGTATAGAAGCGGACAGTAATTTTGTCTCTGTCGATGGTGGTTTGACCTTTGATCGTCGTAGCGCTGAGAAAAATAAGCAAGAAGGCAATATGCTTTTGGTAAATTCTGTCATTAACTTCTATGATTTGATGCCGAGCAAAATAGGTGTAGTCGGTAATGATTTAGGGCTTTGGTATAAAGAGAAAGACGCAGGGTTTAGCTACGCCAGTCAATTTGATCCCTTAGAGCAAAAAAATTACGGTGGCCGCTTACGATTGCAATTTGCAGATCGAGTCAATTTTGTGACTCGCTATCAAGATACGGACGAGAAAGACAGTCAAGGTATTCAGGTAACGTATACTGATGAAACCGATGTGGTGATTGTTTGGATTTTTAGGTATATTGTG
>JAPOUS010000184.1:0-4465 GCA_026708525.1 Cellvibrionales bacterium
TGATTATTTAACTCAACAACTTTATCATTTTGAGCCATACGGTGTTTCTCCTGTTCGTTTTTGATTCGCGAAAATCAACTAACAGATTAACATCGTATCCTTTCAACTCATACACCAGAAATCATCATAGCTCTTTCATTGAAATACACTTTGGTTATTTCGCAATATACTATACGTTAATGGCTGGCTTTGGGGTGGATTTTCTTATGACTTTGCAAGCGCTCGCCATTGCTCATCGCTTGGGCCATGTAAATTGGGATAATTTTTCCAATAAAATTGGTTATCGGCAGATTGCCAGTTTTTGTAGATATAATCCCAATCCAATTTTGGGATGCGTAAGCTGTGGTGCGGATATAAATTACTGCTAAACAGTGGCTCGCCATAAGGGCAAAAGCGAGTATCCACACTGAGCCTGACAATATCATCGGATGTATTTGGTTCCGCTTTATGCACACAGCACGCATGAAAAATAATCACATCGCCTTGCTCGACATTGCCTGTGTGCCATGTGGTTTCATCATCGTAAATCTCGCACTGAACGCCACCGACGCCTTGCGCTTGATGAACGGGTCTTACGCCTCGTAAATGGGATTTAGGTAAGACCATCAGTCGCCCCATTTCATCTTTAACCTCATGTAGTGCAATCCAAATTCCGCACATAGTTTCGGGTGCCTGGTGTGAATGGGCATCCTGGTGTGGCGGAGTTTCATAGCCTAACTTTTTAGGAGTGGAGATACGTGCCATTTTCATGGGATAAACAAAAGGGTTATCGCCAGCGGTTATGCGCATTAAGCGTTGAACAGCTTCGTCGTGAAAAAACCGATGGAAGCTCTCAAGCGTTTGGATGTCTGGGTAAAGCGCATCAAACAACGGGTCAGTCTCAAAAAAAGGTTCGCCTTTGAGTGTGGGTAATTTGCGAGCGTTATCCCATTCAGCATGTGGGGACAATTGATCTAAAAAGTCGGCTAATACTTGCTGGCAATGCAGGGTATCTACCCCTCCTTTGATAAACAAATAGCCTTGTTCATTAAATCGGGTTTTAAGGGTATTTTCGCTTTCGCTAGGATGTGATTCGATGAAGGGTTGAATAGCCATGACAACACAAAGTTTTTTTTGCAAATTATACGTTTAATAGAAGCCTATGCACTGATAAATAGTGCCATTTTATAGGCATTAGTTTGCCTAATACTGCCCATTTTTTAAGAACTTACCGCAGTCAACTTTGTCTATTTATTATTTAGCCCAAAACTGAGCGAGATGGTATGAGAGCAATCCGTGCTTTTTATTGTTGGTGCTTATTGTTGCTTGTTTTTGCTTCATCGTTGTGGGCGGCTGACCCTATTGAATTTAAATTTTCAAGTAACCCTAAATCGGCTTATAAAGCAGGGCAAACCATCACCTATTCGTTTGAATTGTTTAATCATACGGATGCGCCCTTAGCCGCAACAGACATAAAAGCCTTTTTTTCAACATCCAACACAGACTGGGCGAATAATAATGTACAACCCGAGCCTTGGAGTGAAATCGATACAACAGGTAAAGCGTTTTCAACTTGGACGATGACGGTAAAATCTATCGGGCCGAATAGTACTTCTGTTTTAGGTGAAGGTACTGTGCAAACCGACACAGATTTTGCGGATACCGTGACTCTTGCGCCAAGAGAGCGCGCACTTTATGAAGTAAAAGCGAAAACTCAAGCGGTGGCTATTGGTGATGTGACGGTGAGTTACTCAGCAAAATCGACTGACGGAGCCATTGATATTGCCGAAAACTATGTTGTAACACCCGAAGCTAGTGATCAAGTGCCTAGCGTTATTAAGCGCCCACTGAGTAAAGAATATATTCCAGGGGGGTGGGTCGATTACGAAATTACCGTGCATAACCCAAGCACGCGAAAATTCGCGAACAATTTTGAAGTTAGGGATGAGTTGAAAGATTGTTTAACCGTTGAGATGAATGATGGCACGGAAGAAAGCCCCTTTCTTCAGTGGCAAATTGATGTGCAAGATGTGGTGGGTGAAGGCTCAGACCCCGGTGCTTATGTTTGGGGTTATGGCTCAATGCATACGGGTAATTTTTTTAATACCTTGGATTTACCTTCACAAGGTAAGGTGGTTTATAAACTCCATGCGCAAGTCAAAGTGAGAGCTATCGGAACGATTCGCAATGACCAAGAGAAGTGCCCTAATACCAATGTCATAGAAGATGGCGCTGGCCTAAATACACCTGAGGGCAAACCTGAAGTACTCAAAGAAGTCGATAAATTTTATTACACACCGGGGGAACCTGTTACTTTTACCATTACCATCAAGAATACCGGTAAAGGGCCATTAACCAATGTGCCTGTGGTAGATGATATTGCATCCATGGTTTCGGAGGATATTCATAAGAATACCAAGGCATCCTTCTCGAGTTGGACGATAAAAAAACAGGCGGTTGATTCATCTGGTAAGCCTTCTTCAAATTCGAATCCTGATGTTGACGCTACTGTTGCGGATAACAAAAGCATTAACACCCATGTCAACATCTACCCCGGTGATAGCATTATTTATACTATTGTTGCCACGTTAAATTCTGATCTAGTCACGCCGATTACCAATACTGTTAATGTCGGTGATGGTGCATCCTCCTCAGTGACCACCAAGCCGAAAATCGCTGATTTAACGATGGAGAAATCGGTCGATGTTGAATTCTATTCTGAAGATAACGACAAAATTACTTACACCATTGTCGTTAAAAATGGGCCAGATGGCGGCTTTGCGAAAGATGTGCGGGTGGATGATAATTTTCAAAGTATTCAAGCCGAGTTATTGCATCCTAAAGGGGCTATGGCCAATGTGTTTAAAGATGTAGAAGTCACGGCAACCACCACAGGTGCAGGGTCAGATGCGGGCATCAATCCAGATTACAAAACCGCAGGGCTTCATGCTAAAGCCAATATTGCCGCAGGGGGTAGCGTTACTTACACCGTAGTGGGTACCATCGATGATAGAACCCAAGACCATGTACTTTGGGGTAAGTTTACTAACACAGCCACTGTAGAAGGCCCCGATGGCCCTATCACCGATAGTGCCGATACAGGGTCTAAAGTGGCTGACATTCGCCCGAAAAAAGTCGTCGATGTGCCAGTATATAAAGTGGGTGAAAAAGTCACCTATACCATCACGATTGAAAATGCTGGCGACGGTTACGGTAACGATGTGTTAGTGACCGACAATATCAAAGCGCTTGGGTTGTTTAAAAGCTGGACGATTACTTATGACCCGAAAGACGGTGATGGCAAAGGAACGCGGGTTATCGATGGGGTTAAAGATAACGAAAACATCAATACCCATGTCGATATAGCGCCGCATTCTACGATCACTTTTTATGTGACAGGCATAGTCGTTGATGATATTTCAACACTTGAGAAAGTGACTAACACGGTGGATACCCATGATCCACAAACAGGACGGGATGCGTCAGCTTCAGCAGATGTCGATAATAAGCCGGGTACCATTAGCTTTAATGTCACCAAAGTGGGTAGCTCGGTCTTTTTTAAACCAGGAGAAACTTTTACCTACACCATTGATGTTGAAAATCCTCAGGATGAAGCGGTTGATCAATTATCGTTACTTGATACCATTTCAACAATCACGTGTCAGCTGGCTAATGATCAAGGGGGCACACATGATGATATCGATGGCCATCCCTTCTCCAGTTGGACAGCCAAATTTAATGGAGAAACAAAAACAGGCGGTGAAAATGATGATGTCATTTTTGAAAACTTCAGCCTCAATGCTAAAGAGACCAAAACCCTAACCATTGACTGTGAAGTCAAAGACAATGTGGTCTCGCATGAGATAACCAATGAAGTGGATGTGATGCGACTCGATTCGACTAAAGTGCGAACTATTGTTGTTGGGCATGCCAGTGTTGATAATCTTAGAGCAGATTCTGGCGGTTTATGGACAAAAACGGTTAGCCCTAAATACTATAAGCCCGGCGATGAGGTGACTTTTACCATTAAAGCTTCCTCAGATGTTGGTTTCTTTAACAATACGACCTATAAAGAGTCGATCAGTAAATTAACGGTCGATACTTTAGATAAAGGGCCGCAGTTTCCTTTTGCTGATGGCTGGACGATTACCGTTGAAAATAATGATACCCATTCAGGTGGTACAACCGATGGCACGAAAGATCCGGTCTGTACCGTTGAGGACAATAAAGATCTCGATGTCATCATTGATGTCGGTGGCGGCGATAGCGTCATTTATACCATCAAAGGCATTGTGATTGATGATGCTTCAGGCGATATTGTTGATGGCGATGATGTGGTTAAACCCTATTTAGATGAATATCGCTACAAAAAAACGACACTCGAAACCAACTATACCCCAGGCTTACCGCTAACCTACCAAATAACCATTACCAACCTAGGTAAAAGGCACATGGCGCATGTGCCTTTGGTTGATGAATTATCAAA
>JAPOUS010000184.1:4475-10041 GCA_026708525.1 Cellvibrionales bacterium
GATGTGAATGGTAATACGGTGCCTGCCTTCTCGAGCTGGACTATCTCAGCAGAAACTAAGCCCATTGTCGATGACCCAACAACAGGTGCAAAACCGGCTTTTGAGGCGCTTTATGTGGTCGGTAGTTTTGCCGATAACACCGATATTAATACGCAAATTGGCGTGCCCATTGGTGGTGAAATCGTCTATACCATTAGCGCAGTCATGGTGCCAACCGCTGTAGGTAGCGTCACTAATGTGGTAGGTATTGGTGATAATACCACCAGTGTTATCACTAACCCCGAAGTCGGTAATGCGGGTATTCAAAAATCGGTGATCAAGGTGACGGATAAAGAGGGTAATGAAATTGATAAAGGCGGCTACATGCCAGGAGGCTTTGTCACTTTTAAGCTAAGAGTCGATAACGAATTCAAAAGTAATATCGTTAATATGCAGGTGGTGGATAAACTCTCAGAAATTCAAGCCAAATATTTTGATGGTAGCTCAGGTAAAGCGTTAGAGAGCTGGACGGTTGCCATTATTACCGATGGAGGACCTGTGACTCAAGCTGACCCTGTGGCGCCAAATACAGACATTAACCAACCGGTCGATATTGGCGTTGAAGGTTTTATTGAATACGAGATTACCGCCAAAGTGATGGAAGAAGCGGTGGGGCAAATCATTAACAAGGCGAAGGCTGGGCAAAGTGAAGGTGGCGCTACCATTCCTATGGCAGACCCGCAATTTTCTATGGCAAAAACGGCGTTTTCAGATGCTGGCCTAACAAATCCAACGGATGTTTATCTTTCAGGGCAAACGATTTACTTTGATGTGCTATTAGATAATGCAGGTTTTGGTAGTTGGTACGATAAAAAACACGTTAAAGATACTATTTCAGCTATTACCACCGACCTTGCCGAAGATGAATCAACGGCAGGCACCAACCCAACAGGTCCTGCATTTACTAGCTGGAACGTCAAAGCGGTTTACACCAAAGGTCGGGTAACACAAGTTGTCGATTGGACTGATGGGCAAGTGGATATTGATCATGATCTCTATATTGGCGCGAAAGACCGAATCGAGTTTGTTATTGAAGCGACAGTGAACGATCGTGCGTTGGGTGGTATTACCAATATGGCAGAAGCGGGTAAACAATCCGATGATGCAGCACTATTTCCAGCTATTGCCGATTTGTATTTTAATAAAGAGATTGTGAGCATCGGTGGAAGACCTTATGGCGGGGAAAATATTTTTTACAATCCAGGCGAGACAGTTGTTTATCGTATTGATGTGAATAACTCCCCAAGTGGTTCTTGGATTAATGACTTAAAAGTGAAGGATACTATCTCCGGCTTAAAGGTGGATACCGCAGGGGGCAGTAAACAGGCATTTGCATCATGGACGGTGACGCATAAAGTGGAAGGGGGTAAAGGCATTACCTATGTACCCGATGTGCCTGATACAACGGATATTGATTTGGAGCTGGATTTAGCTCCGCATGAGAAAATAATCTTTGAAATATCTGCTGTGATCATTGATGATGCCGAAGGCATTATTCCTGCCAATATTGCCAATGTGTCTGGCGATGATTCTAAGACCGACCCGATTCCTTCTATTGATATGGTTCCCGTCGTTCAAGCGGAATTTGTGGTGGATGATGCTTTTTATATTCCAGGCAACCCTATCACTTATCACTTGCGTTTCACCAATGCAGGCAAAGTCGATGCGAAAAATGTGTTGGTGCATAGCCATTTCCAAGAGGCCTTAGGTCAATGGATTGCAGATAATGATGATCAAGCGTTGGTGAATAAACCTGCATTTAGTGCATTTTCTATCGATTGTACGGCCTCAGAAGGCAGCACCTGTGGCGCCTATGATGCGAATATCGACATTAATACCCGTATTGATGTCGGTGTTAAAGGGCAAGTGGAGTACACCATTGTACCTACCACTTTTGAGGATATGCTAAGTATTATCAATGTGGCCTCAGATTATGTATTTGACCCTTTAGCTAGCCGTAAAGGCCCAAAAATTGCGCCTGTGGTGCTTAATGCTGCGCCTGTGCCGCCTGTGCCGAGTACTATGGAGGTCACTAAACATGTTGAAAAAACCCAATACGGCCAAGAAGATAAATTCTTGGTCTATACCCTCACGGCTGTGAACACTGGGGACGGTAACCTTGAGCATGTACGCTTGGTGGATAATCTTTCAAGCATTATGAGTAAAGAAGGCAAGCCTGTGTTCCGTTCATGGATATTTGAAATGACAGATCAGGGTGTTCCAGTGCCTAATCAGCCACCGGCTGATCAAGATTTAAATGTTGAGTGGAATTTCGAGAACCACAGTCGTAATACCGTTAAAATTACAGTCACCGCTTATTTTAAAGGCACTTTGGATGATGATATTACGAATGTGTTTCAGGCTATTGATGCAGGCGGCGGTATTGCGCAAGATGATGCAACAACGCACGTGAAGAGAAAATCCACAGGTGAGGGCGATTTGATCGTAACCAAGTCTGCCTTAACGCCTCAGATTCAACCCAATGGTGCCGTGGAGTATGGTATCTTGGTTAATAATCCTAACCCTTCGAGTTTTGAAGAAGTCAGTATTATTGACCAATACCCAGCAGGGTTTAGGTATGTTGAAGGCACAGGTAAAGTCAAATGTACGAATGATGATGCCTTTAAACCCCTTGAGCCAGTCGTTACCAATGTCTTGGAATTCAAGCCCATTGACTTGGATGAATTCGAACAATGCGAAATCCGCTATGTGATGAAAGCAAGCTTAGGTATTGTCCCCGGCAGCTATAAAAATATCGTTTTTGCTAATAATGATGAGCGCGGAAAAATCTCTAACGACGGCAGTGCGATTGTGGCAGTGACAGGTGATAAACTCTTTGATACCGCAAGTATTATCGGTAAGGTGTTTGAAGATCATAATGGTAATGGCTATCAATCCGATGCGACCGCCAAAAATATCCGCGTCAAAGTGGATATCCCACTGGGCGACTATTTTGCGGAATCCACGGTATTGAAATACGGCAATGAATGGAAACCTCAGCCTGATAATGATGCCATGCTGTTTCAGCAAGGCATAGAAATCCCTGCGCTTTGGGGTGAGTCGTATCGGCTGCACGATAAACCCAAAGTTGCCACAGTGATCTATCAATCAACCAAAGGGCACAATTACCCTGTAGCCATTACATCAAAAACGGGCTCTGAAATTTTCTTTAAACGCAATGGTTCGGTCAGTAAAAAAGCACGCGGTAATTTAGCCAAAGGGTTAAACAGCGAAGACTTACAGGTGAAAACCCGCGTGTTTAAAGAAACCAAAGGTTTCCGCCATGAAATAGAGATCACCAATAAAGGCAAATATGATGAGGGTATACCGGGCGTACGTTTAATTACTGCCGAAGGCTTTAAGCTAGAGACTGACGAGTTTGGCCGTTTCCATGTGCCGGATCGATGGGTGCTGGATACTAAAGGCGCTAATTTCTTGCTTAAGGTGGATACGGATTCTTTACCCACGGGTATGCAAGTGATTAGTGAGAACCCGAAAGTTTTGCGTATTACACCCAATAAGCTCAATAAGTTTAACTTTAGTGTGCAACGACTATGAGTCTATCGTTAAAGCAGCAGGGTGTTTTGCTCGGAATGATTATTGGTTTTGTTATCGCTTTGTCGGTAATTTTGGTTGGTATTTTTTATGATCCTTTTGCACTGCATCGAAGTGGCACGGTACTAACGCGTTTGCATGTACTGGCTTTTGCTAGCGTGTTACCTACTTTTACTTTGATGCTTTGTATTGGCAGGCTCGCAAAATACCGATTTTTTCATGCTGAAGATATCGACGGAGGCGGCTTAACCTCGGGTTCTGCTCAGGCCAAAATTTTACAGTCGCTTTTACAAAATACCCTTGAACAGTGGGTGTTGGCGATCAGTGTATATTTTATGTGGTGTATCTTCATGCCTGCAAAGTGGTTATCGACCATTATGCTTTGTTCAGTATTATTTTTTATCGGGCGAATAGTGTTTTTTGTCGGTTATAAAAAGGGCGCTGAACATCGTGCTATTGGTTTTACAGTCTGTTTTTATGCAAGTAGTTTACTTTGGTTTATTTTTCTGGTGTTTCAATTAAGTTTTCCCTGGCATGCGTAATTAAAGACCAGCCGGAAATTCAAATAGATTTTTTCATCCTTGATTACTCCCTATTGCCAATTTTACTTATAAAAATTTTATTCCCTTTCATACTTTATCAATCATAGTTCAGAAGCTTTTTTATGCCGACAGCTCTAGTAATTAGCCTCATTTTTTTGTTTTCCTGCTCACCTGCTCCAAATCCTAAAAAAGTGCCGCTTAACCCTGTTAAGTTTCAAGGAGGCAATGATTTAAAAAGCGTTTTTTTATCCAAGGTTTCCCCTCTTGATGGCAATAAGTTCTTTACCTCCGTCTATTGTGTTGATAATAGCTATGATTGTTTACAAGACCCGGTCATGCAAAAAGAAATCAATATGTCTAAGTCGGCAAAAAGACCAAAAAGCGCCGTAATGCAGGAACCAGACTTGAATAATAATTCAGAGGAAAGTACTCAAACGATAAAGAAAATCGATAGAAATACTGGGCAAGGTACAAAACGTCGAGGGTCAGAGCCTGCTTTACAAAGCAAAACCATGTCGCAAGAAGCTAATAGTCGACGAAAATCATTTGATGAAGCTGTCTCGACTAGTGTTCATGAAAAAGCGCTCTTTAGCTCAAAAAGTTTAACTAATTTAGGCGCTTTATATGATTTACAAGAGATTCCCACCAATACACCTTTTTCTATTGTTTCGTTAGAGCATGCTTTACATGCAAGAAATGGGGCTTCGAAGCATTACTTCAATCGACAGAAAGGCTTAAAAGATTCACTCAATGCGGTCAATTGTTCTAGACAGTCATTGGATGCTGAAACGGCTAAGGCAAAAGACAAGATGCTGACTGAATTTCAACATAAAAAAGATCAATTGATAGAAGATATACGAGAAGAGTTAGCGTCAGTATCAGGGCAACTGGATGAGACGACAAAAAAATTGGGTGAAGCTGCTGCTTTTGTTTTGTTAAGTAATGTCGCTAAAGCAGGACAGCATGAACTGATTAAAGAATCAAAACGACCTGATGGAGCGGCTATGTATTCAGAGAAAGTCTTAGCTGAAGTCGATTTGTTCTTTCAGAAAAAAAAATCGCAAGATAGTCTTTCTGAAATGGCAAAAAGTGCACTGGATAATCATCAAGTGACCCTCATGATGCGGAAAGTTTCAGATCAGGGATTAATAGCATTTGCTATGGGTAGACCCTCAAAACGACTTGAATTAAAAGCCAAATCAGATGTGCTTGGTAATATTCCAGTTGATCAAGTTTTTTCCCACAAGGTAAAAGGAGATGGTAATTTATTAATAAGAAATCGAGCGATGTTTACCGAGTTTTCTTATCAGTCAATAATGCGCTTACTCAGTGTTGGGCTACCAAACAGTTTCAGCAAACAAGAGACACAGCAAGTTCACTATTTAGATGGAACAATTCATGAATTTATTGGTATTAAAAACAAAAATGCC
>JAPOUS010000184.1:10051-11219 GCA_026708525.1 Cellvibrionales bacterium
CCTTGCCCTTTGAAGCGATTCAATGGATAAAAAAATCGACATTTGAGGCAATGTCTCCACAGGAAAAAGACGGATTGGCTATTTATGCGGTACATGCCGACCCTAGATCAATGAAAGGTAGCAATGAAGCCATGTTGAAACTTTGGAAGAAATGGCGAGTTGATACAGGCCAGTTACCCACAGTTAGTACTTCTTTTACCCAGCTAAAAAATACCGACTGGGAATCCGAAGGAGGTATGCAGAGATCACAACAGGTGTTAGTTAACGAAACGGTTCTTCGGCAAAACCATCTTAGTGCAGCTACACAACGCATCTTGGATTATGCTGAATTCTTGCTCAGAGCTGAGGCTGTAGGTTGTGATAAAAGCTTACCCTTGACCCAAGCGGAAATGTATTCTGATAAGGTGACAAATCGGCTAGGCGGTAAAGAGAAAATCTTGTTACTGGCAACCAAGAGGCTTAACACTTCAGGGGCAATAGCTCCAGATATAGATTTGCTCGGTGTGGGGGTCAATATAAATGCAGTCAATGATGATTCTTTTCAAGTGGAAGAGGGGGTTGGTCGAATTACGCCTGTAACAAAAATTTTATTGGAGCAAGTAACTAGTCAATCTGAGAATTTAAAAGTACAAAAAGCCATTCATCACGGTGCAGAAGAGTATAACTTTGAATTTCCTCAAAACCTTTTAGATGATTATCCTATAGGCATTGTAAGTACAAACGACACAGGAATAAAAATTCCACGATCAGAAAGTAATCATCCTCATGAGTTGCTGTTTAAATATTTACGTGATAACCCTCAAATGGATACGAGTATTAACCCAGCATATATTGTTAAAAATGCACAAGAATTTCCAAAAAACGAAAAGCTTTGGCCAGCTGCACAAATCAAAAAAATGAAAGTGTATGAAAACTGGATTAATGTTGGCCTTCGGAAGGATGTGAAAAAGCAAGCGTATTTTAGAGAGTTGAAAACGCAGTATGATAATTTTAAAGATCGTTTCCCTTTTTGCGAGTAGTTTATGTCCTGAACCATAAGCTTGTACATGAAGTTTGCTGTAGACTTATATTGTGATGCTTCACCGTGAAAAGGACCTTTTATTTGTTTAAACTATGTACAAATTGAGGTCTATACGATGCCAAAGAATTATAAAAAAACTACTCCTGA
>JAPOUS010000206.1 GCA_026708525.1 Cellvibrionales bacterium
GGTTAATCGCTGAAAAATACCTGACATGACACAGACGGTCTCAACTTGGTAGGAATGAAGAGACCTATGGCTTTAATGAGATGTCACGCTTCACAGGCTTATTTGTTATTGTGTTATTACCGATGTGCGTCGATTACTCCACTCGCTGTCATTGAATACCAACGCTTAAAACGCTGCCTAAGGATACCTTTCGATAACGTAAGACTCTCAGCAATGACGACTTCCATGTCCAACTGTATCTCAGAGCTCAAGCATGAAGCTAAAATCACAGGACTGATAATTCTCTCTAGTGATATCCCCGATATTATCGCACTTATAAAATGGCGTAATTACCGATGCCTGAGAACTGTAAATCCTTGCAGGATTTTCTGCCTCATAAACAATGCGTACCGAGTGTTTACCCAATTTCCAGGTAAAGAAGTCTGAAAAATTTTCATAGTGCGCTTTATTTATTGTGCAAGTAATATTGCCTGATTTGGTTTTAACGCAACTATCAGGGGCTGAAGGCTGCCAAACGCCTGGAGCAACATGGTTAACCAGGCAATACGAATTTTCAGCACCCTTAGTTTCGCAGGTGTACTGCGTTACCTTACCCATTGTGTCTAGCGTACCCAGTTTGTTTATAGTGTTATCATTGTAAATTTTACACTTATCTCTACAACTGATTTGACTGATTGAGTTATCTGTATTTTGTATAAGCCCGCCTTGCTCTGATACAAAATAGTTCACCATACCTCTGACCATATTTATCTGATCGCCTTCATAGGCAACGAAAGATCCTTCAAAAGAATCACTAAGGGATTGCATCTTTTTATGAAAATTATCATATTCTGAAAGCGACGAATCATACTTTTTTGTTTCATGAATAAGCTTCAACCCCTTACAATAAGACACATAATAAACACCCTGCTCTCCTTCGGATTTAACATGCGAAACGACAAAATCTCTATTTTTACACAAAGATTGAAGCGTTTTTTCATCGGGCAGGTAGTCTAAAAGGTAAATACTTCCAGCATAAACAGGTAATACACCTTTAATAACTAAAAAAAGAATAAATAACTTAAAATTTCTAACAATAGATAGATACTTCATGTCTATTCTCCTAATAAACACAGGCATTTTTAAAATGCAAATCTGGCTCCACATAAACAAACCAGAAAAGCATGCTCATGTGTTAGACACTAGGAAGATAGATAGATTCAGAAAATGATGAGCGTAAGCGAAAAATACACCGCTTTAGTCACTTAGCCGATATTGAGGTTGATAATCTACAGAACGCAGGATAAGAGTTGTGCTTCCCAATCATCTATTTCCTCTGCAATAATTTCTATCCGACTTTCAAAGCACTCATCAAGTGCCTGTTCTGTGAGTGCATCCGATGTTTGATTATATGCAAAGATACCATCTTGCGTAATAAATACGGCTTTCATTCGCTCAACTGACAGCCCTGTTAAAAAAGCATACAACCGATGCCGATCAAATACTTTATCAGGAGAAAATCGCCAACCGATACTCTCAAAGCCTTCCCCTTTATTTCTGGCTTGTAAAACTCCTTCATCAGGAAGCGCTGGAGCATCCACCATAACGTGTTGCCGATTAACCTCTTCTTGGCAATGATGGTGAGTTACAGCTTGTGCTATCCCTTCTAGCAACTCAACATCCAATTGCCCTTGTTCAGTAAAAATCACCTCAGGGTTTAAGGATGAAACGGTTGGAATAAAATCGATCAAGTGCGCTTGATCATCCTCAGCATAAAGATCTTTCTTGTTACCGACAATCACATCAGCAATCGCCATTTGTTGCCGAAAGGTTTTATGCTCCGTGTACCGCTGATCGCTTAATTTTCTGGCATCAACCAGTGTGATGACTTTTTGCACAGACAGTAAGCCTTGGTAACAAGTCTGCGATAGCATACCTAACACTTCAATCGGGTGGCCTAAACCCGTTGGCTCAATCAATAACCGATCCGGCTTTGCTCGCGTCAATAGTTGATTCAGTGCAATTTGTACCGAAAAGCCCGCTGTGCAGCACATGCAACCACCCGGCACTTCTTTTACAAACACCCCTTCTGCTTCTTGATGCCTTCCCCAAAATAGACTGCCATCGATGCCAATCTCACCAAACTCATTAACTAAAATGGCCCAGCGCTCATGCTCAGGCTTTGACTGCAACAAATGCAAAATGGTGGACGTTTTACCTGCCCCCAAAAATCCAGTGATGATATTTGTGGGAATGGGACTTGCGTTGGTTTTATTCATTTTTCTGATTTTTTCATCAATAATGCCGTGTGTGATTTAAGCACAATCACAATGATCGTTATGCTGGCAGAGTTTAAAATTTTTCCAGTGGCTACAGGCAATTAAGACTGCGCCTATCATGGTTAACCATTTTTCGTAAAATGGGCCAAGCCAGTCATGGCCAACCATCAATGCTAACAATAACAGTAATAATCCAGCTAGCCCCAAGATAACTACAGCATAATTTTTATGTTTTTCACACCCTAAGAACAACGCAATAACACTAAAAGGCACAACCAAAAAGACTAAACTCAAATGAAACAATTCACTCTCAAGCAATGAAGTTGCTAGTACTGGCATCCAAACAACAAGCACGGGGACTACTAAACAGTGCAAAGCACATACCAACGAAAGACTGATGGCTAATTTATCCATTACCGATCGTAGTGCAAACATCCTG
Organism: Cellvibrionales bacterium; assembly: GCA_026708525.1. GTDB lineage: Bacteria > Pseudomonadota > Gammaproteobacteria > Pseudomonadales > DT-91 > CAKMZU01. Next base: position 2,698 of record JAPOUS010000206.1, read on the forward strand.
ATCTCCTCTAGCAAAAAAACGCAATAGCGGTCAAAGAGCCACTCAAAAATGATATGATATAATATATCTTTTTTAAAATAAACGTTGCTTTAAGTCTTAACCCCTAACCAATTCAAATGCTCAAGAGAATAACTGGGTTCGGTTACCACTCACTAAAAAGGGGGGTGTTTAGGCTAAAATGGTTCGTTATTGATTTATTATTCGAGGGGGTCTTTAGGGTAATAAGGCTCACATGCCAGATTGAATACGCTTATAAATTTGAGTCTGCCCTAAGATTGTCTGTTGTTGATAATGCTGGTTCAAGATTGCATTCAAAGAACGCTCTAAGCCAGGTATCGAATGCCAATAAAATAGCGATTCTTGCGTTACAATCCATGTAGGTTGAAACGATAGTATGCGTTGAAGCTCTTTGCTAGGTTCTGAGCTAGCACCTGGCATATGCTGTAAAAGAAACGGCTTAGTGATATTCGACGGGTGAAGGATTGCTGCTGATAAAGGTTCTTTTTCTAACAGCCAATAGAGGATCTGTTGGTTTGTGGTGTAGAGTGTATCATCAGGGCTTACTTGCCCTTTTAAATAGCCCGCAACCTCAGGAACAGTATCTTGCTGGCTAAAACCTTTTGCCGCCTGCTGACTAACCAGACCCAAGCCAATAAACGTAAGATATGCCCCCACAAGCAGCACGCGCCCAGCCCAGATCGACACAAACGCCACGCGTGATAATGCAAATACTGCGAATAATGCCAGAAAAGGGGCCAATTGAATCCAATAGTGATGAAAATCTCGTCCACCAATGGCAATGGATAGCTCAACGGCTAACAATGCTACTATCAGCATCAAACTATTGGCGACAGGCTTCCCTTTTTTCCACTCCCTCAGTAAAACAACGATAGCGCTCAATGAAAGTATATACGCTAACCGATACAGCCCCCCCGCATGTTGCCACTGACTAGCCAGTACCTGCCACGCACTCAGCTTGGTCTGAGCATAGCTCAAGGGCGCGAGAAAGACCGAGTCAATAAACAAAGTTACATGGCCAGCAAAAGGTAAAAACACGACACTACTTACAACGATAAAACCTAAAACTAACGTAACGCCTGAGATACAGGATTTTTGAACACTCTTCGATTGCAGCAAGATGTTAACCACATAGGCAATACCAACAAACAACGGCACAAAGGCAAGGTTCAATCGTGTATATAAGGCGAGCGTAAAGAGCACACCCGCTAAAAAGCAGTAATAAGGCGCATGTTTGTCATAGTCACTAGCTTTTAATAAAGCCCAGACGCCAAACATTAATGGCAATACCGCTAAGTGCTCTGACATCAGCATGGGCGTAAAGCGTGTGGCAAGTGTTATGTAAGTCGCAGCTGCGACAACTGACCACAACGGCCGCATCAGTCGCAAGCCTATGAGGTAACAGGCAAAGGCTGTTATCGCGATAATGATAGAACCAGCGGCCCGCACACCGACAATATCCGTACCGACCAAGCTTACAATGCCGGCAAAGCCATAAAATACCAAGGGCGGTTTAACATCCCAATAGTGGGTATAAGGTAAATAACCATCCAACACGCTTTGCCCAAGCAGAATGAATGTCCACTCATCCCAATCCAGTGAATAGATTGAAAAAAAAGGCGATCTTAAGTAGACGGAAAAAATTACCAATAGAAGGATAATTGCACAATAAAGCCAAAATGAATGGATGAAAGCTCGATTCACGATAACCTATCCTGATTTTCACTAAACACCCAGTATTTCATTAAGATAAAAGTCAATACCGGCGTAACCAGTCCCATTGCCAGTAACGTCAGTATGAGACTTGGGTAAAGGTAACTGAAAAGATGAGCGAAACCTGCATTAACCAACAATGACATCAACGAGCTAAGGATAAATCGTAGCTTCGCAGTTCCTTCATTTTTAACTGTGCTATTACCAAAGGTCCAATAGCGCTGGCCAAGATAAGAATAAACAGCAGCCAGGCTCCATGCCATACCATTAGCGAGATGAGCTATCACAGCTAACTGATTAAATAAAATAAAGTAAACAAACACATGAACCAATGTAGCGCCGCCACCGACAACAGCAAAACGAAACAGTTGATGCGAAAACAAGGTTTTGAGCATCAAGCATTACTCGTCTTGTCGGTCTTTTTATCCAGTCCGATCGTATCCATCACAATGTAAATTGGTCGGCCTTTTACCTCGATAAACACGCGAGCTAGATATTCGCCGATCATGCCTAAACTCATCAAAATCAAGCCTGACATAAACAAAATCGCAACCATCAAAGAGGCATAACCTGGCACATCAATACCTGATATCAGGGTGCGGATAATCAAAAACATGCCATAAGCAAAGGCGCCTAGTGCTGTGAAGGCACCAATATAAGACCAGAGTTTTAGGGGCAACGAAGTGAACGACACAATGCCTTCAATAGCCAACCCATAGAGTTTGAAATAGTTCCACTTACTCTCACCTGCTTCTCGTTCTGGCCGTGCATACTCCACAATACACTCACGAAAACCTAATGAGGCAAAAAGGCCTTTCATAAAGCGGCTATTTTCAGGGAAGCGCTTCAAGCACTCTACTACCCGGCGATCCATTAGACGGAAGTCACCCACATTTTCAGGAATAGGCGTATCAGAGAGCCTGTCGATCAATTTATAAAACAAAGACGAGGTCGTTCGTTTGATGAGCGTATCGTGACTGCGATCTGTGCGTTTAGCCAGAACCACATCAAAGCCTGAACGCCAGCGTTCTATCATGGTTTTAATCAACTCTGGAGGGTCTTGCAGGTCAGCATCAAATGGCACAACAGCCTGACCTTCAGCCATGTCTAACCCAGCGGTAAGCGCCGCCTCTTTACCGAAGTTTCGTGAAAGGTTAATCGCCTTGATGCGGCTATCACGTCGCGCATGCTCAACAAGCTTTACCCATGTCGCATCAGCACTGCCATCATTTATACAAACAATTTCGTAATGCTCCGTGACACCTTTCAGAGATGACTGGACGCGTTCAAAGTAGAGATCAATCATCTCTTCTTCGTTATACATGGGGGTGACAATACTCAGCTCTACAGCATCCATCAGAACACATTATTATTGTTATTATTGAAACGCGTTGATCATAGCGTAATTAGTGCCAGGTTAAAAACCTTGAGGGTGAGTCTTCAAACTACTCAGCACATTTCTTCAAATTACTTAACATTCAATCCTTGTTCTATTGAAATGACGACAAAGCTGGCACATTCAAATAGACACACGGTGCATCCAATATCTAGCGATACCGTGAAATAAAAGAGCAGGCCAGTGGATATTTTTATGGCCAAGTAAAACTGGAGACTATATCTTGAGGGTTTATGCGGTTACTTTGTGCTTAACTCACACGCTTCGCTTGTTGACTACTGAACGAATAGAAATGAACAAATAGAAACTTATACCATCGAAGCTAGTTTAACTAGAAGTTAAACTGCATGCTAAGAATCATCATTACAACACTAATTTTTTCAGGCCATATAGCAGAGTCCACTGAGTATCAAATTACTGATTCTGAGTATGGAACAACTTTTGAAAACAATGAGCACACAAATAACACACGGAAGACGTTGCTTCTTAAGATAAAAGACACCCATAAGAATCGTGAATTTTATATCTTATTAACAAAAATTTCTAGCTGTTTAAATTCCACTACATTTTATTATTCAAACAAAAAAAACAAAATTTTTTCTGAACAAATAAGCCAAAAAGGCCGCACTAGAATAGATGTCCCTAAACCAAATCAATACCAAAGATTATACGAATCCCCAGTTATTGATGCCATTGACAACGATTTAAAATTCGAATTAAACGATTTATTTGATAAAATTATTATGAATGACCCACTTGACACCCTTTCACTACAAAAGATTCTGCTGGAAACAATAAACACATAATATCAACTGCACTAGGAGCCTGTCTGAGCATAGTTAATTTTAAACAAACTTGATAAAAAATCAGTTGTCCAAGCAATCTCGTTCCTATGCTCTGCGTGGGAACGCCTAGAGATTAAGGGGTTTTTTCGGATATGCATTCCCACACAGGAGCGTGGGAACGAGAGGTCACCTGGGAGCCTGTCAATTCTCAGACAGGCTCCTAGTACATCATGTCAAATCGATTCACAGCAATTGTCTAGTTACAAAACTCGTTTCCACGCAGAGCATGGAAACGAGGATATTATTATGAATAGGCAATAAAAATACCTCATCAACACCGATACATTTTAAGCCTCTAAGTTATGTTAGATTGAGCGTTGAAGAACCGGAATAAAAAAAAGCCCGCAAACCAAAGGCTTGCGGGCTTTTTGAAACGCGCTGAACGCGAGTGAAATGGTTACATGATGATTACATCATGCCGCCCATGCCACCCATACCGCCCATGCCGCCCATATCAGGCATTGCAGGCGCTGCACCTTTTTCTTCAGGAAGATCAGCAACCATGCACTCAGTAGTGATCATAAGACCCGCAACAGAACCTGCTGCTTGAAGCGCAGTACGAGTTACTTTAGCAGGGTCAAGAATACCCATCTCAACCATGTCACCGTATTCACCCGTACCTGCATTGTAACCAAAGTTACCTTCGCCAGAACGTACCTTATCAACAACAACTGATGCTTCATCACCTGCGTTGTTAGTGATCTGACGCATTGGCGCTTCCATTGCACGAAGGGCTGCTGCAATACCATGATTTTGATCTTCGTTATCACCTTGAAGGCCTTTGATCGCTTCAACCGCGCGGATTAAGGCAACACCGCCACCAGGAACAACGCCTTCTTCAACAGCAGCACGGGTTGCATGCAATGCATCTTCAACGCGAGCTTTCTTCTCTTTCATTTCAACTTCAGTAGCTGCGCCTACTTTAATCACTGCAACACCGCCCGCTAATTTAGCAACTCGCTCTTGAAGCTTCTCACGGTCGTAGTCGGAGGTGGTATTTTCAACCTGAACACGGATTTCAGCAACACGCGCTTCTATGTTAGCCGCTTGTCCCGCACCATCAACGATAGTGGTGTTGTCCTTATCCATCGTTACACGCTTGGCTGAACCTAGATGCTCAAGTGTTGCCGTTTCAAGGTCAAGACCCACTTCTTCAGAGATAACCGTTGCACCGGTCAAGATAGCGATGTCTTCAAGCATTGCCTTGCGACGATCACCAAAACCAGGTGCCTTACAGGCAGACACTTTAACAATGCCACGCATGTTGTTAACAACCAATGTAGCTAAAGCTTCACCTTCAACATCTTCAGCGATGATCACTAGCGGACGGCTCGCTTTAGCGACTTGCTCTAACAATGGCAATAATTCGCGAATATTAGAAATCTTTTTGTCAACCAACAATAAGAAAGGCGCTTCCGCTTCTGATGTCATGTTCTCAGTGTTAGTCACAAAGTAAGGAGAAAGGTATCCACGGTCAAATTGCATACCTTCAACTACGTCAAGTTCGTTTTCAAGACCCGAACCTTCTTCAACAGTGATCACACCTTCTTTACCCACTTTTTCCATCGCTTCAGCGATGATTTCACCCACATGGCTATCGCTGTTTGCTGAAATAGTGCCGACTTGAGCAATTGCATTGCTGTCTTCGCAAGGTTTAGCCATTGAATGGATTTGCTCAACGGCTGCGGCAACGGCTTTATCGATACCACGCTTAAGATCCATTGGGTTCATTGCAGCTGCAACTGATTTAAGACCTTCGTTGACAATGCCTTGAGCCAACACAGTAGCTGTCGTTGTACCGTCACCTGCCACGTCAGACGCTTGAGAGGCCACTTCTTTAAGCATTTGAGCGCCCATATTTTCAAGCTTATCTGCTAATTCGATGTCTTTAGCGACAGATACACCATCTTTGGTGACCGTTGGTGCACCGAAAGATTTATCTAAAACCACGTTACGGCCTTTAGGGCCAAGGGTTACCTTTACTGCGTCAGCTAATGTGTTTACACCAACCAACATTTTAGCGCGGGCGGAATCCCCAAATTGTACGTCTTTTGCCATTTTTCTTACCCTTCAAAAATGTCTTATTCGTTCAAACTCTTTTGATTGAAATTAACCAATCACACCAAAAATTTCGTTTTCTTTCATGATAACTAACTCTTCGCCATCAACTTTGATGGTATTGCCAGAGTAGTTACCAAAAACTACGGTATCACCAACTTTCACTTGAAGTGGACGCGTTTCACCACTATCTAATAAACCACCTTGACCGACAGCAACCACTTCTCCTTGATTTGGCTGTTCTTTAGCAGAGCCCGGTAATACAATACCCCCTGCTGAAACCGCTTCTTGCTCTTGACGCTTGACGACCACATTGTCATATAAAGGTCGGATATTCATACAAATTTTCTCCTGTAAACACAGCTTTTCATTCTAAAAAACAATTGTCGTTGTAAAGTAGGGTCTTTAATGGCGACAATAAAATCAATTTCAAGGGGGTAACCCCATTTTTTTCGTTTTATTTTTTGGGTTCTTTACTTTGGGAGCGGCTCTCTTGCGAATAATTTAAGCGCTCGGGATCATCTTGTTCTTGAGTGTATTCCCCTTCAAAGACATCCCCATGATTTGTATGGCTTTTCTGATTAAATCCATAAAATTGAAAGTGTTGACCGCCGCCTTTTTTCACAAGATATTTTGCTAAAAATAGACGAACGGGAGGAATGAGCAGCAACACGCCAAAACTATCGGTCAAAAACCCAGGCAACACCAGCAGCAGCCCAGCTAATGCTAATAAAAACCCGGAGATGACATCTTCCGCTGAAGATTCGCCTTTTTGAAGCTTCTCGTTGACTCGCCTTAACGTAGAAAACCCTTGATGACGTACAATACTCACCCCCAGCATGGCAGAGATAAAAATCGCTGAAATCACAAACAAAGCGCCTGTCACTTCACCAACTTTAATAAAGATTGTTAATTCAATAATAGGTAAGAGGATAAAAATCAATAAGGGCATAGGTTTTCTCTCATGTCTCAATCCTATATGGCTATGGTTATGTAAATTTCAAGTGGGCAATTGAAGGCCTCTCAGTTAAAATCCCGCAATCTAATAAAAAACAAAACCATTAAAACATCAACAAAACAAGAGAAAGCTATGGACATTAACAATAAAGTAGTCGTAATTACTGGTGGCGCGCAAGGCTTAGGGCTATCAATGGCAGAATGTTTTGCTGAAAAAGGTGCAAAGCTAGCACTTGTGGACATGAACCCAGAAGCCCTTGACGCTGCATCAAACAACATCAACACAAAGGGTGCGGAAGTTAAAACCTACGTTACCAATGTTGCGAAAGAAGAGGATGTTATTGCGCTTTTTGAGCAAGTCATCGCCGACTTTGGTCAAGTCGATGTACTTATCAACAATGCAGGTATCACTCGCGATGGCTTAATGATTAAAGCTAAAGAGGGCGAAATCGTTAAACGGATGTCCCTACAAGAGTGGCAATCGGTTATTGATGTTAACTTAACCGGTGTTTTCTTATGCGGCCGAGAGGCAGCAACCAAAATGATCGAAACCAACACCAAAGGCGTCATCATTAATATCGCAAGCTTATCAAAAGCCGGCAACATGGGCCAAACCAACTACTCTGCTGCAAAAGCGGGGGTGGATGCGATGACCGTGACCTGGTCAAAAGAATTAAGCCGCTATGGCATTCGTGCTGCTGGCATTGCCCCAGGCTTTATTGCTACCGACATGGTCAAATCCATGAAACCTGAAGCCCTTGAAAAAATGGCTAACATGATTCCATTAAAGCGCCTAGGCGAACCTAATGAAATCGGCATGACTGCCATTTATATTGCTGAAAACGATTACTTCACAGGCCGCACCATTGAAATGGACGGCGGTATTCGAATTTAATTGCGCTATGAGCCCTCCAGATCAATAGGCCTTTGGCGTACCACTTGAACCTTTTCAGTGTGCGTAGAGTAAGCGAAGGAGCGCTTCAATCAAGTATCTTCAGGTTTATCCTAAGCATGTTGAAGAGGGCCTGGAGGCTCTATCAAACCACAGTCATAATGTATTTATAGCCCGCCTGATAATTAGACCAATCAAGCTTATTTTCTATTGCCGAGGACGTCTAACAAACTTTGCAAAAAGCGATACCTTTGCCCCAATTGACCTAAAAAGTCCTCGCCGTTACCAGTCTCGCTTCCTCGTGCCTGCGTGACAAAGCAAAGTCGTTAACCCTGCTTGCTTACGCACCTATCTTACGCACGTATATTACGCACCTATCAATAACGTCTCTTCAAGCCAACCTCTGCTAAGAGTAATTCTTTTCTGATTCAACCACTAGATTCTGCAATCTGTGGTTCTTTGACAGCCGATTTCAACATGGCTTAATCTGATATCTTTCGTCTTGAGCGATTTATTTGTATGCACGTATGGAAACTCCTATCCAGGGAACCTCTGATTAGGTCCAAATGATATCAGCCGGATTCCAAAATGCTTTATTAGCAAGGAAGGCTTTG
>JAPOUS010000302.1:0-7960 GCA_026708525.1 Cellvibrionales bacterium
ATTTTTTTTATTTTTTAAGCCTAAGCCAGTTATTTCAAAAGACCTATCAGGATTATCTTCAGAAGAAAGCGCCTGAAAAGAATAAAAACAACCAATACAAAGAAAAACCAAAACACGAATGACAGAAAACATACGCCTACTTTATTTTTTACCAATAAACTGGTTAACTACTTGCAAACTACCTTCATTAAAAGGCGCAGCCTTTTTTGTGATAATACCTAATGCTTTAGCATCTGTGAGATTACTGTCAGTATCATCAAAGAAGATTGTATTCTCAGGCTTTGCCCCGCTTGCTTTCATTATTTGAACAATCATCGCATTTTTATTTGGTGGATCGGGCACTACGCCATCCTGACCACCGATATCTTTAGGTGTTTTTACGATAACTTTATCTCGATGCTTTTTCTCTATCACTTGATCCAACGCCTTATTGATAATATCTGCTCGACCAAAAGAGGCAATGGCCAAATAATTCGCTTGATCTGACAACAGCGCATTTAATGCTGTTTTCGGTGAGTCCAAACCAAAATCCTTTTCAGAAATAGCAATCTCATCAGTAGGTGTATGCTTGTATTTGCTATACATGTGCTCTTTCATTAAGCATCGATCAAAATCAATGACGATGACATGTTTTTCACTCGATTGCGCTTTTTTATCTTCAATTTTCTTTGCATACCGATATGCCAAACCGGCCACAGTAGCTACTGTGGCTAGAGTCAAAAGGCCAACACCTGCTAAGATAAATGGCTTTTCAGATAATTTAGTACTGCCAGTATCACATCTTACATGTCCTGTCAGAAGCATTGACAAAACTAGCGCGATGAAGGTTCTCATCAAAGGTAACATCTATTCAATCTCCATATAAACAGAGTTATTTTTGTGCGATAAGTTCCTTTTTTTCTGATCAGAAAGTCATTTATACAAAACCTGATTAGGGTATCCTTAAGGGCACCTCTAAAAATGCAGAGTAGTAGGCAAACTCGCAACTTACAGATCAAACGCCAGGGGTAAGCACCCGAGTTGCTAATTAATCTGTCTTGGCTATAAGCGTGTTGACTAACTGCGCTGCCTGAAAAAATCTAAACGCACCAAAATGGTACCTTTATTCGTCAGAAATAATCAATAATGTGCGTTAACTGTCATCTTATTGAAAAAAATACGTTACAATAACGCGGAAAACCTATCGCAGCAGCTATAAAAAACCTTGGCTGCTTATTCAAAAACAAAATAACAATAATAAATTGCAAAAGGAGTTTATTTTGAATTCATTATTCAAGAAGGCAGCCCTGCCTGCTGCCATCGCAACTATCCTAACGCCCACTGCATGGTCAGAGGATGACTCAGCTGGGCTCGAAGAGGTGGTTGTTACTGCGCAAAAGCGTGAGCAAAACCTACAAGACGTGCCTGTTGCTATTACAGCGATTAATGCCGAGCAACTCACCGACCGTAAAATTGATGATATTTCCGATGTTGGCTCAACAGCCCCCAATGTACAAATCGCCCCTTCACCTGGCGGCTCGACGGGCGCAACAGTCGCTATTCGAGGAGCCGCCTCTATTAACCCGGCAGCGACTTGGGAGCCATCCGTTGGTATTTATATGGATGGCGTTTTTATCGCTAAAAACGTTGGTGGTATTTTTGATGTTGCAGAGTTATCGGCTATCGAAATCTTACGCGGCCCACAAGGCACACTGTATGGCAAAAACACCACAGGGGGTGCGTTAAATCTAGTCACTCGTAAGCCATATGAAGAATTCGGTGCAAAAATCAAAGTTGGTGCAGGTAACTATGGCTACACCGAATGGGGCGGCACCGTAGACTCAGGCATGCTCGGCGATAAAGTGAGCCTTATGGCCTCTTACACCAAACGCGACCGGGACGGCTTTTATGATAACGACGCCCCCAACGCCAAGATCAATGAATTCAAAAAGTTAGACTCCCAAGCGGGCTTAATTAAAGCAAGCTTTGATGCAACAGATTCGTTGAACTTAACCTATACCTTTGATTTTGCTGAACGAGATAGTACCGTCGCCCTTGGACAGGCTGAAAATCTACAAGATGACGGTGAATTACCCAACCCGAAACGCTTAGGCGAAGGCGCACTCAATGGCGCAGGCTATGATAAATCTGACATTTCTGGTCATAATTTGATTACAACCTTTGACCTAAACGAAGCTTTAACACTAAAGTCTATTACTGCTTATCGCGAAATGTCATTTAACGATCAAAATGATTATGATGGTTCAGCTGCCCCTGTGTTTGAAACCGAAAGAAATGTTGATCAAAACCAAACGTCTCAGGAATTTCAAATTATTGGCCAATTTAACAACGTCAGCTTTGTTTCTGGTCTTTTCTTTTTTCAAGATGAAGTAGATGTCACCAACCCATACTACTGGGATTTAAATACCTTTGGTGCACCTTTAGTCTTTGTTCTTAACAACGAATATGGCGTTAAAAGTACTTCATACGCTGCTTTCGGACAAGTTGATTGGCTAGCAACAAATCAGCTCACCTTGACTCTTGGTGGTCGCTATACCCAAGAGAAAAAAGACGCTTATATTAACCACCCCGATCAAGATCCACGACGTCTTCAAGTTAACCCCTACAGCACTGAATCTGATGAAACATGGACTAATTTCTCCCCAATGGCTGTGGCAAGTTATGCTATTCTGGATGACTTAACCACCTATGTAAAAGCCTCTCAAGGCTGGCGTTCTGGCGGGTTTAATGGTGAAGCAGCGTTCGAATCTGAGGCGAAAATGCCTTATGAAGAAGAAACCACCACAAGCTATGAAATTGGTTTAAAAGGCCGCTCATTAGAAAATGCCATTCAATACAACATTGCCATCTTCCAAAATCAAATCAAGGATATGCAGCTTTCTAATTATGACCAAGCCACAGGCTATTCTGTGATTGAAAATGCCGGTAAAGCTGAAATCAACGGTTTAGAATTAGAAATCAATTGGGAGGTGATAGAAAACTTAGTTGCAAGCCTTAGCTACGGTTACATGGATGCTAAGTATATTGACTTTGTTACCAATGATGTCGATGACAACGGGGTTGTGCTTGATACCAAATCCCAGAAAAAAGACACAGCGACCTTTGCTTATACACCTGAATCCAAAGCCGCCATCGCGATTGCCTATACGCATGATTTAGGTTTTGGTCAATTACGCTTTAACACAGATTACAGCTACACCAGCGAGCAAGTCTTTTATCGTCAGCCTTCTTCATCAGCTAAAACCAAAAGCCCGGCATATGGCTTATTGAATGGCCGTATTGCTATTACTGACATCATAACCACAGGCACTCAAAGTGTGGATATTGGTCTTTGGGGTAAGAATTTAACTGCCGAAGCGTACCGCCTAAATGGTATTCCAGGCTTTGGCGCTGAGAATGGATTCAGTGACGGCATCAACTACTATGGTGATCCACGGACTTTTGGTGCTGACGTGACTTACCGCTTTTAATTGGTCTTTTATCTTACAACCAAAAACAGCGGCCTAGCCGCTGTTTTTGGTTTAGCCGCTAGGTATTATCGTATTTGTTACCACTTTAACAACTAACCACCCTAGCCACCCATTGTGGCCTTGGTGTGGAACTCTTTTCTGAGTATAGTGGGTCACTTGAAGATGATTACCCGCTTCAGTTCGCCGAATCACTTCCAGCATTGACTGATTATGTCCGTCCTGCCGTCTCGATGATAAAATGGTCCCCGCTTGCACATTTGGATTGGGTTCAAACCCTTCCAACTGAAAGCCAACGCTATGTGCCAATAAACTATCTTCTTCATTCGAAGTAAGCGAATCTGATTGGCTTGATAGCTGAGTATTATTAAAAACACTAAAATCATTCGGCTGGCTTGAACATAAGGCGCTAGAAAAACAACAAATCAACAGCCCGATTACTTTCTTTTGCATTCACTTACTCACATTATTTTTAACAGCTTTTAGAGTAAAAACTGGCGAAAAATTCTATAAGCAATATGACGATGCCTTAATGTTTAATCGTTAAGTGTCCTTTCATATGCGTTGGCAACCTCACTTCCAAATGCTGACGCGCCTCGCGGTAAAACCCTTTCGGCTCTGATGAAAGCAGTAATTCATAGCCTTGCTTCTTCAGCTCGACATCACTTTGCACCAGTGGCGATAAGCCATAACCATCAATGCCAACCGCCAAGCTTGGCGCTGCATAATCACCATAAACCACATCGACCTTGGTTTTTTTGGTTTCAATCGCAAGCGATGATACATCGGTTAAATCCAAGGGTTGAGAGAATTGTTTTTCAAAGGGGATCGAGAGTAAACCCCAGATAACCAATAATACTCCAAAAAAGCTTGAGCCTAGTATCGCAGCCTTTTTTTGTTTACGTGTCGCTGCTTGCGGCGCACCCTTTGGACGTTCAATAATCCAATAATGAACAAAAAGCGCCACTACGGTCACCATATAACATGACCAGAGCACATCCGATAAAAAATGCCCGCCACCCACAATACGCGCAAGACCTGTGCTGGCACCCAATATAAAAGTACCAATGAGTGCTGCCTTAGCTAGCAACGGCTTACGCTTGCGCCACAATAAAAAGAAAATAATAAACGCAAATCCCACAGACGAATGTCCACTCGGGAAAGATTTAGCATTATCATAACCGCCATAGACTAAAGGCGGCACATAAGGATATTGGCCACCAAAATTTTCAACTTGTGATGGCCTTGGGCGACCATAATGCTCTTTAAACACCCCATTAACAATTATAACAACCAGCCCCGGTCCTAACAAAAAGGTTAAAAACACCGCCATCGCAGGCCGCCTGAAACGAATAGCTCTGGGTGTTAAATAACTTGCCGCAACACAACCCAAAGAGCCTAACGCCACCATCACGGATAGAACCGGGATTAATTGATACAGTGCAGACCAGGGCTGTTCGTATTTCCCGGCAAAGCTTCGACCTGCATCCGGCGTATAAAATTCACTGCTAACCATTAAATCCAAGGGCATTATCCAAAAAGGGATGGTCAACAACACCATAAATACCGTTAGCCACAGACTGATTCTCTGCCATCGTAAACTGTGCATCTTATTGTTCTCCTAGCACGTTGTTGGGCCTATTCCGATACCCCAAAAAGTCTGTGGCCTGATAAATTGTATAATGCCGAATCGAGCGATATCTACCATAGCGCGTCACATCACCAACTTGCGTTACTGCTTTAAACGCTTGCCGTTGTGTATCACTCAACTGCCCTTCAACAATAAATAGATAGGTCTGATCTGATGGGGCTTTTAGACTATACACCATCTCATAATGATTATTATGGCTATGATCAGGGTTCCAGAAGGCTAATACGGGCTTTTCATCACGCAACAAATACATTAACTGCGCTGCGGTTTCACGGCGGTCAGTCAATAAGGTGCAATCAGGGCAATCTTTCATTACCCCTTTAACCGCATTGCCAAAGCTATCCCAACCCCGCAAAGTTTTCATGGGATCCGGGCCTTTTTTGGCATTAGGTTTCACCATATCTACGATGGCATCGAAATGATAAACAGCAAACATTAACACAAGATTGAGCGCTAACGCTATGATTAAGGTTTTATGCCACCGTGAAAAACACCAAGCCACCGCAATACTCGCCATGGCATAAGTGGGCGCAGCCCAATTGGCATAGACCCGACCTTGGAGTGCCTGCAAACTGATCACCAGTAAAAATGTGACTGAAAATAGCCAAAGGAAAAGCTTTGCTGCATCTATCGGCTGACTTTTATCTAAACGCCAAGGTAAGTTGCTAATAATGAACCACACAAACAGCGCAAAGCTGATCAAACCAAACACGCCAAACTGCTCGCCCCAAAAAGTCAGCACCATGGTTGGGTGAAGCCCTTCAACTCCCGAACCTGATAACTCTACGGTATGCCTCAAGCTCGGCCAGCCCTCAAACGCATTCCAAAGAATATTCGGGAGAAAAATCAGCACACTTAATCCAGCCGCCACCCATAGCTTAGGATTCATCCAATGATAACGAAGATTTGGCATCAGCAATAAATAAAGCGCTGCCGTTACGGCAAAAATCCCCATGGTATATTTGGTTAACAAACCACAACCTGCAAATACTCCCAGCAGCAACCATGCGTGCCAACGGTTTGTTTGCAACGCTTGATAAAAAAATAAGCAACTCAAACTCCACCAAAGAAACAGCACCACATCCGTGGTGATTAACATAGACGATAACGACACTCCCGGCATGGTGATAAACACTAAGCCTGCGATGCTAGCAACTTTACTGTCACCGCTTAATTTTTTAGCTAAACAATAAATCACCCAAGTCGTTAACGGATAAAACACCAATGCAGGGCTTCGCACCCAAGGTGCTGCATCGCCAAACAAGCTGGTAAAACAATGGATGACAAAGGCAAGCATGGGCGGTTTAGAATAATAGCCCCATTGAAGATCCTGCGACCACAGCCAGTACTGCGCCTCATCAAAATGCAAGCTTAATTCGGGCAGTGAAAATAAGATAAGCGCTCGATAAAGCGTTAACAGAAGTACCGTTACCGCGAGCAGCCAAGGCCAAGAGTGTTTGGTAAGTGATGCCTGCATGGATGAAAGTTAAGCCGATCAATGAAAGTCGCGTACACTAACATTTTTTGCGCGTACGATGAAGGCAGAGGCACCCGAAGTGATGATGATATGGGGGGTATTGAGCAGCCCCTCTTGAGGGCCGCCGCTGAATAGCCTTTTGGGCTTAATGATGAGCTCACCCTGACTCACTATTTGTTGCATATTCTAAGGAGTTTTTCTTAGAGAGTGTCACTAAATTTTCACTAAAAATGACCTTTTTTGAGTGTTATCAGTCAAAAAAATTACCTATTTTGAGTCAAATTCACCAATAAGCCATGAAAAAAGAGAACCTAACCCCACTTGACCGAACCGATAAGAAGATTCTTAATCTACTGCAACATAACAGCAAGCTTTCAAATCTAGAGCTAGCGGAAGCTGTTGGTCTTTCGCCTACCCCCTGCGCACGCCGCGTCAAACGACTAGAAGACGAAGGCATTATCATTCGACAAATTACCTTAGTTGATCCAGAGAAACTCGGGTTTAACCTTACCGTCTTTGTCGGCGTCGAAATGGACAGACACACCCATGACCGCTTTAAAGACTTTGAACAGGCTATCGCTCAAATGCCCGAAATTCATGAATGCCATCTGATCACTGGCCAAAATGCCGACTTTCTCCTTAAAGTCATTGTCAAAGATATGCCACATTACGAAGATTTTTTGTTGCACAAACTCACACACCTTGGAGGCGTCAGAGGCGTCCATTCGAGCTTTGTATTGCGCAACCTCATTGACTCAAAACTACTCAATTTGATGTAACGTCCAACTAAATCAGGCAACTATTATAAAAATGATTTAAAATAATCGTTTTAGCCTCTTCAGCTACCCTCATGGATAACACAAAAAAACATAGCCTTATACTCGTCGGCATGCCGGGTGCCGGCAAAAGTACCGTTGGTATCGTCCTTGCTAAAGCCCTCGCCAAAGATTTTATTGATACCGACTTACTCATTCAGCTTCGAGCGGGCAAGCCTTTGCAAGCCATTATTGACTCAGAAGGCTATCAGCGCCTTAGAGACCTCGAAGAAGAAGCCTTACTGGCCCATGAGTTTTTTAACCATATCGTGGCTACAGGCGGCAGTGCTGTCTACAGCGAAAAAGGCATGAACCATCTCAAACAATATGGCCAGGTCATTTATTTAGATGCCAATTTAGATACACTCCGCTCAAGGATTCATAACTATGAATCTCGTGGTATTGCCAAGCGCAACGATCAAACCTTTGACGATCTCTTTAAAGAGCGCCAAGCCCTTTACCGTAAATATGCAGATCTGATTATTGACTGCAATCATGATCAACTCGAAAAGGTTGTCTGTGACATCCAAGCTCAGATCGAAGAAACCTC
>JAPOUS010000302.1:7970-11147 GCA_026708525.1 Cellvibrionales bacterium
CTCTAAAAACAGCTAGTTATGAGTTCAAGGAGGCTGTCTGAAAATTGCGTTTGAGCATCAATTTGATAAAAGTGAGAGCCATTTTTTGAGAAATTTCTGCCAATAGCTGCCCCACTGACAAAAAATTTAACGGCGACCCTGAATGACTATAAAAAATTTAGTCCAAGCACACAGCCTTCACAGCCTCCTAAAAAACAGCGTTAATTAAACTTCGGCCAATACAGGTTTTTGGCATTTAAAAACAATACGTTATCAGGCAATCCTTCAAATAATAATTAACAATACTAACAGCCAGTAATTTTTTTTTCTGAAACTTTTTGCATTAATCGGCTTCATATCCCCTAACCTTGCTTTTAATTTCATTTAGAAAAAAGCACCCTTTAAATAAACAGTGGTTTATTACATTTTGATGGTTTGGTCACGGGATAACACAGCTTGGACGCTGACTCTCTTCGGAACAGCAGTTGGTGCAGGCATTTTATTTCTTCCCATTAACTTGGGAATAAATGGTTTATACAGCGTCATATTTTTAGGGATTTTCGCCTTCCCTATGACCTATTTTTCTCATAAAGCACTCTGTCATTTCGTTTTATCTTCAAGCCTACGCGGTGGCAATATTACGGATGTCGCTGAAGAATATTTTGGTAAACACTTTGGCCAATTGCTTACCTGGCTATATTTTTTGTCCATTTATCCCATTCTTTTAATCTATGCTATTGGCGCAACAAATACGATAGAAAGTTATATTGTTCATCAATTAGGCTTTGAGACCCCTGCTCGATGGTTACTTTCGCTGATCGTAGTGTTATCGATGATTGGTGTCATTTTGATGGATCAAGACAAAGTCATTAAGGTCACATCCTTAATTGTTTACCCACTTATCGCTGTATTGTTTTTAGTTTCTGTGTATTTTATCCCTCACTGGAACCTTGCATCTACCATCCACACAACCAGCCTCGATCTAGGCAGTTTCGTCAAGATGTTGTGGACTTGTATTCCTGTAATGATTTTTTCATTTAATCATTCTCCTATCATTTCAAGCTTTGCCAAAGATCAGCACGAAAAATTTGGCGAAGACGCCTACAAAAACGCCGACAACATTTTGCGTGCAACCTCCGCTATCTTATTATTATTTGTCATGTTCTTTGTTATCTCTTGCATTTTATCGCTAACGCCTGAAATGCTGAATAATGCAAAAGAGCAAAACCTTTCTGTCATGTCTTATATGGCAAATCAATTCAATACACCCACCCTCAATGTCATAGGGCCGTTAATTGCCATTACTGCCATTGTTTCTTCATTTTTTGGTCATTACTTAGGAGCAGCTGAAGGCTTTAAATCCATCATGAAGCAAGAATCTCCTGCTTTTGGGGTGAGTTTTTCGGACAAACAAATTCATAAAATTACGCTAGTTTTTTTTACCATTACACTATGGCTATGCGCTTATCTTAACCCCAGCATCTTATCGCTCATCCAGATGGTTAGCGGGCCTATTACCGCCATCATTTTGTTTATTATGCCAGCCTATGCGTTTTTACGTGTTGAAAAACTCAAACCTTTGATGTGCCGCTACAGTCACACCTTTTTGTTGACGCTCGGCCTTATCGCCGTCAGCTCACTTCTCTGGGAAATAATGGTGTAACAATGATTTCAATCTTCGAGATATTTAAAATTGGTATTGGGCCATCCAGTTCACACACCGTAGGCCCCATGAAGGCCGCCAAGCAATTTGTTGAAACCTTGAGCGACAATGGATTATTGGTGCAAACTACCCATATTGAGATTGAGCTTTACGGCTCACTCGCGCTGACAGGCATTGGCCATCATACTGATCAAGCGATTTTATTAGGCCTTTCAGGCGAATCACCTGAAACGGTTGATATTGATAACATCTTGCATTTTTTGGATGCAATCAAACAACAAGGCCAGTTTTTTATTCAAGAAAAAAATCACTCGCTCAGGTTCACTCCGCAAATGCTGCATTTGATCAAAGAACCTCTGCCACTACATGAAAATGGACTGCGGTTTATTGCTTACCACAATCAAAAACCATTATTCAATGAAACCTATTACTCGATTGGCGGCGGTTTTATTCATACTGAACAAGGATTTTCGGATAGCATTGAAGAAAAGCATCTCTCACCTTATGAGTTCCATAGCGCCAAAACACTTATCCAGCTTTGCGAACAACACGATTTAACAATCAGTCAGCTCATGCAGGTAAACGAGCAGGAATTAACGCCACCTGAAATGATTACAATAAAAGTATTATCAATATGGCAAGTGATGCAGCAAGCGATCGAAACTGGCTGCCATGCAACAACACCGCTCCCTGGTAAACTGCAACTTAAACGCCGTGCACCCGATCTATTTAAGCGGTTGAATGGCATCGCTTCAACCCAAGATCCCTTAAGCTGGGTTGACTGGGTCAACCTTTATGCCTTGGCTGTAAGCGAACAAAATGCCGCAGGTGGTCGAATCGTCACCTCTCCAACCAATGGTGCCGCTGGGATTATTCCTGCCGTCATGTCTTACTACCATCAATTTATTGAGCCGTTAGATTATGAGAAGTGCAAACGCTTTTTAATGACTGCCGGTGCCATTGCAATACTATTTAAACTCAATGCTTCGATTTCTGGCGCCGAAGTTGGCTGCCAAGGTGAGACCGGGGTTTCATCTGCGATGGCAGCCGCAGGCCTTGCTGAGTTACTAGGCGCATCGCCACGAACCATCACTGAAGCGGCTGAAATCGCCATGGAACATCACCTAGGTTTAACCTGCGATCCCGTAGGTGGTCAAGTCCAGATTCCTTGCATTGAACGCAATGCCATGTCGTCCATGAAGGCGGTAAATGCTGCACGAATGGCCATGACACGATCCAGTCCCGCCACAGTATCACTCGATGCGGTCATCGCCACCATGCGAGAAACAGGCAAAGACATGCATGCAAAATACCGCGAAACGTCCCTCGGCGGGCTTGCGACACAAATAGCGCCTGTGTGCAAATAACCGCATAAACTTCAAAATTCCTCGTCAGAGATTTGATAATCAGAATCACAATAAGAATTACTATTGTGATGCTTCACCGTGAAAAGGACCTTTTATTTGTTTAAACTATGTACAAATTGAGGTCTATACGATGCCAAAGAATTATAAAAAAACTACTCCTGAAAAAAA
>JAPOUS010000049.1 GCA_026708525.1 Cellvibrionales bacterium
AGATCAGCGTTAGTACCTTCAAGACGAACGATAACAGGAACGTTAACGCCAACTTCTTTCACAGCACCGATGATGCCTTCAGCGATCATGTCACAACGAACGATACCACCGAAGATGTTAACCAATACGGCTTTAACTTTGTCGTCAGAAAGGATCAGTTTGAATGCATGAGCAACACGCTCTTTAGTCGCGCCCCCACCAACGTCTAGGAAGTTTGCTGGGAAGCCACCGTGAAGAGCAACGATATCCATGGTACCCATCGCAAGACCAGCACCATTAACCATGCAGCCGATGTTGCCATCAAGTGCTACGTAGTTAAGATCCCATTCAGCCGCTTCTGCTTCACGTGCGTCTTCTTGTGAAGGATCATTCATTTCAGCAACCGCTTTTTGACGGTATAACGCATTACCATCAACAGCCAATTTAGCGTCAAGACAGTGAAGGTCGCCGTCTTCTTTGATAACTAGTGGGTTGATTTCGATAAGGGCTAAGTCTTTGTCGATGAATAATTGCGCAAGACCCATGAAGATCTTGGTGAATTGACCGACTTGCTTCTTATCAAGACCTAATTTAAAGCCAAGCTCACGACCTTGGTAAGGCTGAGGTCCAACCAATGGATCGATTTCAGTTTTAAGAATCTTTTCAGGGGTTTCTTCAGCAACGGTTTCGATTTCAACACCACCTTCGGTAGATGCCATGAAAACGATGCGGCGGCTTGAGCGGTCAACGACTGCGCCAAGGTATAATTCATCGGCGATGTCAGTGCAATCTTCAACTAAGATTTTAGAAACTGGCTGGCCATTCTCGTCGGTTTGGAAGGTAACTAAGTTTTTACCTAACCAGCTTTTAGCAAACTCGGCTGCTGCTTCTGGGCTATCGACCAGCTTTACACCGCCTGCTTTACCACGGCCACCTGCGTGAACCTGAGTCTTAACAACCCACTTGTCACCGCCGATTAATTTTGCTTTTTCTGCTACTTCTTCAGGAGTATCACATGCATATCCTTTGGAAACAGGCAGACCGTATTCAGCAAACAATTGCTTGCCTTGATATTCATGAAGATTCATGTTGTCTTACCACTTTTGTCATCAATAATGATGCTTTTATTGAAATCGGCAGTGTGAGTGAAACCCAGGGTCTGCCCCCAATAGTTAACCGCTAAATTAACAGTTAACGTGCAGCGCGAATCTAATAAAAAACGCGCGCGTATTTTCACCAATTCAGAGAATCAGTGCAAATATTTTTCAAATAAGAATCAATGTTGTTAATTCCTATTGGAAAAATATTTTTCTAAGCGTTCCCACGCAGAGCGTGGGGACGAGGGTGGTTGTGTTTTTCTATACTTTTTTCTCGTTCCCATGCTCTGCGTGGGAACGCATATAGATTGAAGCTAAGAAGTCAGGAAAAAATTCTTACTTACGTTTCTTGCGATTAGCTTTATGTATGGCATGGCCATGCACAGCAAGCGCTGCTTCTTTCACAGCTTCCGATACGGTTGGGTGACCAAAGGTCATCAAGCCAATGTCTTCAGCGGTAGAGCCAAACTCCATTGCGATAGCGACTTCTTGAACCAGATCGCCCGCCGATGGGCCAACAATGTGCGCACCTAAAATGCGATCGGTTTTTGCATCTGCAATGATTTTGACTTGTCCATCGGCATCGTTAGACGCTAGTGCACGACCAATCGCGGCGAATGGGAAGTTACCCACGTTGTATTCAACACCATCTGCTTTAAGTTGTTCTTCGGTTTTACCGACAGAGCCAACTTCTGGATGCGTGTAGATAATGCCAGGAATCGTATCGTAGTTAACCTGTGGTTTTTGACCTGCGATTAATTCAGCAGCCATTACACCTTCTTCAGAGGCTTTGTGCGCAAGCATTGGGCCACGCACGATGTCACCAATCGCATAAACGCCAGGAACGTCAGTTTCGCAACGATCGTTAACAAAGATAAAACCGCGCTCATCCAAGTTAACCCCTGAATCACCTGCCAATAAATTGTCGGTGACAGGCTTGCGGCCAACACAAACGATTAATTTATCAAAGGTTTCTGTTTTATCGCCTTCTGAGTCCGTGTAAGTCACGGTGACTTCTTTACTTTTTACTTCGGTGCCTGATACACGCGCACCTAAACGAATATCTAACCCTTGCTTAGAGAAGATTTTAAACGCATCTTTGGCAATGGTCTGATCGTTAGCGGGTAAGAAGGTATCCATGGCTTCAATCAAGATAACTTCTGAGCCTAAACGTGACCAAACAGATCCTAATTCTAGACCGATAACACCGGCACCAATAACGCCTAGACGCTTAGGTACGCTATCGAACTCCAATGCGCCAGTTGAATCAACAACGATGTCGTTATCAACAGGTGCTGGTGGAATCTCAACTGGAACAGAGCCTGACGCTAAGATGACGTTATCTGCATCAACAACAGTTTGTGTGCCATCAGCTGCTGTGACTTCAACTTTTTTACCGGCTAGCAACTTGCCAGTGCCTTGAAGCGTGGTCACGCCATTGTGCTTAAGTAAGCCTGCGACACCGCCGGTTAATTGCTTAACGACAGCATCTTTACGGCCGATCATTTTAGGTACGTCGATGCTGACTTCGCCAGTGCTGATACCGTGCACATCAAAGTTGTGCGCCGCATCGTGGAAGCGGTGAGAGCTATCTAACAACGCTTTTGATGGAATACAGCCCACGTTTAAGCAGGTGCCACCAAAAACCGGCGCGCCTTTGTCGTCTGCCCATTTTTCAACGATGGCGGTTTTTAAACCTAATTGACCTGCGCGAATAGCGGCAACATAGCCGCCAGGGCCTGAACCTATTACTACAACATCAAATTTTTCTGACATATCTTTTACCTTTTAATCCGCATTTAACGAATGGCTTTATTTCGAATGGCTATTAAACGTCTAGCAACATTCGTGCAGGATCTTCTAAAAGTTCTTTAATCGCGACTAAGAATTGCACCGCCTCTTTACCATCAATTAAACGATGGTCATAGGATAAGGCCAAGTACATCATAGGAAGAATCTCTACCTGACCGTTAACCGCCATTGGGCGCTCAACAATCGAGTGCATGCCTAGGATCGCAGCTTGTGGTGGGTTAAGGATTGGTGTTGACATCATCGAGCCAAATACGCCACCGTTAGTGATAGTGAAGGTACCGCCAGTCATTTCATCAATGCCTAGCTTGCCATCACGTGCGCGTAAACCAAAGTCACGGATGGTGGATTCAATATCGGCCAAGCTCATATAGTCCGTATCACGAAGGACAGGAACAACCAAGCCTTTTTCAGTGGATACGGCAACGCCAATGTCTTGGAAACCGTGGTAAACGATGTCGTTACCATCAATAGAGGCATTAACCGCTGGGAAGCGTTTTAGAGCTTCAGTTGCTGCACGCACGAAGAATGACATAAAGCCTAAACGCGTGCCGTTGTGGGTTTTCTCAAATAAATCTTTATAGCGCTTGCGAAGCTCCATGACAGGCTTCATGTTGACTTCGTTAAAGGTGGTCAACATGGCGGTTTCTTGGGTGGCGCCCAATAAACGCTCGGCAATGCGTGCACGCATACGGCTCATCGGTACACGCTTCTCAGTGCGACCATCAAGGCTTTGCGCAGTTTGTACAGGCGCTGTAGCAGGTTTAGCTGCCGCAGCAGGGGCAGGATTTGCTAAAGCGGCTGTTACGTCTTCTTTAGTAATCAATCCGTTTTTGCCAGAACCTGCAATCTTGCTGGTGTCGACATTATTTTCTTCAGCAAACTTGCGGGCCGCTGGGCTAATGGCCGCATCAGCTTTAGGTGCCGCAGCGTCGCTAGGAGCGGCATCAGCTGCTGGGGCTGCGGTTATGCCGGCTGCACCTTCTTCAAAAATGGCAATCACTTCTTCAGAAAGAACGGTATCGCCTTCGCCTTTGATAATTTCTTTCAGGGCGCCGTCGGCCGGGGCAACCACTTCTAGAACGACTTTATCCGTTTCAATATCAACAATTAGCTCATCACGTGATACGGCTTCACCCGGTTGCTTGTACCAAGTGGCAATGGATCCGTCGGCTACGGACTCAGGAAATTGGGGGGCTTTGATTTCAGTACTCATGTTGGTTCCTTACGCCTTATTGATCGCCGTCAGGGCTAGGTAACCCCAATGCTTCGTGAATGAGTTGGTTTTGTTGTTTAATGTGTAATGCAGAATAACCTGCCGCTGGTGATGCGGATGGCGCACGGCCAGCATAATGTAATTGTATCTTGTCGTCTATGCGCATAGCGGCTTGGAAGAATCTGTGGCGTGAGCTGTACCAAGCGCCTTGGTTTTGCGGTTCTTCCTGACACCAGACTAAATCGGTCATGTTGGTGTAAGGCGAGAGCGCTTCATGCAATTGCTCGTGTGGGAAAGGATACAACTGCTCGATACGTACGATGGCAACGTTTTCCATTTCCTGTTCGCGGCGTTTTTCAAGAAGATCGTAGTAAACCTTACCACTACAGATAATGACACGGTTAACTTTCGACGCATCGACCGGATCAATTTCACCAATCACTGGCTGGAAAGTGCCTTCGGTTAACTCTTCTAAGGTTGAAGTCACTAATTTATGACGCAACAAGCTCTTCGGTGAGAAGATCACTAAAGGTAATCGCAAGAAGCGCTTGGCTTGACGACGTAATAAGTGATAAATCTGCGCAGGGGTTGTGGGTACCGCAATTTCAATGTTGTGTTCGGCGCAAAGCTGCAAATAACGTTCTAGGCGAGCGGATGAATGCTCAGGGCCTTGGCCTTCGTAGCCATGGGGTAACAACATGGTTAAGCCACAGAGGCGTTGCCATTTGTGTTCGCCACAGGTAATAAACTGATCGATAACCACTTGGGCGCCATTGGCGAAGTCACCAAACTGGGCTTCCCAAATAACTAATGCGTTAGGCATGGTCGTCGCGTAGCCGTATTCAAACGCAAGCACGGCTTCTTCTGACAAGAATGAATCATGAATGGTCATGCGCGCGTCTGTATCGCTTACATGCTGTAATGGTACATAGGTATGGCCATCTTTTTGGTTATGTAAAACGGCGTGACGGTGGGAGAATGTGCCACGGCCTACATCTTGCCCGGTTAATCTGACGGGGTGACCTTCTTCAAGTAGGGTGGCATACGCCATATTCTCAGCGTAACCCCAGTTAACAGGTAAAGCGCCTGCATTCATCTTTTTGCGATCATCAACAATCTTAGACACTTGGCGTTGCAGTGCTAACCCTTCTGGAATGTCGGTTAGGCGATTGGCAAGCCTGTTAAACACTTCAGGATCAACCGTGGTGTCGCAATCAAAGGTATGTTCGTGGCCAATGTAAGGCGTCCAATCAACGAATAGCGCGCGGTTAGGTTCTTTGACTAAGCTCTTGGCAACGTGCTCACCGTTGTCTAACGCATCACGGTAGCCTTCAACAATGGCTTTATCATCTGATTCAGAGATGACGCCTTCGCCGACTAATTTTTCTGCATAAAGGTCGCGCGTTGTTTTGTGCTTACGGATCACGTCATACATTAATGGCTGTGTGCCAGATGGCTCATCCGCTTCGTTATGGCCGCGGCGACGGTAACCGATCAAATCAATCACCACATCTTTTTTGAACTGCTGGCGGAAGTCAGTCGCTAATTGGGTAACAAATAGCACGGCTTCTGGGTCATCTGCATTGACATGGAAGATGGGCGCTTGAACCATTTTAGCTACATCGGTGCAGTATTCGGTTGAGCGTGCATCTTCTTTTTTGCTGGTAGTAAATCCAACCTGGTTGTTGATAACGATATGGATGGTGCCGCCTGTGCCATAAGCACGAGTTTGTGACATCTGGAAGGTTTCCATCACAACACCTTGGCCGGCAAACGCGGCATCACCGTGCATAACGATCGGTAGCGTCGTATCACCTGTTGGGTCTTCACGGCGATCTTGACGTGCGCGAACAGAGCCTTCAACTACAGGCGAGACAATCTCAAGATGCGATGGATTGAACGCCATGGCCAAGTGTACTTCGCCGCCTTCGGTCATTACATTGGATGAGAAGCCTTGGTGGTATTTAACGTCAGCAGAACCTACATATTGCACCTTGCCATCGAATTCTGCGAATAACTCGGATGGGTTTTTACCTAAGATATTCACTAAGGTATTCAATCGGCCACGGTGCGCCATGCCGATAACAATTTCTTTGGTGCTATAAGAGCCTGCACGTTGAATCATCGCATCCAGCATGGGGATCAATGATTCGTTACCTTCAAGACCAAAACGCTTGGTGCCTGGATATTTAGAGCCTAAGTATTTCTCAAGGCCTTCGGCTGCGGTTAAACGCTCAAGCAGATGTTTTTTAACATCTTCGCCGTAAGTTGGCTTAGATCGTACACCATCCATGCGCTGTTGAATCCAACGGCGCTCTTCGGTGTCTGTGATGTGCATGAATTCTGCACCAACGCTACCGCAGTAGGTGGCTTGTAATGCTTCGTAGATTTCTTTCAGCGTGGCTTCGTCTTTACCTAAGTAAAGCTGGCCAGTTTGGAAGACAGTATCAAAATCCGCTTCAGATAATTGATGAAAACCTAACTCTAGATCGCGGACAGTCTCGCGGTGCCAAAGATTTAGCGGATCAAGGTTGGCATGTTGGTGACCGCGTTGACGAAACGCGCTGATCATCTGCACGACAGAGACTTGTTTGCGCTCATATTCTGTTGCTTCGCCTGATTGAGCGGTCGAGGCAGCGGGGCGTTGGCGTGATCGGCCCAATAATTCAAAGTGCTCTTTAATGGTGGAGTGAGGAACATCTTTGGCAGAATTGCCGTCAACATTGGGGAGTTTATCAAAATAGTCGCGCCAGCTCTCAGGGACGGCGTTAGGGTCAAGCAGGTATTGCTCGTACAGATCTTCAACATAATCTGCGTTGCCACCTGATATGTGAGAGGAAAGCCTGAGGCGCTCCATGATACCTTCTTGCATATGCATAGAACCTTAAAACAAGGGTAAGAATTCAATGCTCAATTTGTCAGACATCAGCTAGTCGCTGTTGGGTGCAAAATAAGCACACTTTTTAGAAAAGTTTGTAATTAATATCTTTCTTTCGTATGGATGTTAAGAACAAAAAAGAATAAAAACGCCCATCCGAAAGAAGCAGTCCAAAAAGCGGCGATATTCTAGCACTTTATTTGAAAAAATTAACGAATAAATTGATTTATTATTCATTTTATTTCTCTAAATGGTCTTAGATCCAGCCTATGAAAAATGCTAGGCTGGGCAAATCTTGAGGTTTCACGTTTGGCGGCGCTTTTTTGGTGCGATTTTGTGGTGTGATGGGGTAATTTGGTGCAAACATTTTTATGGCATGACTATGAAACCTGGGGGGTTGACCCTAGGCGAGATCGCCCGGCGCAATTTGCGGCGATTCGTACCGACAGTGATTTGAATCCTGTGGGTGATCCATTGATGATTTATGCTAAACCACCGAGAGACTGCTTGGTTCAGCCAGATGCGGTGATGGTCACAGGGATTACGCCTCAGCATGCTGAACTGCATGGTGTGAGTGAGCGTGATTTTATTGCCCGTATCCATAAAGAGATGATGCAACATGAAACCTGTTCAGTTGGCTATAACAGTCTGCGCTTTGATGATGAGGTCACGCGCAATACACTCTATCGTAATTTTTATGATCCTTATGAGCGTGAGTATAAAAATGGCAATAGTCGCTGGGATTTGATTGATGTGGTCAGGCTTTGCTATGCGTTACGTCCTGAAGGCGTTGAGTGGCCTAAAGATGCGATGGGTAATCCAAGCTTTCGGTTGGAGAATTTAACCGAGGCGAATGGTATCGAGCAACAAGGGGCGCATGATGCCTTGGTGGATGTGAGAGCAACTATCGATGTTGCCAAAAAAATCAAAACGCTACATCCAAAGTTGTTTGATTATGCATTGAGCCTTCGTAATAAACATGAAGTCACCAAGCGATTAAGGGTGGGTAGTTTTACCCCAGTTTTTCATGTGTCGAGCATGTTTGGTGGGGCGAATCATTGTTGTTCTGTGGTGTTGCCTATTGCCTTTAGTCAAGTGAATCGAAATGAAGTGATTTGTATTGATCTTCGAAAAGACCCATCGGATTTGTTAGCGCTTGACGGCGAGATGTTAAGGATTCGGCAATTTGGTACGAGTGAGCAGTTAGCCGATTTAGCTAAGAGTGAGGGGGTTGAGGCTATCGAACGGCTGCCGATTAAAAATATTCATATCAATAAATGCCCGATGATTACACCGGTGAGTATGCTGCAACCCGATGATTGCGAACGTTTGAATTTGGGTGTATCTGACATCAAAAAGCATCGTGAAATGATTATGCAAGATCATACCCTAGTGCAAAAATTGTTAGCCTTATTTCAAGCGAATGATTCGCATGAGTCGATAGCTGACCCTGATTGCATGATATACAGTGGCGGTTTTTTTTCGGATTATGATAAGTCTCTGATGGGGGAGTTAAGGCGATCGGAGCCAAAAGCGTTAATTGATGGATCCTTTGCTTTTACGGATGTGCGTTTGCCGGAAATGTTGAATCGGTATTTAGCTAGAAACTACCATGAATTGTTAGAGGGAGAGGCTTTGGTTAAGTGGCAGGCATTTTGTCGCAAGCGTATTTTGGAGGAGGGGGCAGGTTCAACTATTGCGTTAGAGGCATTTAACTTAAGGCTTGCAGAGCTTGAAGGCGAGTATGCGGGAAGTGGTGAAAAGCGTTCGTTGATTGCTGCGTTAGCAGATTGGCGCGATCAATTAATTGAGTCAGTTGGGGGTGAGTAAAAAGGTTTTTGATATTTTTGTTAATTTCATTAAAATAGCCGGCTCGATCGAATAAGAATAAGTAAAGCACTATGAAATTCTTTCCGCTAGCAAGCCTTGCTGCGCTCCTCACTCTTGGGCTAACTGCTTGTGATGACGATAACGGTTCTGCAACGCCTCAGAAGCCTGCAATTTTCTTACACAACGTTACTGATGCGGGCCAGCTTTATTTGGATGGGCCAGATCGCCCTTATGGTCGCGTAGATTTTGGAACATTTGGCAATGGCCCTGTGTTGGATGTGAAGACGTGGGCATTAGAAGTCAAGGACGTGAATGATAATGACAGTGCCGATGAAGATACCTTGCTGGATACAACCTTTGCGGTTGCTGATATTGATGCCGCTAACCTCTATGCCTTAGTAGGCAAGCAAGACAATATTCAGTTGGTAAGTTTTACCAGTGGGTATGACAAAGAATCGGATGCTGTTACGAATGATTCATCAGCGGATGATAGTGCGATTTATATTAACCTTGCTCACATGCATCCAGCTTTAGGTGCGTTATCATTGTATGTGGTCAAAGAAGGTGATGATGTCGATGCAGCAGCCGCCGTATCTACGTTGGCGTTTGGTGAAACATCAGAAGATTTAAAACTAAAATCGTCCAAGCAGCAGCTTATTGTTAAAGATGCTGAAGGCGTTATTGTTTTTGATTCTGGTGTGAAAGAGTTGAAGGATGCGTTAACCCAAAGTTTAATCATTGCAGAAAGTGTTGCTGATGAAGAGAAGCTCAAAGTTTTCTATTTTTATGGTTCAAGCACTAACTCCGAAGATTGGGGGAGTAATGATGGCCAGGCAGAAGTCCGAATTTTTAATGCGCTCTATGAATCTTCTCTGAATTCAGTAACAACCACTAACCCTAACGATCAATCAGCTGTCGATCTTTTGGCGGCAGTTGAGGGTGCTCTGCCATACAAATCTGTTTCAGAATATGTAACCTTACCCGTAGGGCAGTACGACTTTGCAGCTAATGTGGTTGATTCAGATGCACTGACGCCTTCGCATTTTCTTAACGACGGCATGAAAGAAACCATCATTTTAGCAGGCAAGCTAGGTGAGGGTGAGACTTGGAGTACCCTTCGTTTAACCGATGAAGGACAAGCTCTATCAACTCGCGCAAAAGTTACTTTAGTGCATTTGGGTTATCAAACAGATGAAGATGATTATAAGCCACTTGATGTTCATCTGGTTTCTAATGGTGTTGATTTAGCAACGCGTACACCTGAAGCAGAAGGCATTAATTATCTTGAAGTTCAATCCATAGAAAAAAGCATCAATAGCGAAACGCTTAATCTAACGCTTCGTGTGATGGATGAGACAAGCACAAAAACCATTGCAGCAATGGATCTAACGCTAGCTGCTGGCGATAATCTTCAAGTGGCATTGGTGCCTAGAGAAGGGTTGAGTTTTGAATTGGTGAAGATTAACTAATTCGATGTCACTAAAAGAAATTAAACATTACCTGTCTTTAGTGTTTGTTAAAAGTGTTTTTAATTTAAGGTCGGAAACTTCAAAAAATTATCTGAGTTATGCTTGGTGGTTGATTGAACCATTGATGCATATGTCAGCTTATTATTTGGTTTTTGGGGTTTTTTTAGATAAGGGAGGCAAAGAATATGTGATTTATCTTCTGACGGGATTAATTCCTTGGCTCTGGATTTCTAGAACAATCTCACATTCTTCGCAGAGTATGTTGTGGGGGCGTCAGCTTATGAATCAAATGTACATACCTACTATATTTTTTCCAATGGTTTGCGTGGTACAAAATTTTTTTAAACAACTTATCGTTCTTTTTTTGTTGGTGTTTCTTGTATATTACCTTGATACACTTGTAATAAGTTGGTCCCTTTTATGGTTGATTCCTGTGATTTTGGTTCAACTATCATTTATTTTTTCTATTGCAATAATTGCCGCTCTTCTTGTCCCTTTTTTTAGAGATTTAAGTATTGTTATTCCTACATTGATGCAATTTACAATGTTCGCTTCAGGTGTTTTTTTTGATACGAATGAAGTGCCAGAGAATTTGCAGAATTTATTTTATTTGAACCCTGTTGCATCGATATTAAGTTTTTATAGGGATATCCTGATGTATTCAAGCGGAGTTAATATTTTTCAGTTAGTCTGGGTCATATTTATCACAATATGTTTTATGTTGATC
>JAPOUS010000275.1:0-4039 GCA_026708525.1 Cellvibrionales bacterium
CCCTCTTTTGAGTTCTCGATTACCTTACCGTGCCGATAAGCCTCACCATCCCAGATGCGAGAAGAGTCTGGTGTACCGACTTCATCCATATAGATCAATTTTTCATTGCCTTGGCTATCTTTGACATAACCAAATTCAAACTTCGTATCAACAAAATGTTGATCGATACCTTCAAGGGCATCAGCAATAACCGAAAAGCCTTCTTTTAACAAGGTTTCATAATGATCAACATCGTCCCTAGAGCGAAATTTAAATGCTTGATAATTATTGATAATGTCTTCTCGCGAAATATTAACATCATCAACCTCTGGCACGCCAGGCACACCTTTTAATATCCCCTTTGTGGAAGGGGTAATTAATAAGTCATTAAGCTTTTGATCTTTTTGAAGCCCATCAGCAACCGTTAAGCCACAAAAACTTCGTTCACCTTGACTGTATGCTCGCCACATGGAGCCTGTAATGTATTGCCTTGCGATGGCTTCAATCATCACAGGTTGCGCTTTTTGTACAATCCAAACAAATGGATGCGGTGTATCGAGGATGTGATTATCTGCCAGCCCCTTTTCTTTAAACAATCGAAACCAATGATTGGATACGGCATTAAGAGATGCGCCTTTACCGGGAACACCTTTAAGACCTCCTTCAGCATGCCACAGGCATTCAAAGGCAGAAATTCGGTCACTGATCACCATCACAGCAAGCGGCGTATCCGGGCTCACATCATAACCCTTTTGCTCGATCAGCTCGCGGCTTTTTTCAGCACTTAGCCAATAGACTGAACGCACCTTACCACTGTGCACAGGTTTATCGGTTGTTATCGGCAGGTCATCATTGGTGGCTAAAACCGTTTTTGCAAGATCCATAAAATCTCCACAGCGAGGCATCTCAAAAGATAATTTTTTTACTTAAGCCCGCACTCAAAAGTTTTCGCAGAGTTTCATCCATTTCACCACAATTTACGTAGGATAAAAAACTCAATGAATTAACTAAAATAAGAAATTCCATTGAGCAGGCCGCAAAAAACAGGGCATAATACAGTAATCTATCCATTGCGCAAGGGAGAATCAATCGTGACAGAATCCATCTATGACCTCAGTGTTTCATCGATGCAAGGTGAGCAAGTGCCACTGAAAAATTACCAGGGTAAAGTACTACTCATCGTCAATACCGCAAGCAAGTGTGGTCTAACCCCTCAATTTAAAGAGCTTGAAGAAATCTACCAAGACTACAAAGACAAAGGCCTTGAGATTTTAGGCTTTCCTTGCAATCAATTCGCCAACCAAGATCCCAAAAGCAATGAAGAGATTTTGGATTTTTGCCAAACCAATTACGGCGTAACTTTCCCCATGTTTGCCAAAATTGATGTCAATGGAGATGATGCTGACCCACTATTTAAATTATTAAAAGCAGATGCACCTGGCCTTCTTGGCTCTGAAAGCGTTAAGTGGAATTTCACTAAATTCATTGTTGACCGAAATGGCAAGGTGGTCAAACGCATCGCCCCTAAAGATAACCCCACAGCCGCCATTGCGACAATCGAGGAGCTTCTGTAAGCCCCTCATCTAAATAAATAGCTTCATCGCATGCAAGCCTCTTTTAGCTCACTAAGGGAGACTTGCCAAAGCGGTTGCTTGGCTTTTGGATATTCTTGCCACAACGCACATATACGCCTTCCACACTGGGGATGAACCAAATCACCCGCAAGCTCTGCTAGGGGCTTCAACACAAAAGCATTGGTCAATATTTCGGGCCTTGGTAGCACCAACTGCTGAAACTCCCCAACAAAATCATCGTAAAGCAAAATATCGATATCCAGAGGAATGGTATCGCTTAACTCAGGGTGCCGGCGTCTCCCGTAGCGGCTCTCAGTGACCTGAATAAAAGTCAAAAGTTTTTCTAGCGACCAAGTCGTTGCGACTCGCGCCACTAAATTATAAAAATTTTCCGATTGAATACCGACCGACTGGCTTTCATACACAGGGGAAAAATCGACCTGATCAAATGTATCCACGAGCAGCTGCATACACTTAGGAATATTGGTTTGCTTGTTGGTGTTACTGCCAAGACCTAAAAATACTTGGTGCCTCATGCCCGATGCCTCAGCATTTGAATACCTGAAACCTGAGCATTTTTTATTGCATGGGGTTTCGCAATGCGAATAGATATCCATTCCACTTGAAATCTGTCAAACAACGCATCAAAACAATGTTGGGCTAAATGCTCAATAAGCTCATAGTGCTGAGATTGAGCAACATTCACGACAGTGTCAGCGACTTTGGCATAGTCCACAGTATCATTTAGATCATTAGATATCGCCGCTAAACTAAGATCAACGCCTAACTCCAGATCAACCATAATGGGCTGTCTTTCCGCCTTTTCATGATCATAAACACCAACAAAGGCTGACACTTCAAGTTGTCTGATAAAAATACTATCACTGTTTTTCATGATGCATTCGATTCGGCAGAAACTGTTTTTAAAAGATCCAGTGGCCATCGAGGCTTAACATGAATATCAAGCTCAGGCTGCTTACTCATCAACGCCCGTCGCAAAAACCCGGCAAAAGCGATCATCGCACCATTATCTGTACACAGCGAAGGCCTTGCATAAAATAAACTCGCCCTTTGTTTTTTCACCATGACGGATAATACCTCCCGCAACTTACGATTAGCACTCACACCACCAGCTATCACTAACTGTGAACAACCGGCTTGCTTTAACGCTCTTTCGCACTTTTTGCTTAAGGTTTTTGCTACAGCCATTTCAAACCCTGCGGCGACATCCGCCCTGTCTTGATCCGTTAACGGATCAAACGTATTCACCAAGGTAGCCGTAAAGGTTTTAAGCCCACTAAAGCTAAAGTCACAGCCCGGGCGATTAACCATCGGCAAGGGAAACACAAAACGCTCGGGGTTGCCGGATTGTGCAAGCTTCGAAATCTCTGG
Organism: Cellvibrionales bacterium; assembly: GCA_026708525.1. Classification (GTDB taxonomy): domain Bacteria; phylum Pseudomonadota; class Gammaproteobacteria; order Pseudomonadales; family DT-91; genus CAKMZU01. Next base: position 2,946 of record JAPOUS010000275.1, read on the forward strand.
CCCCCCAGGGTATGGCAAGGATAAAATCTTCGCTGTTTTATCGAATGCCTCACCCGCTGCATCATCCAACGTATCCCCCAAAAGCTCGTATTCGCCTAAGGCTTTTGCCAGAATTAGCTGCGTATGACCACCTGAAACTAAAAGCGCAACAAAAGGAAACTGAGGCGGGTTATCTTCAAGTAAAGGCGCCAGAAGATGGCCTTCCATGTGATGTACACCCATGACAGGAATATCTAACGCAAGTCCGAGGCTTTTAGCTGTCGTTGCCCCGACCATCAAGGCCCCAACTAACCCCGGGCCTTGGGTATAACTAATCGCTGTAAGATCTGACAGGCGCAGTTTTGCATCTTGCAATACCTCATCAATAAGCGGCAACAATTTAGTCACATGATCTCTTGAGGCGAGCTCAGGGATAACCCCACCATAGATTTTATGCAGCTCTATCTGGCTAAATAACCGTTCAGCCAATAACCCCTGCTCACCATCATAAATGGCAACCCCTGTTTCATCACAGGAAGTCTCGATGCCAAGTATTCGCTCTGTCACGACCCACTATCTCAAACTGTCAAAAAATCAGCGCAGTATAGCAGCTATCATAATCCCCATCTATGCTATGATATTTTCCAAAAGTACTGAAATAACTTGCCAAGGCCACAAAAAGCCATTAGAATTGCGCGCCCAAAGACAAGTCCATTTTGCTAAGTGCTGAATCATTGGTTTAGCAGCCGAAGCCAGTACAAGTTTCGGCCAATAAAAAATAGGTTAACTGAATGCCAATTGTTAAATTAAAAGATAGCGAGCCTTTTGACATTGCCCTACGTCGCTTCAAGCGCTCTTGCGAAAAAGCAGGAATTTTAGCGGAAGTTCGTCGACGTGAATTTTACGAAAAGCCAACATCTGTTCGTAAGCGCAAAGCAGCTGCCGCTGTTAAACGTCATCTTAAAAAAGTTTCTCGCGAAACACGTCGTTTAAAGCGTCTTTACTAAGCTTAAAGATTAAGACTATACCTTAATCTTCAATATTCTTTTAATAAGCCTTTGCTCACAAAGGCTTATTTTTTTGCGTCTGCATTATCCCCCACATCACCGAACCCT
>JAPOUS010000275.1:4049-10988 GCA_026708525.1 Cellvibrionales bacterium
CTCAACCCCAGACACAGAATTTTCTGCCACCCGCTCCTGCCTCTGTATCCCGCTTCTGCTATAATGCCTCCCCATGAGCCAACACATCCCTCAATCGTTTATTGACGACCTTTTAGATCGAACAGAGCTAGTCGATTTAATTAGTGGCTATGTCAAACTAAAGAAAACCGGCAGCAACTATATGGCATGCTGCCCTTTTCATAATGAAAAAACTCCCTCATTTAGCGTAAATCCGAATAAACAGTTTTATTATTGCTTTGGCTGCGGAGCGAGCGGCAATGCATTAGGGTTTTTGATGGACTATGAAAAACGCAGCTTTCCAGAAGCAATAGAAACATTAGCCCACATGAACGGCATGCAAGTGCCTTATGAAAAAGCCAACAACAAACCCAACCAACCCAAAAAAACCTCGCTTTACGACTTACTTTTGGCCTCACAAAACTTTTACGAAGATCAACTGAAAGACCACCAAGACAAGCAAATTGCCATTGATTACCTCAAGGGCCGGGGCTTATCCGGTGAAACTTGCAAAACTTTTGGTGTAGGCTTTGCGCCAGAGGGCTGGAACAACCTACAAAATAAACTAGCCACCACCAACGAAAAACTCAAAGGCCTAATCGAAACCGGCATGCTCATTGAAAACACTGAAAAGCAAAGCCTCTATGATCGATTTCGCTATCGACTCATATTCCCCATTCGGGATGCCAGAGGCCGAACAATTGGCTTTGGCGGACGGGTATTCGACAATAGCAAACCCAAGTACCTCAACTCACCCGAAACCCCCGTCTTTCAAAAACAAAGCGAGCTTTACGGGCTATACGAAGCCAAACAGGCCAACCGCCACATTGAAGAACTCCTCGTTGTTGAGGGGTATATGGATGTCGTTGCCCTCTACGAGCACGGCATTCAAAACGCTGTCGCCACTCTGGGTACGTCCATCTCCAGCAAGCATCTCAATAAAATTTTCCGCATCTGCCCTACAGTAGTCTTTTGCTTTGACGGTGACGAAGCAGGTCGAAAAGCCGCCAATCGTGCCTTTGAAACCGTTCTACCGCAAATGGAAGATGGTCGACAAGCAAAATTTTTATTTCTACCCGAAGGCGAAGACCCCGACAGCCTGGTACAAACCAAAGGAAAAACCGCTTTTTTAAACCAGGTAGATAAAAGTTTACGACTCTCTGAATACCTATTTGAACGACTCACCAAAGCACTGGACTTAAGCACACCAGACGACAGAGCAAAACTTATCGCCGAAGCGACACAATTTATTTTCAAACTTCCCATAGGCAGCTATCAAACGTTAATGCTCCAGGAACTGAGCCTAAAAACAGGCCTTTCTATTGAAGCCATTCAACAATTAAAGCCATCACAACCCACAATACCAAGCCCTGCCTATCACCCCGCAGAAAACTCACCACGACTTCAATCTAACCCCGCACCACCTACAGATAATAAAAACGATTCCGTAACACTGACGGCCATCAAATTACTCCTATTTAATCCAGCGTTTGCTCAACAAGCGCAAGACCTTAACGACTTGACTATAGATCCATCTGAAAAAGCGATACTGATCCTTAGATCACTGATTAACCAAATCCATCAACAGCCTGATATTTCAACAGCAACGCTTATCGGTCAGGCGATGGCAAATGAAAAAAATATAATAGAGAAGTCGCTCAGTCTAAAATTTATAGAAGTTGATGAAAATCAATCACTTAAAGAATATAAAGACCATATCAACCACATTTACAAACAAAACAATCGAATAAATGTCAAGTCTTTTATTGAATCTACGAAACTAAATCGAAATATTACGCTCAATGATATGAGTTCTGAACAGAAAGAAAAATTCCTCGCCTTATTTAACCGAGAATCGGATAAATAAGTTAACGGTTTAACGAATTGCAGATCCCTAACTGACGCTTTGGCAACGGTAGTCAACTGAAAAGAATCGCTTCTTTATTTTGATGCAGATAACTTTCAATAACATTCAGGGATCAAACAACAGCAACAAACAATAGGTCGACTTGAAGCGTGGACTGGCAAAATTTCGACCAGCTCACACTTAGAGGCAGTCGCATGTCATCTTCGATTGACTTGCTGCAAAAAAAGGGTGAATTGTGAATATCTCTTTGATCACAAATAGATCGAGGAGTGAGGTTTATGTTAGAATGCTGAGGCTAAATTTTTATATTTAAAACATAAAAGTAGAAACACATGTCGGAAAAAGTGCAACAACAATCTAGAATCAAAGATCTTATCGCACGCGGTAAAGAACAGGGATATTTGACCTATGCCGAAGTGAATGATCACTTGCCTGAAGATATTTCAGAGCCTGATCAGTTGGAAGACATTATCCAAATGATCAACGACATGGGCATCCAAGTCTTTGAAACTGCACCCGATGCTGACCAAGTCCTTATGGAAGAAGGCGATTCAGCAACGGACGATATCGCAGCCGCTGAAGCTGCCGCAGCCCTAGCCGCTGTCGAATCTGACCTAGGGCGTACAACTGACCCCGTTCGCATGTATATGCGCGAAATGGGTACGGTTGAATTATTAACCCGCGAAGGCGAAATTCAAATCGCCAAGCGCATTGAAGAAGGTACCCGTGATTTACTGCATGCGGTTGCCTCTTATCCCAACACTGTCGACAAAGTTATCGATCTTTACAATCAGGTAGAAACCGAAGAAGTTCGCCTGGAAGATATCTTAATGGGCTACCTTGACGCATCCGATGATATCCCTGAGATCACACCAGTAGATGACAGCCAAACAGATATTAATGAATCTGATGACAGTGTGGAATCTGACGATGAAGATGAAGAGGCGGGACCTTCCGGCCCAGACCCAGAAGAAGCTAGGAAGCGTTTCGGTGCACTTGAAAAAGATCTAAAAAAAGCTAATACAGCGCTTAAGAAATACGGCCGTTACCATAAATCGAGCATCAAAGCGTTATCAGCACTTGGCGATAATTTTAAATTCTTTAAATTATCTCCCAAAGTCATCGATCCTATCGTTGAAGATATTCGCAACCAACTAACCTTGGTTCGCGCCTGCGAAAAGCAAATCATGACCTTAGTCGTTAACAAGGGCAAAATGCCCCGTAAAGCCTTTATCAAAAGCTTTGTTGACTCAGAAACTGATGATCAGTGGTTAAGCAATGTTATCGCAACAGGCGAAGATTACGTTGAGCGCTTAAAAGATATTGAGCCTGAAGTGCTTAGAATTCAGCGTAAGCTGATTGCACTGGAAGTCGAAACCGGGATTAAAATCAGCGACATTAAAGACATTAACCGTCGCATGTCACTGGGTGAAGCACGCGCTCGCCGCGCCAAGAAAGAGATGGTTGAGGCGAACCTTCGCTTAGTTATCTCCATTGCCAAAAAATACACCAACCGCGGCTTACAATTTCTTGACCTGATTCAAGAAGGCAACATTGGCTTAATGAAAGCGGTTGATAAGTTTGAATATCGCCGTGGTTACAAATTCTCGACTTATGCAACCTGGTGGATTCGTCAGGCCATTACTCGCTCGATTGCGGATCAAGCCAGAACCATCCGTATTCCTGTGCACATGATTGAAACGATCAACAAATTGAATCGTATCTCTCGCCAAATGCTACAAGAGATGGGGCGCGAACCCACACCCGAAGAGCTAGGTGAGCGCTTAGATATGCCTGAGGACAAAGTCCGCAAGGTATTAAAGATTGCCAAAGAGCCTATCTCGATGGAAACACCGATCGGTGATGATGAAGATTCACATCTTGGTGACTTTATCGAAGACAATACCATTGCATTGCCTGTTGATTCAGCAACATCGCATAGCCTACAGGATGCAACTAAAGATGTATTGAGCAGCCTCACCGCGCGTGAAGCAAAAGTTCTTCGCATGCGTTTTGGTATCAACATGAATACTGATCACACCTTAGAAGAGGTGGGCAAGCAATTCGATGTGACCCGTGAACGTATTCGCCAAATTGAAGCAAAGGCCTTGCGTAAACTAAGACACCCAACTCGCTCTGAACACCTTCGCAGCTTTATTGAAGAATAAGATAGCAGCTGCTCGTAATTATCAACTCTCGAGCCCCAGCATGAATTTTGCCAAAAGATTCATGCTGTATATTTGCTAACGCTGCATAACGCATACTGTATTATGAACGGTCAGCGTCAAACGGAATCAGCTTCATGGAATTTTTATTATCATTTTTAGCTAAGTTGAATACCATTGTCTGGGGACCTGTTATGCTAGCACTGCTAGTTGGCACAGGCCTTTTTCTTACCATTCGCCTTAAAGCCTTACCCTGGGTAAAAACCCCTGAAGCCCTTAAACAACTTATCACCCCGCACGACACAAAGACGCACGGCGACATTTCCCCCTTTAAAGCATTAATGACTTCTCTCTCTGCCACTATTGGCACGGGCAATATCGCAGGCGTTGCCACCGCCATTGCCATTGGTGGGCCTGGAGCGATCTTTTGGATGTGGATTAGCGCGTTATTTGGCATGGCAACCAAATATGCTGAAGCAGTTTTAGCAGTAAATTATCGAGAAAAAGACACACACGGACAACATGTTGGCGGCCCCATGTACTATATCAAAAATGGACTGTCTAAAAACTGGCAATTTCTCGCTGTACTTTTCTCGCTATTCGGCGTTATAGCGTCCTTCGGCACAGGTAATGCAGTGCAAGCTAATTCCATTGCTGATGGATTAGAAAGTGCCTTTCAGATCCCCCCTGTAGCATCGGGCTTCGTTGTTATGATCATTGTTGGCATTGTAATTTTAGGGGGAATCAAACGCATTGGTAATTTTGCAGGCAAGCTTGTTCCTATTATGGGAGGGGCTTATCTTGCAGCAGGTCTTTTGGTTATTGGCCTTAACGCACCCAAAATACCTGAAGCCTTCGCACTAATTTTTTCAACGGCTTTTACCGGTCAATCCGCCCTAGGGGGCTTTGCTGGCAGCACTATGATTATGGCCATCCAAATGGGTATTGCTCGTGGTGTCTTTTCAAATGAATCCGGCCTAGGCAGCTCGCCAATGGCACATGCTCACGCCAGTAATAACCCAGTTGATCAAGGCTTTATCGCTATGATTGGGCCTATTTTTGACACCCTAACCATTTGCACCATCACAGCCCTTGCAATTATTGTAACCGGCGTTTGGCAAACAGGCGAAACCGGTGCACCGCTCACAGGACTCGCTTTTGCCCACAATTTATCCGATGCAGGGCAAATTATTGTCGCCATCGGCTTGGTAATTTTTGCTTTTACTACCATTGTTGGTTGGAGTATCTACGGTGAGCGCTGTGTCACTTATTTACTGGGTGAAAAAGCCATCATCCCATTTAGAGTGTTATGGGTAATTGCTATCCCTATTGGTGCAACCCAAAAACTGGAAACGGTTTGGCTAATTGCCGATACCTTTAATGCACTCATGGCATTGCCAAACCTTATCGCATTAATGTTATTAAGTCCTGTGGTTGTAAAGCTGACAAGAGCACATTTGAGAAAGAAAAAACTTGAAAAAGATAATGAAAAATCACTGGATTCCCTACGATAAGCTGGCTATAATCCTCTGCGTTTTTTGATACCCCCTTCCGGGCCCGTAGCTCAGTTGGTTAGAGCATCCGACTCATAATCGGCAGGTCCCCTGTTCAAGTCAGGGCGGGCCCACCATATAAAACCTTGTTTTTAAGAGGTTTTATCTTTACTTATCGTTACTTTACCTTCACGCATTTTTGCGAGGTAACATTTTCAAATTTGCACATGCTTTGCACATATCCACAACTAACTAATTCTTATAAAATAGGATGTGTAAATAAAGCTAACAAACAAAGCATATCACCTAATAAAACGAATCGATTTCTTTTTATTGCTAAAATGTTTTGCATATAAACTCTTACAAACTGTCTAATAGGGCTTTCCATGCGCCTTTAACAATATCTCCACCATAACTCTCGATTGCTTGCTGTCGTATCTCGCTTTTCGTTATCTTATTTGTAGTAAGTTGATAAAGACCAATGCACAAGGCATCTTCATCATCAAAAGTATACGTGCCAAGAGGCGATATTGTCAGATCGACACTGCCTTTTCTCGCTATTAAAGGCAAGCCATAAGACTTTGCTAGAAAGTAGTTGCCCGACACATAAGAGCTACCAGGCCTATTTGGAATGACCATAGCGTGATATTGACTTAACAACTCAAGAAGTTTTGAATCAGGAACAAATCCAAAATGAAAATTGACTGAAAGCTTTCTTTGATTTGCTAGTTTTTTGAGTAAATCACCAAACACTTGGTCGGTTAATTTCCCATAAATATCAAGAGAATAATCTTTAGGCCAAATAGTCAATAATTCATCCAGCCCTTTATAAGGCATAAGCGCCCCAATAAAAACAAAACTCTCTTTAGCATGCGTTTTGGTGTTACTTAAATTACCCTCATAATATAAGGGGTGTGGAATAAAGTAATCTGTAGCTTTAGCATGATCTTTTGAATGGCAGACCACCCTATCAGAAAGGCTCTCTAAAATACTCTGAAAAAGGTTGGATACCCATAGAGATAAGCCATTAGCACTATGCGATTTATAATTATGCCTTACCCAAACCATTTTTTTTCTGCTTAAGATAATGAGAACTATTTTTAGGAAGAACGAGAAGAAATACTTAATTGAAAGACTGCCATCTGTGTTAACTGCTTGGCTTTCTAACCAATTTATTACAATTACATCATCGTGATCTCTTTGGGTAAAAAGCTTGTTTATAAGCTTTCTAAAAGGCAGTACATGGTACCCACACTCTGCAATGGCCTTTTCTTGGAGAGTGACATAAGAATTACCAGCACTTAACGAGGGGTAGATAAAGGCATTTTTTTTAGGCAAGATATATTCTCTTAGAATAAGTCTGTATTAATATTTTTTTGGCCATTGATAACTTCTT
>JAPOUS010000287.1 GCA_026708525.1 Cellvibrionales bacterium
ATGAGGGGGTCTTTCTCATCTAACTTTTTGAATTTATCTTCAAGATCGAAAAAACCTGATTGCAGCATAACTAAGTTCTTATTTTATGAGTTTGATGATTATACCAGAATCGGCCTATTTTTAGAGACGCCCAGAAGCTAAAAGCCATTTTTAGAGGCGCCTTGAAACATTACCATTTTTTTTTAAGGATAAAATTAACGCTAAACTTAAATAACCAATAACAATAAAAACGAATCATCATGTGTAATCGCCCAAGCTTTAGATCCTCTAAAGTATATCGGGTGTTGTTGATGTGTTGCTTTGGATTTCTTGGGATGATTTTTTTTAATCCCAGTGTTTCTAAGGCCAAAGATAAAGCCTATATACCCTTGTCCTCTAATAAGCTTTTAGCAGGTCAAGTGCTTGAAGAAATTGAAATTATCGCAGAGCTACCTAAACCCAACCAGGGGTTGGCACCCAGTTCAGCAAGGCTGATAGCGACGCCTGGGGCTGTTAATGACCCGTTGCGCGCGCTGTTTGCTTTACCTGGTGTCATTAGGCCTTCGGGCTGGCGATTATTTGGGCCTATTGTGCATGGTTCAGCCCCTCAAGATAATAACTATTATATCAATGGCATACCGATCAATTACCTGTACCATTTACATGGGGCGAGTGTCATTCCAACGAGCGTCCTGCAATCACTGTCGTTAAAAAAATCAGGATTTCAAGGGTTTTATTATGATGCTCTGGGCGGCATTATCGATATTCAGCTGAGAGACCCTAAAGCCTTGCCATTTAGTTTGTCATTGGATATTAGTTTTCTTGATGCCAGCGTTTTTGTTGAATCTAAGCTTAGTGAATCAGCTGCCTTTTATATGGGCTACAAAAAAAATTTATTGCAATACTACAATGACATCATCGATATAAAATCTATGGCCGGCAAAAAAGCCTCCGGTGTATCGATAAATCGATTGCCCACATCTTCCAATTATCAAGGTCGATGGGTGTGGTTGAATGGGTCGCAATCGCTTGCTTTAACTTGGTTGGGTGCAAGAGATGACGGTGAGGCAAGTTTAAATGAAGAGAGTAATCTAGTCACCAAGGATGGTGCTTTGCTAGGGAAGGCCCAGCTAAATAAGGGGATGGATACGCAACTTGCGGAATGGAAAAAAACGTCAGCAGGTTTTGATGTCTATGTCACTTTAGCGCATTCCCAAGCGATGGATGAATCGGATTATGGTAATGAGCGATTTATTGACCAAAATCGTCAGGAGCTTTTCGTTAAAGCAGGTATTCATGCTCTGGTATGGGATTCGCATCGAGTCACGGTTGAGGGAATGCAGCAATATGCCAAAGTTGAGCTGAATGTTAATGCCAACGTGCCCAATTGCGCATCGAGTATTAACGCGGATTGCCCAATGCTAGGTGAAAAGCTACAAACGTTTAAAGAAGGTATCACTATAGAGCGCTCAATGCTATCTGTGTTGGATAGTTGGCAAATGTCAGACGAGCATGACGTATCGTTTTCTGTCCTATCAGCTGTGGATAGGTATCTTGATATCGCTTTGATTGAGCCTCGAGCTGCCTGGCAGTGGGCCTTGATGCCTTCATTGGTACTCAAACTGTCGGCAGGGCGTTATTCGCAATTCCCCGATGCATCACAAATGATTGAACCTTTAGGAGCCAAGTCTTTAGGTGTTGAAAAATCAACGCAAATCTCGCTTAACCTTGCAAAGGTTTTTTCATCTGATTGGCGAGTTAGTGCCACGCTTTATCAAAAGTTTCTTAAAGATCTCATTTTTACCCATAAAAATGACGATGACGTGCGATTATCTAATGCCATTAAAGGCCAAGCCTATGGGGCGGATTTGATGCTAGAGAGGCAGGGTAGAGAAAAGATTAATGGTTGGGTTGCGTTAAGCTTATCAAAAACTGAGCGGATTCATCCGATAACAAAAGAGAAAATCCTATTTCAATATGATGTGCCCTTCAATCTGAAAACGGCTTGGAATTATCAATTCAATTCGCGCTGGCAAGCAGGGGTTAAGTGGCAATGCTTATCGGGTAATCGATATACGCCTATTGTTGATGTAAAGTCACATCCTAAGGCAGCAGGCAAAGCATTGCCAGTTTATGGCAAACAGCATGCGGCAAGATACCCGGTATCGCATCAGCTAGATATTCGAATCGACTATTCAAGTGAAGATGAGCGATTTGATTGGCAATGGTATTTTGAGGTAGTAAATCTTTATAACCAGTCGAATATTACAGCGTATCGGTTTAGCTCAGATTCAGTCCCATTTATTGAAGGTAAGCAACAAAGCAGACTGACTCTCCATGAGGATACAGGGCTTGGCGTGCTGCCATCGATGGGCCTTAAAATCGTTTTCTGACGTTAGGTGTTTTTGTTGTATCTAAGGAATCGCTCTTGAGCGCTTTAAGTCTCGCTTCGATGTCGGCATCAATTGCAGATCCTGTCATATGCTTGTGTAATTGACCGTCGGCACTTTTGGAATCACCGAATTTTAGATTTGTGAGTTTTTGGTTGAGGATTTCGTTGCTAACATCATTTGTTAGGTTGATTGAGCTGGTCGCTTGGCCTTTCTTTGCTCGGGCTGAAATGACCTTTTTGGTGATGGCAATAACATCTGCTTTGCTTAGGGTCACATTTAGCTTTCTAGCCTCTGTGACAGTGACTCCCATAACACGTTTATAATTTTGCAACCTGAGACGTTTTTGCTGTTCTTTCATTTGCATACGAAAGTTTTCTCGTGCTTGTTTGACCTCGGCATTAATACTGTCGATTCTTTTTTGGGTTTGAGCCGCCTGTTGTATTTGTCGGTCAATAGGTGATGGCAGTTGCTGCCCAAGTTGATTTTTAAGAAAAACATGGGTGGAAAGCTGAGATTTAAATAAACGCAAGAGATATTTCACGTCTTTACTGAGGCGACCTTTAAGCACAGGCTGAGGTTTGCCGTTGAGGCTTGAAGATTCTGAGGTTAATGAGGCTAAATCGTCGTTAGTGTCATTTAGACTTTGATAATTGGTTAAGCGCAATGTCACGTGTTTAGCGAGTAAGTTTTGTTCATCGAGGTTACCTTTCGCTGCGATCACCATGAGTTTGTATTCGTCATTGTTTAGTTGTTTCACTAACGCTATAGCTTTTTCTTGTGAGGTAAAATGAAAGCTTTTATAAGCAGGTGTAATTCCTTCTATTTGCACGGTGATTGATGCCTTGCTGATATCGATCGATTTAATTGGTGATGAGACATCAATGGCTAGCCCTGCATCTGTCACAAGTTGTTGGTAGGCATCATGACTATCAGGCTTGTTGAGTAAGAGTGTTTTTGTATCAATTTCAGAGGCTAATTGAAATTCACTAAGCAGAGGCAGTGCGGTATAAAAATGCAAAGGCTTGTCGGATTGCCATAGGATGGGCGTTGTCGGGGCGTTGTTTTTATCACGAAAAAATAGCCCAATGTCATTGGTAGTCGCCGATGAGTCAAGATCGAGGGTGAATGTTTCGGGTGTATTCGTTTTCATGCCATTATTGGATAGCACGTTCAATGTCATCAGATCGTCTTGTTTTTCGGTGAGCCTGGCTAAGGTTAATGTTGGAAGTGAGTGATAATGAGATAAGGTATCCGCATCGATAAATCCATTGATTAATTCCCAGGCTTCGGTCTTTTGTGCACTTTTTATTATCGTTTGATGAGTAAAGAAAGGCGGGTTATTTATTGTATCTTCAAGCGGTGAGAGTACCCCAAAAAATGGCTCATCATCTTTACGCATGCCTTCAAAGAAATGGCTTGCAGCTTGCCGAGTGGCATAGATTTGTTTGATGCTAAATCCTTTCGGTGATGCGTTAATTTTAAGGTGTGATAATAGGGGCTCGGTTTCGCTGAGTAAGTTTTCGAGCTGGATTTTTGTTTGGGCTTTACCGTCGATGATGATTGAAGCGTCTTTTGAGAGTGGCAAATGAAAGGTTTTTTGATTATCTGCAAGAATAAATGTCGCGGTATCGGACGATAAAGTGGTGATAGAACCGATCCATTGCATCTCACCTGAGATATCAATGTTTGTGCTTGCGGTCAATACAGGCAATAAGCTGAGGTCAGTGGCTGCCGGATTGTCATCCATCGGAATCCATCGATGTCCGGCATAATTATCAAGTGTTATTGCAAGATTTGCCGTTTTTTCTTCAGAAATAATCAAAGGCGTCGAGCCTGTGATCGGGATTTCAATCGTGATTTGTGTTAACGCATCTTCGCCTGTTTTCCCGAAGGTGTCATACAAAAAAGGCACCTTGAGTGATTGATCTTCAAGCCAAGTCACCAAGGTGTTTGTTAGGTTGATCGTAACAAGTAAGGCATTGTATTGCCCGGATGGAATATTATCGAGTGGAGAGAGAGTAACGCTGGCGCTTGGTAATAATGAATAGATTACCCAAGGTGAGTTATTGGCTGTTTGGAGTGTATAGGCAGTATCATCCTCTCGGATAAGTGCCATGCTATCAATCTGGACGCTTGAATAAAAAAAAGGTGAGGGCAGTAAATTTAGCCAGAGCTTTAATTCGCCTGTTGGTGGGATAATACGCTCTTGTGGGTGTTTTGATGCGGCAGGTTCATTGGCAGGTTGGCAGCCTAAGATGAAGCCAAAATACAGTGCGAATAAGATTGCTTTCATTGTCGTTTGCCTTGATGGAAGCCAATCTATTCAGTTTAGACAATTAAGAATGTAACGCTTGCAATATTCACCTGAACTAAGCATTAAAATTAAGAGTCAAATGCTGTTTTATCCCCTGTAGTGATGCCAATGATTAAGCGTTTCATTCAGTTTGCCTCACTTATTCTTTTCAGCCTGTCTGTTGCCAATGTATTGGGTGATTTTAGATATACCTTGTCTGTTGATAACGCAGAATATACCAATGGTGACTGGGTAATCTTCAAATTAACATTAATCAATGATACGGATGAGGTTATTCGCCCGTCGGCTATTGTCACTGAGTTTTTATCTCTTGAGGGTGCAGGGTTTGATGGCGTATCGCGCGCCATTTTTACTGATTTGTCGGTTGTCGCAAAACAAGAGAGTGGTAAAAAGCAACGATTAACGAATCTCGGGACATTTAACCCGTCGGCCGATTTAACCATTACCGATGCTGTATTGACAGAGCATGTGGTTTTTGAGTATCACATTAAAGCCAAAATGAATGCATCGTTCCGGCAATCAAAGGCCGTGCATGCAACAGTCGATGATCAGGAAACCAATAGTCTTACCATCACTCCGGGAGATGTCGTGGTTTCAGCGACAAAGTCGGCCAGTGTTCATCAATATACGCCAGGCCAATCCATTGTTTTTACCATTAAACTTGAAAATACCGGAAAATACACAGCTTATTATGCCAATCTTAGCGATGCGTTTAGTGAGATTTTAGCCAAAGATATTCATGGCAATGCAGTTCAGGCGATAGCATCTTTAGGTCACATTAAGGCGACGAAAAATTCCAATGCTTCAAGTGTCGGCGATTATTCACAAACCGATAATCGGTTCTCCGCCAGTCACATTATTATTGCCCCGAGTGGCTGGGTGCAATATGAAATCTCTGCCACCTTAGCAACAACCATTGTCTCCCCTGTTATCAATAGTGCCGAAGTCACCCTTTATGGTGAAGAGAAGGTATCCAATTCGATACAAATTCCTTCCGAGCCTGATCAGGTGGCTTTAGATTATCAGGTGAAACCATCAAAACATTACAAGCCTTCAGAGAATATTACCTATTCAATTACTGCCAGTAATACCGGTAGCGGCTATGCCGTGGGTTATCAGGTGACGCATTTGCTCTTGCCTCTCAGTATAAATCTGGCTAATACAGGTGAATCTAGCCTTTATGATCATCGTGATGTGAGTGGTAACCCCTTTAGCGAGTGGACGGTAAAAGTCGTATCCGTTGGTAATCATAGCCTTTCACAGCTTGGGCAGGGCTCACAGCATGCTAACGTAAATCTGTCGGATAGGGTTACCATAGGGCCGGGTGAAAACATTGTGTATCAGGTGACAGCTAAGGCCAAAGCTGTGGCAATTTCTGCTATAGAGACGGAAGTGACGCTTACGCAACAATCAACAGGAAAAACTTACTCAAAATCGTTGAGTTTACCTGCGCTCGATCTAACGAATAATATCGATCTTGTTAAAAAACCTAAGGGGGATAAATATTTTCCTAATCAATGGGTGACCTACTTTATTACTGCCACCAATAACTCAACCAGTCAGTTTGCGGATAATTTTACCATCAAAGATCAAATCAACAGTTGCCAGAAAGTGAATTTAAGTGATGGATCAGATGGGCCCCCGTTTATTGCCTGGAAGCTAAGTGTTAGTGATGTGCAGGGTGAGGGCACGAATCCTGGCTTATTTGATTACGGTGTTGAAAAAACAGGGGATATTTCGATTACCGCAGACCTTGCTGCCAAGGGTAAAGTGGTTTATCAATTGGATGCCAAGGTCAACCCATTGGCCATCGGCGTTATTCTGGATGATCAGGATTGCCCAGATGATAATGTAAAAGAAGAGGGGGGTGGATTGGCGACACCCGATGGACGGGTAGAAATTCTTAAGTTGGTTGATAAGCAACAGTTTGTTCCTGGTAGCGATTTGACCTATACCATTACGATAAAAAATTCCGGCCAAGGCCCACTGACAAATCTTAAGGTTGTTGACAAGATAACGTCTATTCAAGCGACAGGGAGTGCCGGTACAAAGGCTGCATTTACCGGCTGGAAAGTCAGCAAAAAAGCCGTAGATAGCGCAGGGAAGCCCTCAACCTTTAGTAACCCGGATGTTGATGGCACCGTGCGTAATAACGAAGATATTGATACGCATGTGAATATTTTTCCGGGCGATACCATTACTTATACCGTGGTTGCTACCACCCAAAACGATCTGGTTTCACGGGTCACTAACAGTGTGAAAGCAGGCGATGATGCTACATCAGAAACAGGGTCTGATCCCTTGCCTTATATTTTGTCAGTCAGAAAATTAGTGGATAAATCCGAGTATTCAGAGCCTGATACGCTTATTCGCTATCGCATTACAGTATCCTCAGATCCAATGGGTGGTTTTGCCAAGAATATTCCTGTTGATGATGATATACAAAACGTCATGGCGGAGTTACTTCATCCGGCAGGTAAAAAAGTCGCTGTCTTTGACAGTTTTGCTATAACAACATCATCCAAAGGTAAGAATGCGGATCCAGGCCTTAATGAAGATTATCAATCCAGAGGATTGCATGCGAAGGCATCCATTCCTGCTGGGGGGAGCGTTACTTATAATATTTTGGCTAAGATCCCTAGACGCACACAGGATTATGTGGTTTGGGGAGATTTTCATAATGCTGTCTCAGTGACGACTCGAGACAGTGTGTTACATAGCGGCGCAACCACGCATTGGAAGTTGCCGGATTTGCATGTCCGAAAAACCGTAAACAAACCTATATATCACCCCAATGAACAAGTCACATTTATTATTACCTTGACCAATACAGGTCAAGGTTATGTTAACAGTGCGTCAGTAAAAGACAGTATTAGTGGTCTTAAGTTGTTTAAAGCGTGGCGTATCACTACCAAAACCTCAGGCGTAGGAACACGGGTTGTTGATCTGCTAAAAGATAATGCGGATATTGATACAGCCGTCGATATAGCCCCAGGTGGCCGAATTGATATTGTGATTGAGGGAACAGTTGTCGATGATATTCACGACTTGTATAAAGTCACCAATACGGTATTCGTTCACGATTACCAAACGGATCGAGATTTTGAAAGCTCTGCCGATATAGAAAAAGATACTACTAAAATCAGCTTTAGTGTAACGAAAGACAGCGACACTATTTTCTTTACCCCGGGCCAAGTATTTACCTATGCCGTTGAAGTTAGAAATGACATGGAAGAGGATGTTGATCATTTATATTTTTACGATGATATGTCGCATATTGAAGGCGAGCTTGCCAATAGTAAAGATGGCACAGCAACGAATATATCCGGTAACCCTTTTGTCCGTTGGCGCTATAAAATCAATGATACCGATTGGAAACCATGGACGGAAGAAGATATCTATGTGCCAGATTTTGAAATGAAAAGCCATCAGTCCGCTAAAATGATCATAGAGGCGGAGGTTAAGGATAATGTGGTATCCAATAAAATTCGCAATACTGCCTATATTACGCGTTATAAGAAAGAGTCAGGTGAAACGATTAAGGTTGGTACTGCTGTCTATGAAGCATTAAGAATAGGGAGTGGTGGACAAGTTCGCAAATCATTTGCACCTACTTATTACAAGCCGGGTGATGAAATTACCTACACCATAGAGGCAAGTTCACAAGTCGGATACTTTAATGATGTTGCGATCAAGGATGCGATTAGCAACATAGAGGTTCTTACACTTGATGGCTCAATGAAACAAGTCTTTAACCATCAATGGTCGGTCGATGTCGATAAATTGGATAATCACAATGGAGGTACCACAGATGGTAGTAAAGACGGGACAGTTGCGGATAATCAAGACCTAAATGTCACCATCGATGTGGGGGCAGGTGACAAGGTTACTTATTCTATTCGAGGAAAGGTCCGTGATGATGCGGTGGGCAATGTTAATAATGATGGACAAATCAGCCGTCCATTTCCTAATCACGTTACCTATAATAAAACGGTAGAGCAGGATAATTATGTCGCAGGAGAAAATCTGACTTACACTATTAGGATAACCAATACCGGAAAAGTCCACCTAAATAATATGGTTGTCAGAGATTTATTAACGGACATAATGACAACGGATACGGACGGCAAACCAATAAAAGCATTTACCGCGTGGACTATAAAAGCCAATCTCGCGGAGATTCATGATAACCCTCAAACAGGCGCTAAACCATCATACAAAGAGCTATATAACCCAGGCAAGTTTGACAATAACCGAGATTTAGATATCGCGGCCAATATCCCCATTGGTGGAGAGATTAACTGGGTAATCATTGCTACGGTAAATCCCGATGCTGCCGGTGATATTACCAATACCGGATTGATGGGCACGAATACCACCAGTGTCACCAGCCACCCGGCTGTTACAACGTATGGTGTTACTAAAACCGTAACCCAAGTGTACGATAAAGATAAAAACCCCATTGATACAACGCATTACTCACCGGGAGGTTATGTCGAATATACCGTTCGAATCGATTGGTTGAGTGGTTCAAATGCGAAAGATATGCCGGTTGTGGATCGATTAAGCGAAGCCACCACAAATTGGTTTGATGGATCCAATGGCAAAGCATTTGAGCGTTGGGAAATTACTGCCAAGACCGATGATAAAGGGGTAACGGATGCGGGCGTATATGCGAATAATACGGACATCAATACCCTTATTGATTTAGGTGTTGAGGGGTTTGTTGAATACACTATTACAGCAAAAATCATGGATGAAGCGGTTGGTGAAATATCTAACAGGGTATCTGTGGGTAGGCATTCGATTGTCTCTGATAGGTTATCGATGGCAGAGCCTGATCTTAAGTTGACCAAGCAGGCGTTTACGGGTAGTGGTAAATCTGAGCCAAAAAGTCGTTACAAACCTCTAGATACTTTTACTTACGTGATGACGTTGTCAAATGAAGGCTTAGGCACGATTTACAGTAAAAAAGTCAAAGATATTATCAGTGCCATAGAAACCGATATTGCAGAAACCTCAGTAACTGCTGGCACTAATCCTAAGGGAAACCCATTTGTTTCTTGGTCGGTTTCTGAAAATCATATTGTCGGGAGAGTCACGAATGTTGGTAAGTTTACTCCCGGGGCCAATAAAGATATTAATACCTCTATTGATATCGCCCCGGGTGATCTGATCACCTTTACGGTGGAGGCAACGATTGCTGAAAATGTGCTAGGTAACATCACCAATACAATGACTTCTGGAAAAATTGATGCCAGTCAAACCCTCACACCTGAGCTTTCAGATTTTAGCTTGGAGAAAAATATCTTAAGCGTTGATGGTGAGCCCTATCAATTGGGTGAAACCTATTATAAGCCAGGGGATAGCGTCGTTTATCAAGTGACATTCATTAATAAAAGTGGCGTATGGTTAAACAATTATGTTCTCAACGATTGGGTATCTAACGTTCAGGCACCATTAGGCGACGGGACGACGGGTTGTGCTTTTTCTAGCTGGAAGACGGTTGCGGTCTCTGAAAACGCGGAGGGGTATCGTGGGGATACTTATGTACCCGATGTACCAGATAATAGCGATATTAACTTGGAGCTTGATGTCGCGCCCTTTGATCGGGTCATTGTCACCATAACCGCACAGATTAAATTGAACGCCATGGGTGAGATTGACGGCAATGGTGCATCGATTGGTTCACTCATAGAAAAAACCGACCCTTTAAAACCGGCACCCAGCAGGGTTGACCGTGGGAAATCCACGACTTTTTCATCCACAGGTGACACCAATTTTTATGAAAATAATGGTCAGTTGTCATTTGCCATGGAAGTTGTCAATTCGGGTGAAGGGTTTGCCCAGGGCGTGACCATTAAGGATTTACTGAGTCAAGCGAAGAGTGATGATGGTCAGCTTTCATTTAGCAATTTTACCGTGACGATGGACGATAGTCAGGCAAGTCATTCAAGTATATTTGGTGATTATCAAGGCAATAAAGACTTGGATGCTGTAGCCAATATTGCGCCGGGTGAAAAATATATTTTTAAGGTGACGACTCAGGTGACGCCAACCGTCACAGGTACCATTGACAATATGCTATCGGTTTCAGGGAGTAATATCATTGTGCCAATTGATCCGTTGGTGCCCAATTTTACCGTGAATAAAACGGCGGATAGCTATGTGTATGCACCGGGTCAGTGGGTTACCTTCAATATAGTCATTACCAATGAATCCAATACCTTTGGTAATGTGTCCGTGGTCGATAACCTCTCAAGCATTAAGGTT
>JAPOUS010000002.1 GCA_026708525.1 Cellvibrionales bacterium
CGACCTGAATGCCTGCATCATCCAGTGAATTTTTGTCGGGGACTGAATTTAACCCTGTAAGCATGATGATCGCTGGAGGTTCTGCATTTTCAGAAAAGATTTTTTTAGCGACTTGTAAGCCATTTAAGTGTGGCATATCGTAATCGACAATAATCGCATCGAAAGGTTCGGAAACATTGGCCTTTGCTCGGAACATCGCGATGGCCTCATTACCATCATAAGTTTCTATCGCCTGCATCCCAAGCCCTATGGCTTGTTGCCTGATCACTCGACAACAGGTTCGATTGTCATCAATGATTAATAAGCGCTTATGTTGTAATGATTTTTTATGGTCAACCGGTGTTTTGGAATTCAGCTCGGTTTCAGCCTGTGGTAGCTTAAGTGAAAAACTAAACTCGCTTCCTTCGCCTAGTTTGCTAGTTATCTCAAGTTGACTGGAGAGCGCTTGAAGGTGAAGTTGAGTGATAGTTAAGCCACTGGAAGGCTGGAGTCCATGCCGTTTTTGCATGGCTAACAAATCATGTTGATTAATGCCTCGGCCTGTGTCTTTGACACTAAAACGCAAGGTACTATTTGCTTTATCCAGCATTAATACATTGATCATAATTTCGCCCTGAGCAGTATGCTCAATTGCATTTTTGATCAGCTGTGTTAGTGCTTGGCGAAGGCGGTTAGCATCCCCGTAAACAAATATAGGGACATCGTTATGCACACTGATGATTAGCTCAATATTTTTATCTTCAATAATTGGCCGATAATCAAAGGCGCATTCATCTATTAGCAATGGCAATTCAAAAACGGACAGCGAAAGACTTTTATTATCGCTTTTAAGTAAAATCTGGCTGTTGATTTCATTAACTTTATTGAGCAGCAATTGTCCAGAGCGGGCGATGGAATCGACTAATTCCTGATTCGAGTGCGAGAGAGTAGTTTCTTGCAAAATATCTGTGATACCGATAATCCCTGAGGCGGGAGTGCGGAGATCATGCGTGATTTTTTCGAGCCATACTTTATCATTTAAGCGTTCATCCATTTTTAGCTTTTGTAAAAATAGCTCTTGCGATGTTTGGCGCTTAAGTCCATTAAAGTGATGAAAGAAAAAAACTAATTGAATTACGCTTCGAGTAAGTACCAGACTTAAGGCCAGATATTCGCTAATATGATCTGTTTTAGCATCCGTTGATTGGAAAAACAATAATAAGATCATAATGCTGAAGAAAAGGATGTCACAACCGGCCAGCCATAAAGCGGTGGTGTTTTGCCGCACTTTATAGGCCGTGAGTAATAGCGAAATATTGACAGGGATAAGTAGCGCGTAAATTCCCCAAAAATAGGGTGATGTATGATTGAAATTCAAGAGAAGAATAATACTTAGCAGTAAGCTGATAGCAATAAACACTCGGAATGGATCACGCGTTAAATGCTCAAGAGAGAGACTTTGGAGGTAACAATAGGTTTTTCCAAGCCCTGCAAAGGTAAACACTAGAATATAGAATATGTCGTTATATTCTTGTACATCATGAATAAAAGCCCAGTCAAGTGGTGTATGAATGAGCTGCAAGACTAGAGATATAGCGAGCTGTAAGGCGAAAAAAATAAACAGCCATTCATAAAAAGCGATGCTTAGTGCAATACATAGCAACAGACAAAGGGCAATTCCTCCAAACAAAAAGCCCAATTGGTAGGCTTTTTGTTCTTCGGCGATATGAAAGGTTTTAGGGTCAACAAGATTAATTTCTGGTGCGACCAAAGCTGATACCTTAAGGTGAATAAGGTAAGTGTTAAGATTTTGCTTGGGTAGAGTTAATGAGGTGAGATGATGCTCATTTTTATTTTGACTTGTGAGTGGGAGCAGCGTCGTAGAATCGATAAGCTGAAATACCGAGACCGATGAAATATTGTGACTATTAATATCTAACCAGAGAAAATGTGGCCATTCTGTCGAGTTTTTTATACTGAATAATAACCAGTAATCATTGCTGAATTCTTTTATCGTATGATGATGATAACGATGTATAGGGGTGAAGGCATCGAAATGTTGAGTGATGTTACTTGCGGTTATTTCGCCGTCAGGGTTAGCAAGAATATCAAGGTGATGGACAAGTTGCGTGTCACTGGGATAATTGAATATTTTCGCAGCCTGTAATGCTGGGTGCGTGAAAAAAAAAAGAAATGACGATAAAACAAAAAAAAGAAACCGCAAAGTAGCAAGCAGGCTACTTTGCTGTCGAGTAATCTTATGGCATTTGTTCCCGTTCAATAGCGCGCCAGGCGATATCCTTTCGGTAATACACATTATTCCAATGAATCCGTTTAACTAGATCGTAGGCAGCCTGTTGAGCATCGCTCACGGTGTCGCCAAGTGCCGTGGCACAAAGCACGCGTCCGCCATTGGTTAAAACTTGGCCTTTTTCATCAAGTGATGCACCTGCGAAGAAAACCTTAGCGTTATCGGTTTCATGAGGGATGCCTTCAATGATGTCACCCTTATTCACAGAGCCAGGGTAACCACCTGCTGCTAATACAATACCGACACTCGCTCGATTGTCCCACTCGATGTTTTCCTTTGCAAGCTGGCCTTTGCAGGCAGCTGCACAGAGTTTAACTAAGTCCGTTTTTAAGCGCATCATGATAGGTTGGGTTTCAGGGTCACCAAAGCGGCAGTTAAATTCCAACACTTTGGATTGATTGTTTTTGTCAATCATCAACCCCGCGTAGAGGAACCC
This sequence comes from Cellvibrionales bacterium, assembly GCA_026708525.1. Lineage (GTDB taxonomy): Bacteria > Pseudomonadota > Gammaproteobacteria > Pseudomonadales > DT-91 > CAKMZU01. The sequence goes on from JAPOUS010000002.1 coordinate 2,727, forward strand.
ACGGTAGTGGATGCCATCTTTTTTAAGGCCTTCGACGGTTGGCTTAATAACATCGTCCATAATGTGTTGATGTACGCTGTCAGTGACAACAGGCGCAGGAGAATAAGCGCCCATACCGCCTGTATTTGGGCCTTTATCGCCATCATCACGCGCTTTGTGATCTTGACTTGATGCAAAAGCGACGACATCTGTGCCATCAACCATTACGATAAAGCTGGCTTCTTCACCGGTTAAAAACTCTTCAATAACGACGCGGCTACCCGCATCACCAAAGCGATTGTCAGCAAGCATGTCGTTGACGGCTGCGATGGCTTCCTCTTCGGATTGAGCAATGATGACGCCTTTACCCGCCGCTAACCCATCGGCCTTAACAACAATGGGGGCTCCCATTTGTTTGATGTAATCAATGGCTGGATTGATCTCAGTAAAACTTTGGTAGGCGGCTGTTGGAATATTGTGTTTGGCTAAGAAATCTTTAGAAAAGGTTTTAGAGCCTTCAAGTTGTGCGGCTGCTTTAGTTGGGCCAAAGCATGCTAGGTCTTGCGATTCAAAGGCATCAACCACCCCTTCAACTAGCGGTGCTTCCGGGCCGACAATGCTTAAGCCAACGCCATTCGCCTTAGCGAACTCAATTAACCCCTGATGATCCAAGGGATCAATATTGATGTTTTCCATGTTGGGCTCAAGCGCAGTACCTGCGTTGCCAGGTGCGACAAAAACCGTTTCAACGTCAGGGCTTTGCGCTGCTTTCCAGGCTAGGGCGTGTTCGCGCCCGCCTGCACCTATGATTAATACATTCATACTAAACCCTTATGTTTAGATTAATCGTCGAGTTTTGATTGAAAGCTAGAGCAACTTAGTGTCTAAAGTGCCGCATGCCAGTAAATACCATGGCGATGCCGTGCTCGTTTGCTGCTTCAATAATTTCATCATCACGAATGGAACCCCCGGGCTGGATAATGCATTTAATGCCAGCGGCGGCTGCATTATCAATCCCATCACGGAAGGGGAAAAATGCGTCAGATGCCATCACTGCCCCTTTGACCTCTAGGCCTGCATGTTCAGCTTTAATGGCGGCAATACGCGCAGAATTAACACGGCTCATTTGGCCAGCACCAACACCCACGGTTTGCTGGTGCGCAGCATAGACGATGGCATTAGACTTGACCATTTTAGCAACGCGGTAAGCAAAAAGTAGATCGGCAATCTGCTCAGTTGTCGGGGCAAGTTGAGTGACGACTTGCAAGTCATCAGCGGTGACTAAACCGGTGTCTTTATCTTGTACCAATAAGCCACCACCGACTTTCTTGATATCAAAGCCGCTTGCCGGTGGTGTAATTTCACCACAGCTTAAAAGGCGAACATTTTTTTTGGCTTGAACGGCGGTGAGTGCTTCTTCGCTGACCGATGGTGCAATAATGACTTCGACAAACTGCTTTTCGCAAATGGTTTGTGCTGTCACTCCATCAAGCTCTCGGTTAAAAGCAATAATACCGCCGAATGCTGATTCGGGGTCAGTGGCAAAGGCTTTTTCGTAAGCGTTAAGTAGATTATTGCTCACCGCAACACCACATGGGTTGGCGTGTTTAACAATGACGCAGGCAGGTTCATCAAAAAGGCTGACGGTTTCAAGCGCGGCATCGGTATCGGCAATGTTGTTATAAGAAAGTGCCTTACCGTTAAGTTGTTTGGCTGATGCGATCGTCCCTTGAGCAGGGTTAGCTTCTGAATAAAACGCACTGCGTTGATGAGAGTTTTCACCGTAGCGAAGGACTTCTTGGCGCTCGTATTGTTGGTTAAAGGTGCGTGGAAACACTTTTTCGTCATCATCGAGGCGTGTGCCTAAAAAGTTGGCAATGGCACCATCGTATTGCGCAGTATGCTCAAAGGCTTTGCAGGCTAGATCAAATCGAGTGGTATCACTGAGTGCACCGCCATTGGCAGCCATTTCGGTTAAGATGTTATCGTAGTCACTATGGTTGACAACAACCGCAACATCCGCATGATTTTTAGCTGCGGCTCTAAGCATCGTAGGGCCACCAATGTCGATATTTTCAATAGCATCCGCTAGCGTGACGCCATCTTTAGCGATGGTTTCTTGAAAGGGGTATAAATTAACGACAACCAAGTCAATGGTGTTGATGTCGTGAGCTTTGAGTGTGTCATCATCTTTGCCACGCCTTGCCAAAATGCCGCCGTGAATTTTGGGGTGTAGCGTTTTGACGCGTCCATCCATCATCTCTGGGAAGCCTGTGTAATCAGACACTTCAGTGACGGGGATTTGTTGCTCTTTTAGAAGGCGATACGTGCCGCCTGTTGAAAGCAACTCGACACCAAGCCCTTGAAGGGACTTGGCAAAATCAACAATAGAGGCTTTATCGGAGACGCTGATCAGCGCTCGACGAATAGGAAGAAGGTTGGACATCGTTGAACCTGTAGGTTTTTTATTGGCTAAAGACGTTTGCTAAAGCTTTTTTAAAGATTAGAAAAAGCGGGTTAGAGCATGTCATACTGCTTGAGTTTCTTGCGAAGCGTGCCGCGGTTAATGCCTAAGATCTCAGAAGAGCGTGTTTGATTCTTGTCAGTGTGTTTCATGACAGCTTCAAGCAAGGGAGCTTCAACTTCAGCCATCACCATTTGATAGACTTCAAAAATGCCGTCATTTTTATCGAGGCTTGAGAAATAGTTATCTAAGGCCGTTGCGACACAATCACGAATGGTTTGGCCGTTTGGCAATCCCGAGGTTGGTTCATTGGCTAATGTGGGCTCATCAGTAGTAGTCTCAGTGAAAGCGGAATTGAGAGCGACAGCTTCTTGGTTCATGCAACATTACCTTCTTTAAAAAAAATAGCGAGATCTTGAATAAACGACTTTTGTTCGTTTATGCTCGCGAGTGTGTTAAATGCCTGTTTGTGGTGGCGGTTAAGTGTTAAATTTTCCAGATACCAGGTCATATGTTTACGGGCGATTTGCACACCTTTTTGATCGCCGTAAAACTGGTATAGAAAAGACATATGTTTTTGAATAATAAGGATTTTTTCGTCAAATGTTGGCTCGTTGAAGGCCCGATTTTGTGTTTCGGAAACCAGTGATTTAATGAGCCAAGGCTGCCCTTGTACGCCACGGCCGACCATTATACCCGCAGCTTTTGTGTAATCAAGCACCTTTCGAGCAAGGGTGGGGTCTTTAATATCTCCGTTAGCAATAACAGGAATCTTAACCGATTGGACGACATCGGCAATGGTGTCATATTCTGCCTGACCTAGAAATCGACAGGCACGTGTGCGGCCATGGATTGTCAGCATTTGTATGCCTGCATCTTCAGCGATTTTACCGATGGTTGTTGCATTGCGTTTACTGGGTTCAGTACCTGTGCGAATTTTGAGCGTGACAGGAACAGAGACTGCGCCGACAACAGCCGTTAAAATGTCACCGACTAATTGCTCGTCGCCAAGGAGGGCAGAGCCAGCCAGTTTTTTGCACACTTTTTTTGCTGGGCAGCCCATGTTGATATCGATAATATCAGCGCCTGCTTCAACCGCCATTTGCGCACTGAACGCGAGCTGTTTAGGATCACTGCCGACGATTTGAATGCTGTGAGGGATGTGATTATACCGGGTTTTTTTGAAGCGAAAGCTGGATTTATCCGTCTCCCAAAGATGTGTTTTCGATGTGATCATCTCGGTTGTGGTCAGCCCTGCGCCGTAGCCTTGGCAAAGGGTACGCATAGGAAAATCACTGACTCCAGCCATAGGGGCAAGTAACACGCGGCTTTGGAGTTTATGCGGGCCAAGGCTGATCATTGTTTGCACACCTCAAAAAGGGGGGTATTGTAGGAGGTGTTTCGGGTTAAATCCATTACTCTTTGCCTTGGGCCTTTCAACAGAATCTTAAGAGGTGTGTTATCACAAAAATATCGCAAAAAATTGAGCGAAAAGTGCTCTAGCTCATTGAGCGACTTCTGCAAAAGTGCCAATGATCTTATTTGGATTTTTGGGATAAGCCTAGGAGCCTCTGGAGAGTTGAAGGTTAGGATAGACTCCTATGATCAACCGTTTAGACACTCGCTTCAAGTCGTTGGGAGGTCAGTTTCACCCAAAAGACTTTTCGATTGCATTACCTCTATAGTGTGTAGATTTTAGTTAAGCTTCGGCGGCTCGGCAAAAAAAGATTCCCTACTTTTTTTCTTGCTTTTTGGCAGATCTTAGCTGAACAAAATAGCCATTAGCAGACTTTTCAGGATCAACAACTTCCATGGCGATATGAATGGGTTGTCTGATGGGTAAGGATTTTTTGCTTTGCATTTCGCCGCGTAAATATTGCGTAGGATGAATAGGTTTTCCTGCAACAATTTGATTTTTTTCATTGGTAAAAAACAGTTCAAGTACAGGGAAGGGTTGTGCGTATTCTGCGGTATTGGTAAGAATCATATCCACCAGCAAAACGTGATTAAGATAAGGGTGAGATTTTACTGACAGGTGGCTAATGTGCACACGCTCAATATCAAAAGGCGGCGGCAATTGACAGCCTAAATATTGGCATCCGAACTGATAGTAGGGTCTAAACTTGGGATCTTTGCTTGCGTCATCTAAGCGGAAAAGAAACACTTGATAGGCGGCTAAAAGCAAAAGTGCAATGATAAGGAGTGAATAGAAGGCGTTGAGCCACAGCTGTTTTTTGCCTTTGTAATGAAACTCAATCGGGAGATCTGCTACACCGCCTGACAATAGAGGGGCGGACTCTTGATGAAGAGGGTCATCATCATCCAGTAATAGCATGTTTTCAAATTCTGTTAGATCGTCCAGTTCATCTAGAGAACGATTCTTTTTTTGGCGAGCCGAAGCAGGGTGATGGCTTGTAGCTTTGGATTTTTCATCCAGCAGGTTTTTTGCCCAGCTTTCATCAGTTGCATCAAGATTGCCTATGTTGAATGGGTCGTCGTTAAAATCAGATAAGGTTTCGTCATCAATTAACAGGTCGGCTGTGGCTTGAGATTTGGCGGTAACCTGGTTTTCTTTTGCAAGAAATACCGTCATGCAAGCACCGCAACGCACTTGGCCATTGGCCATAGCAAGCTGTTCTTGGGTCAGGGTATAGCTGGCCTGACATTTAGGACATTGAGCAATCATGCAGGTTAATTATGTTATTTTTATTAATGACGTATTTTGCTTTTTTTTTAATCGTTTGTCTCGGCTGATTGAGTGCAAGGCTCTCATAACCAGGCTAAAACTTATTGGGACAAATAAAATCTATCGAGCCAGTCAATCTATGGCGCAAACCAATCTATGGCGCAAACCAATCTATGGCGCAAACTTTGTGCCGATAAGGCAAATCCAATCGCCTTCTTGTTGTACGGTATGGAAATTAACCTGAGGGTAAGCTGCTATAACGGCCGCTTGTTGATCGGCTAGCAGGCCAGAGAGGATGAGTGTGCCGCTGGGCTTTGTTAGGCTAGCTAATTGATCAGCGAGCGAAATTAACGGGCTTGCGAGAATATTCGCTAGCATGATGTCGCAAGGTGCTAAGGCAAGCTCGGTGCTCAAGCCGATCCTCAGCTGGTTTGCCAAGATACTATTTTTTTCACTATTACATTCGGTCGAACGAACCGCTTGCGGATCATGGTCGACCGCAGTACCTTGTTTTGCGCCGAGTAATAAAGCTGCAATAGCGAGTATGCCTGAACCACAGCCAAAGTCGATGAAGGTTTTGCCTGTGAGATCCATATTGCCAATGGCTTTTAAGCAAAGTGATGTGGTTGGATGGGTGCCCGTCCCGAATGCAAGGCCAGGGTCTAACATTAGGTTAATGGCGTTTGCGACAGGTGGGGTTTTCCAACTGGGGCATATCCAAAGCTTATCGGTCATTTGGATGGGTTGATAGTTCTCTTCCCAAGCTTTAATCCAATCCTTGTCTTCGAGTATTTCGACTTTTGCAGCTGGCAGCGGGAAAGGTAAGGTGTTTTCTAGGTGCGCTAATACTTGCTCACCATCCACATGGGCATCAAATAGTGCCGTCAGTATTAAGTCATCCCAGAAAGGGGTTTGGTCTAAATCAGGTTCTAAAATGGGCTGATCCGCAGCATCTTCTAGAGTGATGGAGAGTGCGCCTGTCTCAAGCAGGGCATCTTCCAGCGCTTCACGCGATGGTTGAGTTGCCTCAATGCGGATCTGTACCCAATTCATTTACAAGCCTAACTTCTTCTCAAGATAATGGATATCCACGCCGCCTTCCATAAAGGCTTCATCGATCACCAAGTCGCGCTGGAGAGGGATGTTGGTATGAATACCATCGACAACAATTTCATCCAAGGCATTGCGCATACGCTTTAGGGCTTCTTCGCGGGTTGCACCATAACTGATGACTTTGGCAATCATTGAGTCATAGTGAGGCGGAACGCTGTAGCCACTATAAAGGTGCGAATCGACACGAATGCCTAAGCCTCCCGGTGCGTGGAAGTGCTTGATTTTACCCGGGCAAGGGATAAAAGTTTTCGCATCTTCGGCGTTGATGCGGCACTCGAATGAATGGCCTTTGGTTTTGATATCTTCTTGCTTAAGGGCTAACGGAATACCTGCGGCAATCTTAAGTTGCTCTTTAATGATATCAATGCCTGTGACCATTTCGCTGACAGGGTGCTCGACCTGAACACGCGTGTTCATTTCGATAAAGTAGAATTCACCTTTTTCATAGAGGAATTCAAAAGTCCCTGCACCTTCGTAGCCGATTTCGATACAGGCATTGGTACAAGCCTTGGTTACCTTGGCGCGAATGTCATCAGGAATGCCGGGAGCGGGCGCTTCTTCTAACACTTTTTGGTGTCGGCGCTGAAGCGAGCAATCACGGTCGCCTAGGTGAATCGCATTGCCTTTGCCGTCAGACAATACTTGGATTTCAACGTGGCGAGGTGTGGTTAAGAATTTTTCCATATAAACCGTTGCATCACCAAAGGCCGCTTTTGCTTCAGATTGAGTGATGTGGATGCTGTTAAGCAAATCCGCTTCTTCGTGCACCACACGCATACCACGGCCACCACCGCCTGCGGCAGCTTTTATGATGACAGGGTAACCAATATCACGTGCAATGGCTAAAGTACGCTCAGTATCATCTGTTAGCGGGCCATTAGAGCCTGGAACTGTGGGCACACCTGCTTTTTGCATGGCATCAATGGCGGCAACTTTATCGCCCATGGTGCGAATACATTCAGGGTTGGGGCCAATAAATTTAAACCCGCTTTCTTCTAATTGCTCTGCAAAGTCGGCATTTTCTGCTAAAAATCCATAGCCGGGATGGACAGCATCAGCACCAGTGACTTCACACGCAGCAATAATAGAAGGGATATGCAAATAACTTTTGACCGAAGGTGCCGGGCCGATGCAGACAGATTCATCGGCTAAACGTACATGCATTAAGTCTTTATCCGCTGTGGAGTGCACAGCTACAGTTTTTATATCCAGCTCGCGGCAGGCTCGCAATATTCTAAGTGCGATTTCGCCACGGTTGGCAATGAGAACTTTTTTTAGCATGGCCAACCCCAACTTAGACGATTGTCATAATAGGTTGGTCGAATTCTAATGGCTCACCATCGGAAACAAGAATCTCGCCAATAGTGCCAGATTTTTCTGCCTTGATTTGGTTCATCATTTTCATCGCTTCAACGATACATAGCGTATCGCCTGCATTGACTTGTTGGCCAACTTTTACGAAAGGTGCAGAATCTGGTGAGGGCGATTGATAAAAAGTGCCTACCATAGGTGATTGAACCACATGGCCAGAAAGTTGAGGCTCGGCTGGAGCAGCAGGCGCTTCTGCGGTTGCAGGTGCCGCAGCTGGGGCGGTAGCAGGTGCTACGGCGGGTACTTGATAGTTCACCGCTTGTGGAATAACTGTGCCTGAATTACGCGAGATGCGTACCGACTCTTCGCCTTCTTTAATTTCTAATTCATCAATATTGGATTCTTCCAATAGCTCAATTAATTTTTTTACTTTACGGATATCCATAAAAATAACTCACTTACTCGATTAATTTGATTCGTTTTGGGTTAATTTTTGGACTGCGGCATCAAGTGCTAGCGAATAGCTCTGCGTACCTAGTCCTATGATAATGCCTTGAGCAATATCGGAAAAATATGATGAGTGGCGGAAA
>JAPOUS010000053.1 GCA_026708525.1 Cellvibrionales bacterium
CACCAATAAAGTGTAATGATCGACAAGGGAATAAAGATCGGGTCACTAAATTGTGCCAGCGTTAATTTGGCACCAACAACATAATTCACAGGGATAGCAATAACGGTAATAAGGCTTAAGAGGGTTTTTTTAGTAAAAAATACGGATAAACAGTGACAAAGGCAAGTAGAAAAACTGACCCACAATCCCAGCAGCCAAATAGGGGCGAGCGTCCACCCACCAAGAGATAACCTATCAACAAAGTCAAATTGCAGAAAACCCAAATGCGCCATCAGCGAATCAAGAAAAAAACCTGCACTCGCAAGAGCAACCATTAACCGCCACTCTTTTAAGGATTTAACAAATAACACCTGATGCACTAACAAAAGCATCAAAGTTGAAGCCACCAGCCAATAGGTTGGGGCAAAAATACAGATGAACCAATTTAGCTGAAAGAGTACCGCATTGATCCATAATGGCGCTGTTTTAGCCATGCATGAACGCCCTAATTTAACGCTTAATGAGGGAGGTCGCTTGATATGCCTGCGGTTTGCGCATCAACAGTTGCGAGGTTTGTATGACATGCTCTCGAAACCCACCTTCACAATAACACAAATAATACTCCCACATGCGGTAAAAAATCTCATCAAACCCTAGTGCAAAAATCGATGACTTGTTTTGATAAAAACGCACTCGCCATTCTGCCAGGGTTTTCGCATAGGCACTTGAAATATCATGCAGATCAATCAGCTGCATATCCGTATACTTTGCTAAGGCGTTTGAAATCACTGAAATACTGGGTAAGCAGCCCCCAGGGAAGATATAGCGCTGAATAAAATCAATTTCTTTTTTTGCATCATCGTAGCGCTGATCAGAAATCGTGATAGCTTGAATCAATGCCAACCCATCATCCTTAAGTAAGCTAGAGCATTTTTCAAAATAATTATCGTAAAAGCGATAACCGACAGCCTCGATCATCTCAATTGAAACTAACTTGTCAAACTGCCCACTTAATTCTCGGTAGTCTTTTTTAAGTACGGTAATGTTATCAGACAACCCGAGCGCGTTAACTTTTTGCGTTGCATAACGATACTGTTCTTCTGAGATGGTTGTGGTAGTTACTTGGCACCCATAATGTTTTGCCGCATGTATCGCCATCCCCCCCCAGCCTGTACCAATTTCAATGAGGTGGTCTGTGGGTGTTAACTGAAGCTTTTGACAAATCAGATCCAGTTTATATTGCGCAGCCTGCTCCAAACTGTCATTGGGTGATTGAAATACGGCCGAGCTATACATTTTACTCGAGTCTAAAAAGGTCTCGAAAAAATCATTACTTAAATCATAATGGGCTGAAATATTTTTTGCGCCACCTTTTAGCGTATTTTGTGTCATAACATGCAAGAGCTTTGCAAAGAGCTTAGAGATGGGATGCCGTTTTTGATCCATAGCGTTTAACACATCAATATTGCGACACATTAAACGAACAAGCACCTGCAAATCGCTGACATCCCATGCACCAACCATATACATTTCAGCAGCAGCAATCATCCCTCCAAAAAGAATATGCCGAAACATGGCTTTGTTATTAACGGTCAGTGTCACGACTAGATCAGTCTCAGCGGCTTTTTGCCCCAAGACTTCAGTTCGCCCTTCACAAACCATGATCAAGCAACCATAACGAATAGTAGAAAAATGCGCGATGACTTTTTGGTACGCTATCTCATCAAAACGACTAGCGGATAGTCGATTCGTCAAATGATGGTACGAAGGGGCAACCGTTGCCATAGCTTGTCTCCAAAATAGTCAGATCATTTAGGGTTTGAATAAAAAGGAATACGCTTTATCGCTATTAATTTTAATGCTTGCCAATAAATTAGTGCTGCTATCTTCCAGGTCATCAACACCCCTGGCGATTGGTTTTTTTCTTTTTTCAGCATAAGCGTTGCATCCATAATAGTGTCAGAGCGTGCTTCACACCCAATATGAATGGTGATTTTGTTATCCTTGCATTTGCTCATCCACTGATAAACCAAATCCATGTCATTAAAGGGTGAAACATGCATTCGCTTTTCAAAGGTTATTCGTTGCAGCGAGACATCTGGATCACAGGATAAAACATAATTTTGTTTTTCGCCCCACGGGGTATTGGTAACCTCAGCGATCATGGCATGCATTTGATTATCACGATAACAAAAATACACACTGATCGGATTGATAAGAAACCCTGCACAACGTAACTGAGTTAATAGATAGATTTTATCAAATCGCGCGTCAGAAAAATGCTGATTTAAAAGCTTTTGCGCTTTATCTTTTAGCGGTTGTTTTTCAGATGACAAATAGTTGCTAGATAAAAAAGAGAAAGGTGTTCGCTTTAAAAATTGCTGTAATCTGTCAACCTGATCTAGATCAATCAACCAACTGGTTAAACTATAGGTAAACTGATTAGATTTAGGGGTATATCGTCTATGTCTTACGCTGCCTCGATAGATAGTAAAAGGCGTCATAAACCACCACCAAGCGCTTCTGCAACCTGCAACCCACTCAAGCAGCCATCTTCATGAAACCCATTACGCCAATAGGCTCCGCAAAACCAGGTTCGATTGACACCATTAATACGATGGCGACTCTCTTGTGCTGCGATAGCATCAAGGCTAAATACAGGGTGCGCATACGTGTATTCACCCAGAATTTTCTCTGGGTCAATTTTATCAGATGCGTTGAGAGTGACACAAAAGGTCTCTGGTGCATTAATCCCTTGAAGAATATTCATATCGTAGGTGAGTGTCGCAAAACTTTGCTCCGTCGAATGCAGAAGATAATTCCAGCTTGACCAGGTAGCTTTTCGTTTTGGTAAAAGGGCTGTGTCAGTATGCAGGACAACAGCATTATCCTGGTATCTAATCGCCGCTAGAATCGTCTGCTCATCTTGCGTTGGTTGTTGTAATAAGGCCAGCGCCTGATCACTATGACAAGCAAAAATCACTTGATCGAAAATTTCTGGCTCCCTGCCCTCAATATTGATAATTACCGACTGATCCGTTCGCTCAACACTACGAATAGAGACATCTGTGTTAATACGCTCATGAAAAGATGCGGTTAATTTTGGCAAATATGCCCTTGAGCCACCTTTAATCACACGCCAGGTAGGGCGATCATTGACACTTAACAACCCATGATTTTTAAAAAAACGTACAAAAAAGAGCAAAGGGAAATTCAGCATATCTTGAGTCGATGCAGACCAAATAGCGCATCCCATAGGCACAAGGTAATAATCGACAAACTGCTGGCTATATTGATTCGCATTAAGGTATTGCCCAAGCGTCATGCTTTTATCTAAGCGCCCTTCCGATAGATCGTGAATACTCTCTTTATTAAAACGTAAAATATCTCGAATCATTGCCCAATGCTTAAAGCTTAAGATATTTTTAGGCTGGGCAAAGAGTGTTGCTAAGTTTTCACCACTGTATTCATAAGACTTATTATGCGCACTGACACTAAACCCCATGGTTGTCGCTTGAGTTTCAATGTTTAAATTATCTAACAGTTTAATAAAGGTAGGGTAAGTCCAATCATTATAGACAATAAAACCCGTATCGATTGCATATTGCCCTGAGGCCGTCTCAACCTCTTTTGTTGCGGTATGTCCACCAATACTGGATGCTTTTTCAAACACCTTGATGTCATGGTTCTTATTCAACGCATAGGCGGCGGTTAACCCCGATATGCCAGCTCCGATAATGGCGATTTTCATTAAGAAAAGTCCTTATTATTCTGCTTGTTTTTCTCAGAAACGACGATGCTTTCCCACAGCCGAGTGAAGTGCTTGAGCTTAAGCAGCCAATACAATCGCTTGGGAAAAATAACACGCGCTTTACCTTGATTAACGCCTGTGAGAATCCGCTCTGCGGCTTGCTCGGCCGTCATCATAAAGGGCCGATTGAATGATTTATCAGGGCTTGCCGGAGTATCAACAAAGCCAGGATAGACAAGGGTTATCTCAACAGGCTCATGGATTAAATCTAACTGCAAGGATTCAAAAAACGCATTCATTGCGACTTTTGACGCGGCATACAAGCCCGCACGTGGAAACGGCGCAAAAATAACTTGAGAGCTAATAGCAACAATGCGCGGGGCTTTCGACTGCTTTAATAAGGGCAAAGCAACATTAACTGTTTGTATTGCCCCTATCACATTGGTATTCATCACTCGATGCACACTCTGTAAATCCACAGGGTACGCATCAATGTATTCGCATATGCCGGCATTCACATACAGCCTATCCAGTCTGCCAAAGGTTGATTCAATCTGGCTGGCCACTTGCTGCATCGCAACCTCATCAGCAACATCGGCCGAATAGTAATAAATATTTGGCAGCATTTTAAAATTGGCTTCCAAAGAAATCATCGAGCGGCTCGAGACCACCACACGATCATCTGGATTATTTTTGGCAATCGATAATGCCAGCGCCTTGCCTATGCCGGAGCTTGCACCTGTGATCCAAATAACGTTACCGGGCAATTGATTCATTGGCATTTATTCATTCGCTAATTTCTTTTTGATCACACGAGTAATTCGTCCCACCACCGGCAAATGATCGTAGATCATGCTGCCTAAATCATAACTGTCTTCGTGAAAATAAATTTTGCTGTCAAACAAAATATGCGTCATCCCTCTAAGCATCAGCTGATCGTTACCCAGTTTAGGATGTCGATAGAACATATGCCACTTAATATAGGCGGCCTCATTGGTCACCAGTTGATCTAAAAACGTAAACTGGCAAAGCGGTAAGTTTTTTAACGAATGCGAAAAATAATGATCGAGTTGATCAATGCCATGCAACTCATGCACTGGATCTTTAAAAACGATTCGATCATGATACAAATCATGTATTTTGACCGGGGTTACTGCCTTTAAATCCTTATAAAAATGTGTAAATTGCTCAAAAAGCAATGGACGTTCCGATGCCATTGGCCTCACCTCACTGATTTTTTTGTATTTTACGGGTTAAATTAGATAATGGATCAATTGATCCAAAAGACAAACCATCCCGTATAATTGGTAAAATGCTATAAATCGACATCAAGATGCCTGATACTCGACACAGAAAAAAAAATGATGCTGAGGTACAAGAAGAGCAAGCTTGGCTTGCTGCAATCGCCAATAGCCAAGATGAAATCGCTTTCTCCTGCCTATTTGACCGCTATGCGCCAAAAATTAAAGCCTTTTGTTTAGCAAAATCGCCAGGCAGCATCACTATGGCCGATGAACTAGTGCAAGAAGTGATGGTTAAAATTTGGCAAAAAGCCCATTTATACCACCCTGAACTGGCCTCTCCTAGCACCTGGATTTTTACCTTGGCTCGAAATACACGCGTCGATTTTTTTCGTAAACAGCATAGACATCAAACAGACATTACCGCTGAGGATATCTATGATGATCTCATCGATGAGACTCAAGATCTCTTCATCGCAGCCCATCAAAAGCAACAACAAAAACACATTCAACAAGCCATGAGCCACTTGTCGCTCGATCAAACTGAGGTCATCGCGAAAGTCTATATGGAGGGTAAAAGCCATAGCCAGGTTGCCGATGAGTTACAACTACCACTGGGCACGGTCAAATCACGCATTCGACTAGCCCTCAGCAAGCTTGGTCTTTCTTTAGGGGAATTATTATGAAACACAATAACAGCCACCACCACCCCGACAGCCTCACTCTCACGGCATTTGCCGCAGGTAGCATTGATACCTACGAAGGCTTGTGTATTGCCACCCATATCGAAAATTGCCCAGAATGTAAAAGGCACATGAAACAACTGGAGTTAGTTGGCGCATCTATATTAACTGAAGCGAAAGATTCATTTGTCGCAAGCGATGTCAAAAACAAAACCCTTGATGCCATAAAACAAGCTCCGCAAGGCACTCCTCAACCGACCAAGAAGCACCAAGCTCGAAACACCGATGTGCCAAAGGTACTCACCAAATGGATTCCCGAAGGGTTTGGACAATTGGAATGGGTTAAGGTTAACCGCCAATTAGCAACTTATGACTTAACAGCCAATAAGCGCGGCCCAAGGGTGTCCTTGGTGAAAGTCTCTGCTGGTGGACAAATGCCCCATCATCGCCATAGTGGCAAAGAAATTACCGTCATTTTGCAAGGCAGTTTCTCTGATGAAGATGGTATCTATACCGAAGGCGATTATCTTGTGCGGGAAAGCCATGAAAATCACTCACCGGTAGCGAGTCTCGATAAAGACTGTATCTGCCTGACCTTATTAGATGGCCCTATTGAATTAACCGGATTTTTTTCTAAACTCTTAAACCCATGGCTCAGACTTAGACATCCAATTTAAAAGGCACCCTATGACTGAAACCTCATCAACACACACGCAAGCAAATACCGAAATAAACAAACCCGTACTTGGCTTGAGTAGTTGTTTGTCAGGTGAGCGCGTGCGCTTTGATGGCGGCCATAAGCGACATAGCTATATTACCGATACGCTGGGGCAGTTTTTTGAGTTTCATCTATTTTGCCCTGAAGTAGCAATAGGGCTTGGCATTCCTCGCCCACCTATTCGGCTCGTTTCAGTTAAAAGCCCGACCTCCAATGACACCAAGATTCGCTGTGTCGGAGTGAAAGACCCTGATCAAGATGTCACTGAGGAATTACAAGCCATTGCCGAAAAACAATTCCATTGGGTAAAACATTTGAACGGTTATATCGTTAAAAAAGACTCACCGAGCTGTGGCATGGAACGCGTTAAAGTGTTTCATGGCCAAGGCAAAACGGCTATGCCAGAAAAAACAGGTACCGGGCTTTTTACCGCTAGCATCATGAAGCGTTTTCCCTTGTTACCTGTGGAAGAAGAAGGTCGCCTGGGCGACCCAGTACTTCGAGAAAATTTTATTGAGCGTGTTTATATGCATTTCCGTTGGCAGACCATGATCAACGAGGGGATAACTGCCCATAAATTATTAGACTTTCATTCACGTCATAAATTTAATCTATTGAGCCACAACCAGCGCGTTTATCGCCAATTAGGACGTTTTATTTCAGGGGTGACGAATGCCACCGTTGATACCATTGCCCATGAATATATCCATACCTTTATGGCAGCGATGAAAAAAAATGCATCCAGAGGCAGCCATGTCAATGTCATGCAGCATTTGGCAGGATTTTTAAAAAATGACCTTGAAGCCATTGAAAAAGACGAACTGAATCGATTATTTTCAGCCTATCTGAAAGGGGACATTCCACGCATTGCTCCCATTACCTTGCTTAATCATTTTTTTATTAAATACCCCAATGACTATGTTAGCCATTCGTATTACTTGACTCCCTACCCTGATGAGATGCGACTACTGAATGCCACTTAGGCCATCTTTGAGTTGGCCCATCGTTGAGTTACTCTGACTCGAACCACGCCCGTCCATCCGCATTTATCAAACCATCTGCTGCTTCTGGCCCATCAGTACCTGCACGGTATAGGTGCAAATCATGGGTTTTATTCCATTGGGTTGCGATAGGGTCAATCCACTGCCATGCGGCGGCGACTTCGTCACGATGCATAAAAAGCGATCGATTGCCATCCACAGCATCTAAAAACAACCGCTTATAGGCAAAGCTTCGGTAAGAGCCTTTTTGTTCGAGAAAATTTAAATCCAGCACCACAGGTTTAAGCTCCGTTGACAAAGATTCGCGATCTTTTGCCATCATATGCAATCGTAAGCGCTCTTCTGGCTGCAATTGGATCACCAACCGGTTAGCTTGAAGCTGCTGCTCTGGGTACAAGCTTAATGCCACATCTTTAAATTGAATAACTATCTCTGCTCGCTGCTTGCTTAACCGTTTGCCGGTGCGCAAATAAAAGGGGACTTTTGACCAAGTCCAGCTATTAATGTGTGCCTTTATGGCTACGAAGGTTTCGGTTGTGCTTTCAGAAAGTTCGGTATCCTCCAGATAGCCTGATTCCATCTGGTTATTCTGGCCGCCTGCGACATATTGCGCTCTAACCGTATTCTCATTAACAGATTCACCCGTAAGCGGCCTCAGTGCTTTTAACACCTTAATTTTCTCTCGATGAATACTCTCAGGCGTTAATTCGTTTGGCGATTCCATTGCAATCAAACACAACAATTGCAACAAATGGTTTTGCACCATATCTTTTAAAGCGCCAATACCTTCGTAGTAATCCACACGCCCTTTGACACCTACTCGCTCATTGATACTAATCTGAATATGATCAATAGCATCGGCATCCCAAAAACGTTCAAACAATGAGTTACCAAAGCGCATCGCTAAGAGATTTTGTACCGTTTCTTTGCCCAGATAATGATCGATACGAAAAATTTGTTGCTCAGAAAAAACCGTCGCCAAGGCATCATTGATGGATTCTGACGAAGTCAAATCAGAACCTATGGGCTTCTCAACGACTAAACGGGTCGACTCGGTGATCAGTTGTTGATCATGCAATACCCTGGCAACTTGTGCGTAATGTCCTGGGGGTATCGCAAGATAAAATACACGGGTAGGATTTGACTGCGTTGTAAGCTGTGATTTTAGCTGCTTGAAGCTGGATTTATCAGTAATATCGACTTGAATAGGAATAACACAATCAAGGAATGCCGCCATGGCTTTTTCGTCTTTTTCTTCTTCCTGTAAGTACCGATACAACGCATCTTTGACATTTTTGTGCATATTCTCAAAGCCTGACTGACTTCGTGCACAAAAAAACAGCCGACTTTGTAGACTTACATGCCCTTCTTTAGTACATCGATAAATTGAAGGAATCAATTTAGAGAGCGCCAAATCGCCCGATGCACCAAACAACACACAATCAATCATTCGCTCCATGAAATACCCTATTTACTCAACACAATCCTTTAAGACTGTTATTTGCCTCGATTGTTCATCCAATGCTTTACCTTGGCAGCCTGCTCCTGTATCTCGTCTGCTAAATCATTAAAAACGGCTGGCAACAATTGCCTATCTTTCATGACAACCTTCCCGCCAATCATGGTCAAAGCAACCTGTTCCGCAGTAAACACATAAGCAAGATGTGAAAAAGGGTTATACATTGGCTGACAGAGTAACCCAGTATAATCTACTTGAATCATATCTGCCTTGTAGCCCGATTTCAGCTGCCCTAGCTTATCTCCTTGGTGAATCGCCTTAGCACCCAAACAGGTTGCCATCGACAATGCCTGCTTGGCACTCACCGCCTCAGGGTTGGCCTCCTTACCTTTATGAATTAACGCGGTTAAATGTACTTCTTGCCACATATCGACATTATTATTAGAGGCTGCTCCGTCGGAGCCTAAGCCGACACTCACCCCCCTGTCTAATAATTGATGGACAGGAGAAAACCCCGATGCCAATTTAAGATTGGACGTAGGGTTATGTATGGCGCCAATATTTTTTTCTTTAGCTGTCACAATATCGGCTTCGGTCAAATGAACCATGTGTGCTGCAATTACAGATGCGTCAAAAAATCCAAAGCTATTTAAATACTCTACAGGGGTTTTACCGGTCGCTTTTAAGGATTCAGCAACTTCGTGAGCAGTTTCCGCTATATGGGTATGTATAACAATGTCGTTATCTAAGGCTTCTTGCAAAATGGCTTGGAGATTTTCTTGGCTTACGGTGTAAGGAGAATGCGGCGCAAAAACCGGTGTGATTAAATCGTCTTTATTTTTCCATTTGCGAATAAATGCTTTAGCGAAATCAAACGACTGATCAAAACCGCTCGTTCCAGGTGCTGGAAAATCAATACAAGGGACACCAAGCATCGACCGAATACCTGCTTTATGCGCTAGGTCAGCGGTAATATCAGCATAAAAATACATATCGACAAAGGTTGTAGTGCCAGACATTAACATCTCAGCAAAGCCAAGTAGAGAGCCGGATCGAATAAAATCTTTATCAACCAGTGCTGCCTCAGCAGGAAAAATATGCTCGTTAAGCCAGGTCATAAGAGGTAGATCGTCCGCGAAACCTCGAAATAAACTCATAGGGCTGTGGGTGTGCCCATTAATTAGTCCCGGTATAAGGATTTTTCCTTCACCCCTGATGACTTCTTTGGCTTTATAGCTATTTATTAGCGAATCTGCCTCACCCACAGCGACGATTTTATCTCCATCAATGGCCACTGCCCCTTGCTCAATAATGGTATTACGCTCATCCATTGGCAAAAGATAATCACCTTTAATGATGATATCGATTGAATGCTTCTCATCCACTTTATTCACCTACACCCCTTATCATTGATGGCCGAAAATGGCCCAAACAACTTTATAACAAACTAAATTAACAAACTTCTGTCTACATATTAAAATTGTTAGATAGGCTACATCATGATTCTTGAAATCTTCTCATGTATTTTGATATTGAATCTCATCGCAGCGCCCATCATAGCAACTACTGTAAAGGAAAATCCTTTCACAGCCAATTCGTCATCAAATGCCTTTAAAGATATTAACACCCTAGATGAAATCCAGCTGGTACCTGAGAATATTTTTCTAAAACCCGGAGAAACCATTGACCTCTCTATTCAAGCACACCTTACCAGTCAAAATATGTTTTTTATGCGCGTCAACCAATGGGGCCATTGGACTTCCTCCGATGAGTCCATCTTAACGGTAAAAGACGGCATAATAACAGCCGTTAGCCAGGGCGAAGCTAACATTCGTATTGATCTTAAGGGAGGTTTGCATGCCGAAGCCAAAGTT
>JAPOUS010000179.1 GCA_026708525.1 Cellvibrionales bacterium
ATGCAGGAGAGACTATACCGCCACAGTATTTTATTGCACTGAATGACTAGCCTAACTCTGCAAAGCTTCTGAAGGCATTATTTATTGCTTTTTTACTGGTTTTTTTGCGAGGGTAAATGTCATAGTAGGGTCAAGACGATCCTTAAAAGCAAAAAGTAGATCAACGCTGCATTCAATCAAATTCAAGCGAGATGGAAAGCGTTAAGCAATGAAGTTTGAATCGAGCAAGTAATCCGATTATGCTTACGCAATACGCTTAAAATCAAACAACCCTCATGATTATCCCTTGGCAAGAATTGGAACCGCAAACGTTAATTAACCTGATCGAGCATTTTATTCTGCGGGAGGGAACCGACTACGGCGAAACCGAAATCTCCTTATCCGAAAAAGTGGAGCAAATTAAAGCCCAATTAAAAAACGGCGAAGTCTTGATTGTCTATTCAGAGGAAACCGACTCAATCGATATACAGGTTAAGCCTTAACCTGCAAGTGTTTTTCAAGCTCGGCCATACCATTCGGTATATCCATAGGTAAGCCAAAATCTCTCATCGTTGCGCCAAACGCATGAAGGGCTCTAAACAAATGATGTTCACGACTTTGTTCACCCATCTGGCCAATGCGAACAATATTGGGGCCAAAAGACCCTGAAATCTCAACCCGATAATGTTCCGAAATGTGCTTACAAATTTGGCCGGGCTTAACATCATCAGGTAAGCAAATTCCGATCACAGAATTTAATCGAGAAGCCTCCGAGGCATACAAAGACAACCCCATTGCCTCTATGCCTTTTTGAAGGGCATGCGAGCAACGCAAATGCCGCGCAAATCGTGCCTCTAGCGTTTCATCACAAATGAGCCTCAATGCTTCATGCAAAGCCAAAAGGCCTGAGACCGGGGCAGTATAATGGTAAGAGGCATCGTGCCAAAAGTTTTTAGCTAGGGTTGCATCTAAACACCAGTGGGTTTGTTGGCAAGGCCTGCTATTAATACGTTGCCACGCATTTTCAGAAAAGCCAATAAGCGAAACACCGGGTATAGACGATAATCCTTTTTGCCCTCCAGTAATTACGGCATCTATGCCCCAGTCATCCATCGATAATGGCATGGTACTGAGCGTACACACCGCATCGACAATGACCTGGCAGTTATTATCTTGCGCAAAGGCTGCTATTTCTGGCAGAAAACGATTAAACACCGTATGGGATGTCTCGCCTTGAACGATGGTTAACACCTTCGGCTGATGTTCTATAATCGCTTGTTTAACGGCATCTAGATCAGCACAGTGTTTTTCAGGCGCCTGGTAGGTCACCACTTCGCCACCAGATCGCCTTGCCATTTCAGCCAGTCGTTCACTAAAAAAGCCATTACAGACAGAAAGCACTTTTTCACCTGGCCAAATCATGTTCGCCACGGCCATTTCCATTGCAGCGGAACCAGGGCCTGCCACACCCAACACCCATTTTGACTCTGTTTGAAAAACATAGCGAGCCATGGCTTTGACTTGATGAACAATGGTTGCCATGGTTTCACCAAGGTGATTAATCACAATTGAATTCGCCCAAGAGACACTACTTGGAATAGGCACAGGCCCAGCACCCATCATCAACAAGGGTTCGTCGGGTAAGACCTTAGTTAGAGGAGAAATCTTGGGTACTTGGACAATCATGAGGGTTTAACGTTAATCAAAAAACGAAATATTACGCCATTCACGGGTTTATTTAAACTCCACTCACCAATTCACGAAAATATCAGGGCATCAACGAAAAAGCCAACGCAGTAACTCAAGGCAGATATTTCGAAGCGGACATATACCCCAAGAAACAAATGCGATAATTGACATCGGCTAGCCAGTATTTCTTACTCCGGCTGCAACACCTGCAATGGATAACATTAACGCTTCTCTCACTATTGGATTGTTTGCTTCTAGGCGCTGGCGCCTTAGTAACTCTGCTTGTAGAAAATTTATTGGATCAACATAAGGGACTCTCAACGAAAAAGATCGCTGGTTTTCAGGTGCATCATCCATTAATGCGGCTTCTTGGCCAATGCTTAAAATCGTATTAATATCCTTTGCCAGCATTTCCCGAAAGCCTTCCCCCATCGACTGTAATTCATCACTGACCAAATGCTGATCATAGTAGCGAGATATTTGGCTGTCCGTTTTTAAATACACCATCTCAAGCATCGACACGCGTGCTTTAAAAAATGGCCATTCGCTAACTAAATTTTCAATCTCTGCTTTTTTTCCATCATCGATCAGTTCTGACATTGCCTCGCCTGCCCCTAGCCAGGCAGGCAGCATCAGACGATTTTGGCTCCACGAAAAAATCCAAGGGATTGCACGTAAGTTCTCAATACCTGCCTTTGATTGACTTCGTCTCGCAGGCCTTGAACCAATAGGTAATTGGGATAACTCATTGACTGGCGTCGCCTCATAAAAATACTGAATAAAATCAGCATTATCATGCACAAAATACCGAAAAACTCGGCAAGAACGGTCGGCTAAATCTTGCATCAGAGAGCGCCATTGCGGCTTAGGTTCAGGTGGTGGTTTAAGGTTTGCCGTGAGTACAGCCTTGGCATATAAAAATAACGTATTCTCTGTTAGTGCAGAACTGCCTAACTTGGCTCGAATCATTTCACCTTGAATCGTGACACGTAAACCGGCGACTAACGACCCAGAGGGTTGGGATAACAACCCAGCTAAGGCCGGCCCTCCACCTCTCCCAAGCGAACCGCCACGACCATGAAACAGCTTCAGTGTCACTGATGATGATTTTGCTAACGCCAAAAGACGCTCTTGGGCCTGAAAAATAGCCCAATTAGCTGCCAACACACTGGCATCTTTGGCCGAATCTGAATAACCGATCATAGCCATATATTGCATGTTAGAAGGCTTGCACACCTTACAAAACTGCAAATATTTACCATAAATACTCGCCGCCTGCTCTAAATCATTTAAGGTCTCAAACAGCGGAGACACCGGCAACATACCCTCAAACTTTTGGCGTTTTAATAAATATTCAACTGCTAGAATATCTGACGTTGCTTTTGTCATTGAAATGACATAGGCGCCAAAAAAATCTTCTCCGACTTCTGCCATCAGTGAAAAGGTATTAATAATTTCTTGCGATTGTTCACTTAGCGCTTCTTGAGTATGAGAAAGAGGCGTTTCCTTGACTAAAGCATCGATTAGAAATGCCTGACGCTCATCTTCAGTCCATTGTGAATAATCCCCCTTGCCTTCAAGTGAGACGATTTCTTTCATGCATTCAAGGTGCTGGCTGCTTTCTTGGCGAACATCCAAACGCGCCAGATGAACACCAAAACAAGTGATTCGCTTAATCGTATCCAGTAATGCACTATTCGCAATTCGTTCGAGTCCCACACTCACCAAAGATTCATGGCACAATATTAATGGCTTTAAAAGATCCGCTTGTGTTAATCCTGATAAAATGTCGGGTAAATATCCCTCACCCGTTTTTAAGTACTGATCTATTTTTTCATAATTATTTTCAAGCTTGGTTCTAACCTGCCTTAAAATAACGCGATAAACCTCGCGATCAACGCCTGCCGCTTGTTTAAGCGAATCCGTTGCAGGATACATCGATAGAATCTGAATTAACCTTTGGATATCGTTTACATACAGCTCTGTTAATTTCCACCGATGAATTGCTAAAGTTTTCTCTGTAACGCCTGCGGTCACATTAGGGTTTCCATCTCGATCGCCCCCCATCCATGACACAAAAGACACAGGACAAAAATCCAGTGGTAACCTTGCATCAAAAGTATTCAGCACACTCCTCTCAATAGCTTTGCAAAAAGCCGGAACCGCGTCCCACAAGGCACCTTCAACCACGGCCATACAGTAAGTCACCTCATCAATCGGTGTTGGCTTACTCGCCCGAAAGCTTTCTGAAGACCATATTTGAAGAATGCACTCATAAATAGCGCGCCTTATATGCTTTTGCTGATCAAGATGTCCCTGAAACAAGCTCAACTGGCTTAACAAATCGTCCAATACGGAGTATTTTTGTAATAATGTCCGTCGAACGACTTCGGTGGGATGCGCGGTGAGTACTAACTCTATCGTTAAGTGTTTAATTTCGTTTAAGCAATCGGTTTGACTCGACGCAGATAGGGTCAACGAGTTAAAAAAGTCTTGCCACTGGTTTTCATAATCCGTAAAAGCAGCAATGGGATCATTATAACGAAAGTGATCATCAGCTAAATTTGCAAGGTTTAAAAACTGACAAAACGCCTTCACGACTTGATAAGCTTCTGCATCGCTTAAAGCATTTAATAAATTGATCAACGACTCTTTAGCTTCGGTATCATTTCGTCTGGCATCTTTAGCGAGCTGCCTAATTAATTCGACCTGGTTAAAAATGGATTCACCTTCACATTCACGAATAATATCCCCTAGCATGCGTCCAAGCATATCAACAGTTTGGTGAAGCTTTTCGATGTTTAGGACATCTTTAGACATAATTAAGCCTTTGCAGAAACTCAAAGGCTTTGATTGGCATTTTCGATAAAAAATCCCTGCAAGGCGCGCTTATTAGGACGAAGGTGAATGGGTTAAGAATACCGTTGCACTTTGCGCATCATGTATGCCTGCCCAAAGTGGCTGCATAGCTTCTGGCTGCCTCAAACGTGATGCGGCCTGTATTAACAATGCATAATCACGATCAAGATGCTTTGCCGTATCAATCAGCGAAGGTTCCGTAACATCCACCTGAGCTGTTTTAGCATGTTGTTTATCAAAACGATTTTCAATCGAGACACTTCCTGACTGATTGAGTTGGCTTTTTTCACGATACGATTCCAACAAATCGTTGCCATCTTGTTGTTTTACTGTGTTTAAGGCGCCAGGTACATTTCGATCGATAGTCGGCATCTTTGCTAAATCGTTCGTATCATAAGTCACTAGACGAAAACGTCTAAAATACATTGATTTATAAAAATCTTTGACATGAATGACTAAAGCATTATCAAGCGCTTGTTTAAAAGTCACTTCATCAAGATCCGTACTTGAAAACGCCGCATAATCTTTAGATAAAATAATTTGTAAATCATCGCCAACACGTTGATAAATCGCATCGTCAATATCGTATGGCACCATGATTTTTTTACTGCGCTGCTGCTCAAGTGAGCCTTCAGTATCCGCAGGGACTAGATAGGTTTTCAATCCTCTACTACCCGGTAAAAATAAAACATGATCCACTCCAAGACCAGGCTCAATTACATCATTACCAAGGGTTGACACAATAAGATCATTGCCATTCTCACCCTTTAAAATATCCATACCAATGGAATCTACCAAGACATCACTGCCGTCACCACCCAGCAAAATATCGCCCTTATTCGCCGGATCAAAAATACTGGTATCATTCGAATCCTCAGAAGCAGCTCTTGCCTGAAGCATGTCATCCCCATTTAAGCCTAAAATCGTTGTACGTGTCGTGGCCGTACCAACCAATTTTTTGACATAGCCGTCATCATCAGGGCGATCATCATTGCGATCAGTCCCTTTAATCACGCCAGGCCCTAAATAGGGTTTATTTTCTTCATTAATCAACACTTCATAGTGAATATCATCGATATCGTTTAAAAATAAATGACGGTAACGCTCACTAACAAAGAAACGCTCAATAATCACATCCTTCACTTTCATATCGTTATTACTATTATCACGAATGACCAGGTCATCATCTGACTTAACAAGTTGAATATCACGATGATGCAGATTGATTCTAAGAACATCTTTGGCATATTTAGAGCCGCCAGAAGGATCGAAGTTATTGATACGCGTGACCCCTGCAAGTTCCGGTTTTTCATCGGCAGTGACTACATAATAATCTTCGCCATTTCTACCAACTAGATAGTCATTCCCTTTACCCGCGGTAAAAACATCATTCGATAAGGTGCCGTGAATTTCATCATGATAATCACTAGAACGGGCTTGCAATGTAGCATAGGCTGGTATTTTCACGTCTCGTACAACCCGTTCGACTGTTGTGCCATCACTTGCCATCTCAACGACTTGCAGCTTTTTATAATACAAATCTTGTATCACATGAATCTCACCTTTACTGCTTGCCAAATCTGATGCATAGGTAATATCGCGACTCGCATCATAGGATAGCGTGATGTTGTAATGGAAGTTTTTAGAAATACCTTTTGAACCATCAAAAACAAAAGAAAATCCGTCTCTGGTGGTGAAATTTAGTTGCGCGATAGATGATTCATTATCCAGAATGCCTTCGAGAATCAAGTAGGTTCGTGTGTCATTGCCATTATCAATATGCAAAGCTAAGTCACTGGCTGATTCTTCAAGTGTGGTAAGGCCAATCACCTGATCAAAATCCGATGAGAGAATAATCGAATTATCGCCTTCTGTATCCTTAATATGAGAAATACTGGTGTTATCCAGTTTTTTCATCATATATCGGTCATCACCTGGGCCACCATAAGCTTTAGTAAACGTATTTAATATCAGTAAATCATTACCGCCATTACCTTCTAAAATATCACTGTTTTCAGCATCTAATGCGCCAACACCATCCAATACATTAAAGCGATCTGAACCAATAATATGGTCACCAAGATAGCCGTGGCCCGTGGCATGTTCAATGTGCCTGAGTCGTGCAATTTCTTTCGTGTCGTCACGCAGTTTGACGTAACCTGAAGTTTCATCCAGGTTAATCTCAAGCCCTTTGATTTTCCCTGATTGCACATCTTGTGGATTAAAAAATGGCACATTTCCAATGAAATAATCATGCTGATTTAAATCTTTATCATAAACACTCAGATTGTTTATAGGCTCATACAAAGGAGGCTGACGAAAGGCGGTGGTTTGTAGTTCTGTTCCGCCATGTAATTGTGATGGCGTATCAGGCACTTTAATCGTATTGAGAATAAATTTATCATCCTTACTACCGCCTTTAAACTCTTTAAGGCCTTCACCAATATAGAAGTGGTTGGATCGATTTTGCATACCGATCGCTTCATCGTTACCATCGCCTAATTCAATAGCCAAGATACCGTCTTCTCCGTTAATCACATCTGGGCCTAATACATAGCGAACAATTTCACTGTTAGAATGATGCACATAAATTGCATTATCATGATCCCGACCAACAAAGTGCGAACTTTTTGAGTTGATATTAAAGTACAGCCAGTCTTTATCCTCTGCGCCTAGACTGATATTTTTTTTAGGGTATTTAAACCAATCTTCTTTTGATGGCAAATAGTTAAAGGTGCCATCACCTTGTGAAATAAAAGTAGAAAAAGAGCCATCTTCACGAATCAATAAAACATCATCTTTATTGTCGTTAGTAATATCGGCCACAATTTTCAAATAGCTGTCACTAAAACTCTCTGAGTACTCTTTGCTATTATGTTCGCCTTTAATGGGTTTTTGGCCGGCACGCGTGCCTGTCGTCATAATGAAACCTGAAGGGCTTAACCCCAATAGATCTGCGCAGCCATCACCATTAAAATCACCGGTGAGTAAATTAGCCGATGACCAGTCTTTGGATTTAAAGCGCTCAAACCGCTCTTGATCAACCAATGAAAACGTCGGTGTAAAATTATTGAGCTCGCTGGTGCTTAAAGCCAACAGCAAGCGATCATTGGCGCTGCCTACAATATCGTCTTTACGGTCACAGTTAAAATCACCTATGAGTCTTGGCTCATTCGTTAACGAATGAAAGCCTGTGGCTTTGGTAAATAACGACTGGCTAATTTTTTCTGGCTCTGATTGTGATTGATTCAGGCTATCCTTATCAGGATCAGGAAACTTCAATAGACTAAATCCACCAAAACCCAAATGTTTATTAACGGAGTCCAAAGGGGCAGAGACCAGACGACGATTAATTAATACTTCTACATGCTCGTTCTGAAAACCAATGATGTCATCATAACCATCGCCATTAAAATCACCTACTAACCTAGGGTGCTCATTCTGGTTGGTATAACCGCCTCGGTAGGTTGAAAAGCCTTGGTAGAGATGCTCCCAGTTATTAAAGAACCCTGCCGTATTTGTATTGACATAAAGCCCTCTATCCATAAATCGAACAATATCACTTTGACCATCACCATCAAAATCACCTAACAAGGTAGGGTAGGTAGAATTGTTACCCAGATATCTATAAGGATCATCTTTAGGGTCGGAGTGAACGGTTGCTCCTGTAGGCGCACGCGTTAACCCACGCCACCCTTCAAACTTTAATGCATAAAGGCCTTTATTCCCATCCAAGCTGTCGGCCATTTTGCCTATGGGGAAGTCTGGTTGAAAATCTTTAACATTTTTCTGATTCGCATTTTTAACCAAATTATCCCAATTAAAACTATCAAAATTAACCACCGTATCCCGCTGAACACCTTCCTTTGGCTTGTAGGTTTCATAGCCATTTTCTAAGCCACGTGTATAGGTCGATGCCACCTCTAACTCAATACTATCAATGGTAAAAGCTACACGATAGAGCTTATCCGAGCCATAGGCCAAAGACTCAATTAAACGAGCAAAATACGATTCTCTAAAATCCAGATAAATTTGTGCATATTGCTCCATCGTGATGGTGCGCTGATATTCATTTTCAATATCGGGGGGAGCAAAATTATCCTTTATGGGGATAATACTCATAAAAAACGCCCTAACCCCCAGATGTAGTTTGTCTTTGGCAGATAAGTTGATTTTATCCGAATACCGCTTGACCGTAGTAATCGCACCATAAAGACCAGACACCAGCATCATAACCATTGCCACAGCAAGACCAATAGGGCCAATCATCGCCATTGCACTCGATATGCCTGCTGCAATGCCTGACACAATCGTGCCGGCTGTCAATACTGCTGCCGTTGTCACTGAAGAAACAATAGAGGCTACAACAAAACCAACAATAATCGCTGCTGTTATAAATGAAACTACAAAGCCCAATACCGACATAACAAGACCAAAAATAATCCCTCCTTTCATGGTTTTATCATTCGTGGAACTCAGTAACTTAGCTGAAACATAGATACTGTAGGCATCAACAGCGATACCAAAGAACGCACCAAAAACAAAAAAAGCTTTAGAGATAAGATCCGACACGTTGGATAAAAAGCGAACCGTTGCCATTTTTGTAGATGCTGTAAAATAACGAATGGTATCGATCGTCCAAGTGATAGGCATCTCAGAAAGTTCTGCCAACTGAACCATTTGCAGTTGTAAATCCAGTTTTTCGTCAGCGGTTAACTCCCCAGTTAATTCGTAATAATGCTTGGTTTGAATAAATCCAAACACTTGAATTAAGCTCATGGAATTCGATAACTCTTGACCTAACCTGCCCAAGGCATCTCTGCCAATGGTTTTAAGCCAAGCGCCTGCACTATCAAAATTTTGCTGACCTGCTCGCATCCATCGTGCGAATAATGCTTTTATCCCGCCTTCATCTTGAGGCGCTAATGATTCATCCGATGCCTTTTTTTCATTATTCGAAACCGTTGCATATATTGAAGCGTAAAGGTTGGAATAAACAAAATCACTTTGTGCAATAACCCCTTGTTGATCAATCTGAACTTGCTTATCCAATGCAATAAAGAATGATGCTAAACGGCTTTTGAGTTGTTCAATTAACCCTAACTCAGTCGCCTCTGTAGGGGCGGCACCTAGAAAATACAAACGTGAAATATCTGAATACATTAATTCAAGCGCTGAGAGTAAACGCCTCTCTTGTAGCGTATTATCGGGTTTATCCAATAATGCTTCGATGGCCGATAAATTACCCACTAGCTGGCTCAATGCCTCTGAAGACCAATGCTGATACTCAGATTGATAAATAAGCGCAAAATCAAAATGCTGGTTTTTATCAAACAACTGCGAATTAAGGTGGATACTTGAGGAAAAATCCGGTTCCTTAACAAGTGATGATAAATCCATTGCAGGGTGGAAATAAGCCAGTTTATCGCGCAGAGTAAAGGCCGTTGTCTCATCATCAACAGCAACAGGCAAGCCGCCGGCTACAAGTGCTTGGTGTGGATTAATATGATGCTGCTTTAATAAAAAATCGATACCTGCACGACTCAAAGCATCATCAAAGGATAAAATATCTGTCCACAGGAGCGTTAATTCCACTGAAGCATATTGATCAAATAACCACTGAAAATTTTGTAAACTTTTCGATAATGATGCCAATGCGGATTGTCTATCTCCATCGATGACAAGAATAACTTGAGAAGGTGCATTCTCCTCAATGCTTAGAATCTGCGTATTGGCATCAACGGCATTCAGGCTAAGTTCCGCTTCAAAGCTATGCAACAAGGCTGAGGGTTGACTAAGCCATGCATTGAACGTATTGCCATCTAATAACAGGTAATGTGCATCATCAATAATCAGGAGGTTTTCACTGGGTGGAAAAATGGGTTTCGACATATCCCTGTCTCAAAATTCAGCGATACACCAAAGTTTAGCATAGGAAGGATTTACTGCTGTTTTTCATAAACAGCGTACGCATTTACAGACACTTTCATCAAATAGTGGGCAAAAAAATAACATTAGGGAGGGTAAAAAGCGTCTCGTGAACTAAAACGCAAAAAACTTAACGGTGATGAAAATATAACTGGAAATGTTTCTTATCATGATCATGATACACACGAATTCGGCTAATGCAGGCATAAGGC
>JAPOUS010000072.1 GCA_026708525.1 Cellvibrionales bacterium
TACCAAATGATCGATCACTTCCAGCAAACAGGTGAGTGTTAACCCATGTTAAAATGCAAAGAGCTAACAGAGAAATACGCCAATGATTACATCGATCAAGAACTACCCTTATCTAAAAAAATGGCAATTCAATTCCATTTGTTGATGTGTAAGCACTGCAAGCAATTTGTAAAACAACTCACTCTCGCCAAGCAAATCATCACACAACGCACAAACCAACAAGCTAACCCATTACAGACTGATGAAGTTAAGGTAAAAAGCACAGCAGAAAGGCTACAAAAAGCACTGAATAAACAATCCAAATGAACTCACACTGGATTATTAATCGTTGCATAAGTCATCGCAGCATTAACGACTTTGCACTCCCAGGCAGAAGTATGGGAGCGAGACCGTTAACGGCGAAAACCTATGGAAAGATGAATATTTTTCAAAAAGGGATCACCCAAAATCATTTCAAGGCTTTCAGTGGCGTTGCAGGCTTTGTTAAGGTGTCTAACATTAACGACAACCTCCGCCTTACTGAAAACCTTCACATTCAGCGCAGAACGTCAAAATCAATTTTTAGAAGTGCCCAAAAACTTCGTTAGCGCAAAATGTAAGGCCCATCAAAATATATTAACAGGCCTCCCCACTTATTCAGACTGCCAAACATCAGCTTGGCCCGGCTCATCACCCTGGGTCCACCATTTGGCTTTCCATAATTGGCCCTTGTGATTGACTTTGTCCTCTGCAACATAGACAGCATCAACATGCCAGTCTCTTACCGCATCTGCTGCTTGATCTGCTTTCCACACTCCCCCCAAGTCGGGTTGATTGCCTTTTGTCCACCACCCTGCTGTGTACTGAATACCAGCATAAATCACTGTATCACCAGCGGTATAAACCGTATTCGCATCCCATGTAACGCTATTGTTTTGGTCATCTCCATTATCTGAACCGCCATCGCCGTTGCCATCATCGCCGTTGCCATCATCACCGCCGGTATCCGAACCGCCATCATCCACTTTGATCACAGATGTGGAAAAGCTAAAATTAGCTGCTTCAGCCCAGACTTTGTTATTCAGAATATTCGTTTGATCTAACATCAAATGATTCATTGCATCATGCCAAAAACCAATAAATGCTTGGTCTGCATGGCGGTCATTAATTTTTAATGCCAAGTCTCTCGCCCAAATCGATAGCTCCTGATTCGTACTATCAATCGTTAAGCTTTCTTCCAAGACTTCTTGGCCTGAGGCATTAAACAATCGAAACTTAACCGTATCATCAATGTCAGCAATGTCGTGCGCAGCAGTAACAAAATAACCTAAGCTCACTAACTCAGGCGCAGGGTCTGGATCAGGGGTTGAACCGCCGTCAGTTGAATCACTAAAACGAATATCCGAACAATTATAAAATCCTTCACCTGCCGGATCTTCACGCTGCCAATGCACAAATAAAATGGCATCACCTTCTCGACCTTCAGGCAGAGTGATCTGCATTTCATAATAGCCGTTGGTAACGCTAATATTGCCATAGGTTTGGATCAGCTCAAGATCAGACCAAGCCAACCTATCGGTTGCCGAATGAAAGCCTGGCTTAGATAAATAAATCCGCCAAAAGCTGGGATTGTGCGGAGCAGTAGCACGAAATCGCAAAGTATGCTCCCCAGACGCCATCTTGGTTTTTTGCCAATCCAGATGAGGAATGTCCATGCCTGACTTTGCCGGAGAGCCACCGCTACAGAGCGTACCATCAGGTACGGCAGCTTCTATCGCTGCTTGGTTTGTGTAGTCAATGACATTCGCAGCAAACTCATTTTTTTGTACAAAAGGGTAAGTACCCGATTCTTGCAAGGCAGCACGACAGGCGGAATTCGGCATCGCCTCACCATTGGTTGACCAATACCCGCCATCGTCTGCACAAATAGTTTGCCGGGCCTTAGGAAAATCCGTCCAGCCATGCCCAAAGGATAGGCTCGTGAAAAAGGTTAATAACGCTAAAGTTAATCGTAGTGAATGTTGCTTCATATTTGACTCCTTGCCTGAATGGCTTTGAAGCTACACTACCGCATTTATCACGCTAAAAAACTCGAACCTTATCAAAATGTTAGCACCGTCATAAAATGATTGCATCTAACGCATAAATCACGGGATTTAACTTACACTAATCGCCGGGCTTTATTTTTAATGGCATCCCAGCGTTCGCTTTGTATGTCCTCACGCGTGGCAACCCATGAGCCGCCCAGGGCAGAAACATTGTTTAGCGCAAGGTATTCGCTACATGTTTTTTCACTAATCCCCCCCGTGGGGCAAAAGCTAAGATCAGGCAAAACGGCTTCGATGGCTTTAAGCAAGCTCACTCCTCCAACAATTTCAGCCGGAAATAGTTTTAATAAGCTAAAGCCCTGATCATGCAACAGCATCATTTCAGACAAGGTTGATACGCCCGGAATAAAGGGGACTTGGTGTTTTTGAGATTGCACTATTAACGCCTCGGTAAACCCTGGCGTCATGATAAAATCAGCGCCTGCGTCGACTGCTTTAGAAAATAACTCAGGAGTATTAGCCGTGCCTGCCCCAACTTTCAGCTGGGGTAAATGACGTTTAATGTTAGCAATGGCCGGTAATGCAGCGCCCGTGCGTAGCGTCACTTCAATGGCGTTAATGCCGCTATTCATAAGCACTTCAGCCAGAGGCTCGGCATGTGCCTCATCATCAATAACCAGTACCGGCACAATACTTTTATTAGGGATTACTTCGCGGATATTCCACATACTCAAACCTCAAGGATACCAAAACACATCGATGGTTTTGGCTTGTTGTTGTAACAGTGCACTAACAGGTAACGAGAAAAGCGCGCTTGTCTCAAGCGCCTCATAAAATTTTTCTTTTTTCGATTCACCCGAAATGAGCAAGGCAATGTTTTCACTGCGTAAAATCTGGTTAAGCGTCAGTGTTGCCCGATCCGTCTCCAAGCCTGTCACATCCGATGGAATCGCGTGAATGGCAGCAACTTTCTGGGCACAACCCAAATCTAACGCATCATCTAAGCCTTCGGCGTTCGGAAAAAATGATGCCGTATGACCATCTCCCCCCATACCGAGAATGGTAAGCCCCACCCTTTCTGCTAATTGATTGTATGCCGTTTCAAGCATCTGAAGACCTTCTGCCGGTGTCGTTGCTGAATTTTTCATGGGGGTTAAGTGAAACCCTGCTGCTTTTTCAAAAGCCGCATTTATCGCCGAAAAATTACTTCTCGGATGATCCGGCTCCACCCAGCGCTCATCAACCAATGCCCAATCAAAAGCATCAAAAGGTAAATCATGACGTGCCAATTGCTGATACAAAGGAAGGGGAGTACTTCCACCCGATAGATAGACTGTCGCCTTTTCACCTATCAACGACTGTAAACTGTCAATGCAATACACTTCGGTTGCAGCTAACCAACTTGCCTGATCAGTAAAAAAATGTTCGTTAATCATAAAATACCGTTAAACCTATTACTCAAACCATTGGCGGTTATCGTTTGCAATCAACTGATCTGACTTATCCGGCCCCATAGAGCCTGTCCGATAAAGCTCGGGCGTTACATTCAATTGTTTCCAGCTTTCAATGATTGGGTCTATCCATTCCCATGCAGCAAAAACCTCATCTCTGTGGATAAATAACGACGGGTCATTAGCCGCCACATCCAAAATCAAACGCTGATAGGCGTCACTGGTTCGGGTTCGATTACGGTATTGTTCAGATAGATCCAAATTTAAACTTAGCGGCGTTAACCGATTATTTTGACTGGATAAATCCTTCGTCATCAGCGTCATTTCGATGCTTTCTCCCGGCTGCAAACGAATGATCAAGGCATTCGGGCACACATCGCCTACCCCACCCTGATGCACCTGATGAGAAACAGATTTAAACTGAATCACAATAGTCGCTGCTCGCTCTTGTAGGCGCTTACCGGTACGGAGATAAAATGGCACATTCGCCCAGCGCCAATTATCCACATGCACTTTAAGTGCAACAAAGGTTTCTGTATCACTGGCAGAGACGCCTAACTCTTCAAGATAGCCAGGTACCAATTGCCCTTCCATTTGCCCTGCGACAAACTGCCCTCGAACCGTGTGGGTTTTGATCATGTCATGATCCATCGGTCGCAAAGCTTCAAGCACTTTGATTTTTTCAGCCCGAATATTTTTGGCATTTAATTTATTAGGCGACTCCATAGCCACCAAACACAGCAATTGCAGTAAGTGGTTTTGCACCATATCCCTAAGTGCGCCCGTTTGATTATAAAAAGCGACTCTGTTTTCAAGGCCTACCGTTTCTGAAATACTGATTTGCACATGATCAATAGAGGCAGCATCCCATAATTTTTCAAATATGGTATTACTAAATCGCAGCGCCAATAAATTTTGTACCGTTGCCTTACCCAAATAATGATCAATGCGAAAGATCGCCTCTTCGTCAAAATATTGGCTCATGGCACGGTTAATCGACTTAGCCGTTTCGAGGTCAAAGCCGATTGGCTTTTCAACCACCAGTCGAGTATTTTTGTGAATCATGTGATTTTTATAAGCAATCTCGCAACAGCTTTCAAACACATCGGGCGGGATAGCCATATAAAACAATCTCGGCCATTCATCACTTTTAGCAAGTTGTGCGTTTAATTTTTTCCACTTGGCGTCATGCTTGGTAATATCCAAAGTGACAGGGCGAATTAATGAAATAAAAGCCTGTACCTGTTTATTTTGTTCAGGCTCAAGAAAACTTGAAAGTAACTGCGCCTTGAGTGATGCTAAAAGTGTGTCTGTCTCTTCTTGTAACAAACAGGTAGGAAAAATAGCCGTTTTTGTCGAAATTTGCCCCTGAAGAAAAGCCTTGAATAATGCAGGAAAAAGCTTTCGCTTTGATAAATCACCTGCGCCGCCAAATATCACAATATCAAAGTCTTGACTGCGCCCCTCCTTATTACTAACGATGGACTCAGAACCTGAATCTATCATTCGGTATCACCTTTGAGGTTGCCCAAAAAACTGCCACCGAATTCTGCACAAGTTAACTTGTTGCGTAATGAAGTAAACAATTCACGCCCCATACCAGTGTCGTTGCTTGCGAGATCAGGGCATGCTACTTCACGCTCTTGCAGCTCTCTATCATCCACTAACACATTCAACTCCCCTTGCTCGGCATCCATACTTAAGATATCTCCATCCTGTATTTTAGCAATCAAACCTCCGTCCAAGGCTTCTGGCGTCATATGTATTGCTGAAGGCACTTTCCCCGAAGCGCCTGACAACCGCCCATCGGTAACCAGCGCCACACGATACCCTTGATCTTGCAATGCCCCCAAAATCGTCATCAATTTATGCAGTTCAGGCATACCATTGGCTTTTGGGCCTTGGAAGCGGACGACGGCAAAGAAATCCATTTCACACTCACCTTTTTCAAACGCTATTTTCAACGCTTCTTGGCTCTCAAAAACTTTAGCAGGTGCCTCTAATTGACGATACGCTGACTCAACAGCCGACAATTTAATAACGCTCCGCCCGAGGTTTCCAGTTAGCAATTGTAAACCACCGGTCACTTGGAAAGGCGATTGCACATCCGTTAACACCGCATCATTTAACGACTTTTTAGGCGATGCAGCATACGCTAGCTTACCGTCTTTACACCTAGCTGTTTGGGCATAAGGCGATAACCCCGTTTTACCCAATACCGTGGTGACCTCTTCATGCAATACACCTGCGGCCAACAAAGATTGAATTAAGAAGCCCATGCCACCTGCTTGATGAAAATGGTTGATATCCGCCTGACCATTGGGATAAATTCGGCACAACAAAGGCACGACTTTCGAAAGATCGGCAATGTCTTGCCAATCAATAAGAATACCGGCCGCTCTAGCGATCGCGACCAAATGGATCAAATGATTGGTCGATCCTCCCGTCGCCAATAGACCTACCAGCCCATTAACCAAAGTGTTGGTTGTCATAATCTCCGCAAGGCAATGGGTTTTATCTTCGGCAGCCTTGATCGTTTGCTTAACTGCCTCACAGGTAAGCAAGGGACGAAGAGGATCATCAGGGTTAACAAAGGAGCTAGTCGGTAACTGTAGCCCCATTATTTCCATCAGCATTTGGTTACTGTTCGCAGTACCATAAAATGTACAAGTCCCAGGCGAATGATAAGCCGCGCTTTCAACTTCAAGCATCTTATCTTTGTCTATTTCTCCTTTTGCAAATGCTTGTCTGAATTTTGCCTTTTCAGGGTTACTCATTCCCGATGGCATAGGGCCTGCTGGAATAAAAGTGACGGGTAAATGACCAAAACTCAATGCCCCTATCAGCAAACCCGGAACAATTTTGTCGCAGATGCCCAGCATCAATGCCGCATCAAACATATCGTGGGATAAGGCAATAGCTGTTGACATGGCCACCACATCTCGGCTCATTAATGATAACTCCATCCCCGGCATACCTTGCGTAATACCGTCGCACATAGCAGGTACACCACCTGCTACTTGAGCACTTGCACCCTGCGCTTTTGCTGTGGCCTTGATTTGATCCGGATAAGTTGCATAGGGCTGGTGTGCCGACAACATATCGTTGTAGGCTGTGACAATTCCAAGATTTACCGCGCCCGTTTTGGCTAATAGATCCTTTTGTTCGGCGTCACAGGCGGCTATACCATGGGCAAAATTGCCACAAGGTAACTCTCGCCTCGACACGCCTGCCATGCGTGCTTTACGAATAATATCTTCAAACTGCTGCCTCGTTGCCTGACTTCGATGAGCTATACGCTCAGTCACTTGTAAAATGCTTTTTTGCATAAAATTAGGTGCTCTATGGGTGCCTTTGATAGACAGTAAATATTTCTGCGGGTTCAAATCCTTATGGATATCTCTATGAATGGCATCTGGCTTTTGCCTGATAAGGCTCTGGAAAGAAAAATGGTGCCTTTTAATTGTGTAAACCCGTTAATCATTCGGCACCGAAACACTCTCAAGAATGTCCGCTATACCCAGCTGCTTCAATAAAGGGTGTTGTTGCTTAAGTGAGTGTTGCTTAGGTGAGGTATCATCCCCCATTAGCATGGATTTCTTTTGAATAAATAATTTACCCATAGCCTTGTCCTCTTTTGCCATTATGCGAAGAGGGGAATTTTTTGACATCACTTGTAACCTCTTAGCTCGCTTTTTCCTTTTCTGAGATAAAAACAAAGTCGACCGCAAGATAAAGAGCCCTTTTGTATCTACCTCTTCATGTTTTTTCGATAAGCAATAACTATATTGCGCGAATAACTGTTTAAAATAAAGCGAGGTGCGTTTCATACGACGATAACGCTTTTTAATTGAACGAAGGTAATCTGCAACACCATCACCATCGACATAGCCATAGCGAGACGATCGATGAAATCTTGGCCGCTCCAACATGCGCATAGCCACCTCAACCTGATCAAACCAGACTGAAGGATTCAACTGCATTTTATGTGCTAAATGAATCGCGTCTTTAACATGACTTAAACCGACACGAAAAGCGGCTAATACAAACCATGGTCTTTGTGATGTTGCAATTTCATAAACCGCCAATTGCTGATCGATCCATCCCAAATAAGCTGCGGCTGCTTTAATATTATTTTCAGGCAGTTTCAATTCATA
This sequence comes from Cellvibrionales bacterium, assembly GCA_026708525.1. GTDB lineage: Bacteria > Pseudomonadota > Gammaproteobacteria > Pseudomonadales > DT-91 > CAKMZU01. The sequence goes on from JAPOUS010000072.1 coordinate 7,636, forward strand.
AAACCCTAATCGTTCAGCGATAAATGGAGAGACTTGCATTAATCCTATGCCGTTATTTTCTCGATAAAAAGCGGAGTCAAAACCACTGGTTTCATACATAGCGGCAATAAAAAGTCGCCAATTAACCGAATGTTTTTTAGATAATTGACGAATAAGGTCATCATAAGGGGTATAAGTGCCCTGCTGCATTTTTTCTAAAAATACCGCTTCATCCATCGAGGCATTCGACGAGTGCTTAAGCATTGCCGAAGGGTGATAATATTTTTGGTAGACTTTTGGGCCAGCCTTGCTTTCGAAAAATGCCGACAATAATGGAAGCATATCTGCCTGTTTTTTACTTAACAACCATCGATACGATTTTATTTGATTTAACGCCAAACGACTGGTTTTTTTCCCAGCAGATAAATTGCTTCTATCCGCAACAAACCCAGGTACAATCGTCATATCATAAATGCCATGATTGACTCTATCCACTAATTCACGGTAACCAAGTCGTTGTTTTATCTTGAGTAATTTCAGCGATGGCTGCACCTCTTTGAGCTGTGCCAAACTCTCAACATCATTAAAGTCCCAGGGAATCGATAAAAACCGCCCATCGAGTTCGCTTAGAGCAAGGTTATTTTGATCTGGATTATGGACAAGAAGCACAGAGGGCAGTTCAATGAAGGCTTCAGTTGCCAAAATATTGAAGTCTTTTGCATCAAGCTCGGTAAAATAATGAGCAGCCATGTCAATCTTTCCTTCTTGCAACCAGATTGTTAATTCATCTGCGGAATCAGCAAAAACATACTCAAACGGCATCTGATGCTTTGAAAAAAACTGCTGCACTAACTCCGCATGAAACCCTTTTTTCTCCCCTTGATATAAATACAGACCAGAATAGGCATTGAGCATGCCAACGCGAAAAATGGGTTTGCCTTTAATGTTATTTTGTTGTGCCAAGATAAAAAGATTTAACTGGTTTAATAACGCCGTATGCTGAGAATTAACCGCCCACACCATCGATTGATCCTCGCTGACCGGCAGGTATTTTTGAATATCGTTGCGATATTGAAGATCATTTCGAATGTTATCGCCTGATAAAATAATAAAATCAAAACGGTTTTTTAATTGACGATAAAGCAAATCGCCCTCGAGCGGCTCAGGCAGAACGACTTGACGCATTCCGGGATATTGAGACGCCAGCAAACTGGCAAGGTAGTGTTGATGCGGTGAATCTTTAATAGCAACCACTTTATTGGAAAGACCAGAAAGCCAGGCCAGATTAACGCGTTTATGTGCAACAAGGTAATCATTACTTAAATACAAAGGCAAGGTTAACGCAACGTGCTTGTCATTATTTGCGTTTGCCTGAGGCTCGCGAGCGATAAAGCCTCGCCCGCTACCTATAAGAATATCTGCTTCTCCCGTCGCGATTTTTTGTGTGGCATCCTGAAAACTATTCGCTCTCATCCATTTAACGCGAAGCCTATGCGCTTTTGCAAAATCCAGTACAGCGCGGCGTTCATGATCGTATTTGTTTTCTGCCCTTGGTAAAGGAGTATAAAGCGGCTGTAACGTGATGACCTTAATACGCTTTTTATTTTTGATTGTTTGCCAATGACTGGCCAAAACCGTAGGTTGACATATGCTGAGAAGCGCCAGAAAAAAAACAAAATTAAACCGGATAGTCAAAAGCATTATTAATGACGATTAAGGTGTTGGAGGATTAACCATTCACTATAGACACAAAATCTTAAGATTGCTCACTCAAAGAAAATCTCCAATAAAACAAGCAATTACTCATCATTAATCATGAATCACTCAAAGTATCTATGACTGGACTGTAAGCTAAATTTATTCTGCCTGGCCCAGGCTCAACCATACTTAAAACCAATAATAATAATAAAAGAGCGCAGCTTTGATCCGCCTTTATTGGTTCACTCTCATTTTTGCAGGCTTACCTCTGGTAACTATTGCCTCAAGCAAGGAAATCGCCGGTTCAGTGAACACTGAATCCAGCAAAACCGTGCAAGCAAAAAATCTTACCGAGAATGCTTCAGAATCAACCTGTGAACCGATTCAAACCCTGTTCGTCCCTCATAATGTTTTTTCAAAAGATGAACCCAATTATTTTTGGGCCTTAGGGGTTGCCAATGATTTACATATGACAACACGAGAATCCACCTTAGATCGTGCGATGGATGCTTTCAGGCAGTGTCGATCAGCACTTGATCCTTATGAGGTGGAACGCTACTACCGACGCTTGCCTTATATCCGCGATGCAAAAGTCACCAAAGAAACCAACCCCAATGGTAAAGATACCCTTAAAGTAGAAACTTGGGATAATTGGTCACTCCAACCCAATCTCTCATTTGGACGAAAAGGTGGAAGCAATACTTGGAGCGCCGGATTCAGTGAAGAAAACATTTTAGGGCTGGGGATCGCATCCAATCTGAATTATTTTTCAAACGCTGATAGATCGGGCTATGTCGTGGGTATGCAAACCCCAGTAAAAATTGGCTACATGTTAAATACTGCTTGGAGCATCAGTAACAATAATGATGGCTACAAGCACACGCTAGATATTGAAAGTCCCTTCGCATCAAAGAATACGCGATGGGCATTCGCCATTGATTTTAATAATGAATCACGCATGACCACCCTTCGAAAAAACAATGATGAAGTCACCCGCTACAAACATAATATTCGATATTCTTCGTTTTGGTTGGGTGTTGCCAAAGTGAATGAAAGCACAACGTATCGTGAACGCTTTCGCTTTGGATTTACCTCAGACAAAAATGATTTTGATATTGCCCCAGGCCCCGGCATCCCAGAAAACAGAGAATACAGCTACCCTTGGATTCAATACTCATTTCTGTCTGATCATTACACCAAAATGCAAAATATTTATTTAATCAACAGCATTGAAGATATTAACTTGGGCGTCAACTTCTGGGCACGATTTGGCGTGGATTTAAGCCCATCAAAATCATCGTTTCCTTATATTTGGGCC
>JAPOUS010000157.1 GCA_026708525.1 Cellvibrionales bacterium
AAACGCAGATCATTGGCTGAGTCAGCAGCTGTCATGGCATCATCATAGGTGATTTGATCTTCTTTAAAGAGTTTGAATAGTGCCTGATCAAAGGTCTGCATGCCGAGTTCGTTCGATTTTGTCATCAAGTTTTTAAGTTCTGCCACTTCACCTTTGCGGATTAAATCAGCGGCAAGCGGCGTGTTCAGCAAGACTTCAACCGCAGCACGGCGACCTTGACCATCGGGTGTGCGGATTAATTGTTGAGCAACAATGGCTTTTAAGTTTAAGGATAAATCCATCCACAATTGATCATGCATTTCAGATGGGAAGAAGTTCATAATACGGTCTAATGCCTGGTTCGCATTGTTCGCATGCAGCGTACATAAACATAAATGCCCAGTTTCAGCAAAGGCGATCGCATGCTCCATGGTGTCTCGACTTCTAACCTCGCCGATTAAAATGACATCCGGAGCCTGCCGTAAGGTGTTTTTAAGGGCAATGTCGAAGGAGTCGGTATCAATGCCTACTTCACGTTGTGTCACGATGCAGCCTTGGTGGTTATGAATAAATTCAATCGGGTCTTCGATGGTAATGATATGCCCGTGGCTGTTTTTGTTCCTAAAGCCAATCATGGAGGCAAGCGAGGTGGATTTACCTGTACCTGTGCCGCCGACAAAAATCACCAGGCCGCGTTTTGTCATGGCAATGTCTCTAAGCACGGGAGGTAAGCGCAGCGTATCCATTTCGGGGATGTTGGTTTCAATCCGGCGGATGACCATGCTGACTAAGTTGCGTTGATAAAATGCACTCACACGGAATCGCCCAACGCCTCTAGCGCTGATGGCGAAGTTAAGCTCTTTGTCGCGGCTAAAATCCTTTTTTTGGCTATCGGTCATCACGCTTAATACGGTTTCGCGTGTTTGCTCAGGCGTTAGCTTTTCTTTGGTGATAGGTAATATTTTGCCGTGAATTTTAATGCTTGGGGCCACACCTGCGGTAATAAACATATCCGAGGCTTTTTTATCTACCATAAGCTTTAATAAGCGATCGATTTCCATGCAGGGCTCTTTTATTAGGGGTTAAGAAATGAGTGAATCCCACTAAAGCGGGATAGGTATATAAAAAAATTAACGGAAATTATCCGGTATCTTGGCTTTTTCGCGTGCAGTTTCTTTGGTGATGGCACGCCTGCCAACCAAATCCATCAAGGATTGATCCAGTGTTTGCATACCTGCATTGGCACCGGTTTGAATGGCAGAATACATTTGTGCGACTTTATCTTCACGAATCAGGTTACGAATCGCAGGGGTTCCGATCATAATTTCGTGAGCAGCGACTCGACCACCACCAATTTTTTTCATCAAGGTTTGTGAAATAACAGCACGTAAAGATTCGGAGAGCATGGAGCGCACCATGTCTTTTTCAGCGGCTGGGAATACATCAATAATACGGTCAATGGTTTTGGCTGCCGATTGGGTGTGCAGTGTGCCGAAAACAACGTGACCGGTTTCGGCGGCTTCTAGGGCCAGCTTGATGGTTTCAAGGTCACGCATCTCACCAACTAATATGACATCAGGGTCTTCACGCAGAGCCGATCGAAGGGCGGCGGAAAAACCGTGGGTATCTTTATGGACTTCTCGTTGGTTGATCAGGCATTTTTTACTGGTGTGGACAAATTCGATAGGATCTTCGATGGTGAGTACATGTTGGTATTTATTTTCATTGATGTGATTAATCATCGCAGCCAGTGAGGTACTCTTACCTGAGCCTGTAGGGCCTGTAACGAGAACCAGTCCACGCGGTGTTTCTGAAATATCTTTAAAAATATTGCCCATGCCCAAATCTTGCAGGGTTAATACTTTTGAAGGAATGGTACGAAATACCGCGCCCGCTCCGCGTTGCTGGTTAAAAGCGTTAACACGAAAACGGGCAACGCCTGGGACTTCAAACGAAAAGTCGGTTTCTAAAAATTCTTCATAATCTTTTCGTTGCTTATCGTTCATAATTTCATAAACAAGCGCATGGACTTCTTTATGATCCATTGGCGGCAGATTGATGCGTTTAATATCGCCATCGACACGAATCATGGGAGGTAAGCCTGCGGAGAGATGCAGGTCGGAGGCATTTTCTTTTGCACTGAAGGCTAAGAGTTCTGTAATATCCATGCTGCTCGCTTATTGTTATTGATTTTAAAAAATGATTTGTAAAAAGATTGCCTATCTATGCCTGATTTGACTGCCAATATCAATGATCTCGTTGATAGAATGTTTAAGGCCGCAAAAAACACACAAAGAAATGTGGACGAGGTTGCGCTTGTTGCTGCCTCGAAAACGCAGTCGGTTGATACAATCCAGGCAGCTTATGACTGCGGATTACGTCGGTTTGGCGAGAATTATCTGAGTGAAGCCATCGAAAAAATACCGCGTTTGCCAGCCGATATTGAATGGCACTATATTGGCCCTATTCAGTCGAACAAAACACGGCAAATCGCAACCAACTTTGATTGGGTGCATACGGTGGATCGCGCTAAGGTTATCCAGCGGTTAAATGAGCAAAGGCCAGATCAGCTTGCGCCATTAAAATGCCTGATTCAAGTCAATTTAGCGGGTGAAAAACAAAAGGCTGGGGTGACAGAGAATGCACTTAATGCCTTAGCGGAGCAGATTTCTGCAAGCCCAAGGTTACGCTTTGAGGGGTTGATGATCATCCCTAAGGCTAATCAAGGAGAGTCGGCATTACGGCAGGATTTTGCTAAAATGCAGCAGTTGTTGGATGAGTTGCAAACACGTTTTCCCAGCGCTAAAACTTTATCGATGGGGATGAGCCAGGATTTTGAGTTGGCGATAGAATATGGTGCAACTTTTGTACGTATTGGTACACAAATTTTTGGCGAGAGAAGATAGTTAGTAATAACAGTGAGTAAAGATGGCTAGAGAAGAGGCAGTCATGAATCAACCTACGATCGGATTTATTGGATCAGGCAATATGGCGCAAGCGATTATGGGGGGGTTGCTGAAATCCGATATTCCAGCATCAAACATCCTAGGTTCTGCGCGAACGGAAGCCACGTTAAATAAGCTAAAATCAACCTTTGGTATTCAAACGACATTGAACAATATTGAGGTGGTGCAGCAATCGGATGTTGTGTTTTTTGCTGTAAAACCGGATCAGTTATTAGCCGTGTGTGATGAAATCTCGGAAGCAGTTGCTGATAAGCAGCCGTTATTAATTTCGGTTGCCGCCGGTGTCACTGAGGCTAGCTTGGCCAAACATTTGCCAACAGGAGTAAAAATTGTACGCTGTATGCCAAATACGCCTGCGATGTTACAAGTGGGTGCGAGTGGGTTATTTGCGAACAAGGCTGTGAATAATGATGATAAGCAATTAGCCGAACGCCTGTTGCAAGCGGTAGGAATAACGGTATGGGTTGATGATGAAGCCTTGATTCATGCAGTTACCGCTGTTTCGGGTAGTGGGCCTGCTTATTTTTTTCGCTTTATCGAGGCAATGGCAACGGCTGGCCGGGAGCAAGGTTTAGATGAATCAACGTCTATGCAATTGACCATTCAAACTGCCTTAGGTGCTGCAATAATGGCAAGTCGCTCGGATAAAACACCCACCGAATTGCGTGAAGGGGTAACATCTAAAGGTGGAACCACCGCGGCGGCCCTTAAGGTATTTAATGAAAACGGGCTGGAAAAAATGGTCAGTGATGCCATGCTGGCTTGTAGTGAACGTAGTCAGGAATTAGCCAAAGAGATGGAGCGGTAAATGTCATCAATGGATCTTGCGATACGGTTTTTACTCGAAAATGTCTTTATGTTGTATATCTATGTTGTGTTGCTGCGATTTTTGCTACAGCTGGCCAAAGCGGATTTTTACAACCCATTGAGCCAATTTGTCGTTAAAGCCACTAACCCGTTACTTAAGCCATTACGCCAAGTGATACGCCCGGTTAAACAACAGGATATTGCTTCATTAGTTTTAGCGGTGTTTTTGTACGGAGTAATGATCGCATTAATTGCGTTACTGGTTTATCAGTCGCAGTTGTCGATTTCTCAGCTAGCTATCTGGAGCCTGGCAGGTACGCTTTATGCGATTACCGGAATTTATCTTGTGGGTATTATTGTATCAGCCATTATGAGCTGGATTCCTTCAGCGCAGGGGCATCCGGCCGCTTATCTGTTACATCAATTGGTTGAGCCACCAGTGGCACCGATTCGCAAATTAATGCCAGATCTTGGCGGCATTGATTTATCGCCTTTGGCGGTGTTGTTAATTCTTAACGTGATTCGTATCTTTTTAAAGCCTTTTGTGCCTTTATAGAGGAAAGCGTCTTTCTCATTCCCACGCCTAAGCGTGGGAACGCACAGTAATTAATCCACAGTATCAATCACAGTATCAATAACATGAATAATGCCATTGGCTGTTTTGACATTGGCAATCACCACTGCGCTATCTTCTATCGTTAATTTGCCATCCATAATCATCACGGACAATGCGCTGTCATTATTCAAGGTTTGTACGGTTTTGCCATTGGCAGCGTAGGCGGCGATCTGATCAATTTCAGCACCCGCAATCACATGCTGAGTAAGTATGCTGGCAAGATCAGGGCTGCTAAGAAGATCAGAGGCTGTGATGCCAAGCTCATTAAGTAGTGCGGTGAAAGCTGCATCAGTCGGTGCAAAAACCGTATAGGTTTCATTGGTATCTGAAAGTGCACCCGCTAAACCTGCGGTCTGAACAGCTTGCAGTAAAATTGAAAATTCAGCTGGATCACTTGAGGCTAGTTCAATGACTAACTCAGCAATGGTTTTTGTAGTGTCCGATAAAGTTGAATCGGTTGCAGGAATCAGTACCTGATCAATCACATGGATCACACCATTGCTTGCCATCACGTCAGGCGTACTGACCATAGCTTGGTTAATGTATAGCTTGTTATCAACGGTACTTAATGCGAAAGGTGATCCATTAAGGGCATCAACAACATTGTCAGCGCTGGTTGCAACGGAAATGGCGGCAGTTGAGTCAACCTCAGTGGATAACACATGGTAGGTTAGTATGTCGCTTAGTTGGTCGGATGCAAGAAGCGCATCAGCCGTTAGGTTGTTTTCTGAAAGATAGCGTTCAAAAGCTGCATCGGTTGGAGCAAAAACGGTATAGGTACCATCGGCTTCCAAGGTGTCTGTTAGGTCAGCAGTTTCCAAGGCGGTTAACAAAATGGAAAATGATCCGGCGGCTTCGGCTGTTTCAATGATGTTTTTTTCAGTTGTCACATTGGGTGAATCGTTGTCGTCATCATTACAGCCAGTTAAAAAACTTAAGCTGAATAGCATGAATAAAATGGATAATGTCAGTTTCATTATTTTTCTCTCGTTGCGTGTTTTTTGTTATTACGGCATGCAAGCTTGGCTCGATTAAGGCGTTTTTATAGGTTGTGATGAGCTAACCGAAATAAAAGGTTTTTTTTTAATACGTGATCTGAGTGGGGATAACGACGTATAGAGATTCTTGGGGTAAGAATAATTGCCTAATTCCAATCCTTTGCCGTAAAGGGTAAAATGCAGCATTTTTGGGCAATACAAATGGCTGACTGGCTCGATCAAATTAAGTGGACGGAAGACGGATTGTTACCTGTTATTGCGCAGGATGCGCAAACGGGTGATGTCTTGATGATGGCATGGATGAATGCAGAATCCTTAGCCTTGACGGTAGATACGGGGTTTGCAGTGTATTGGTCACGTTCAAGGCAATCGCTTTGGAAAAAAGGCGAAACCTCGGGGAATCAGCAAAAAGTCCATAGTCTGCTTTTGGATTGTGATGGGGATACCCTATTGCTTAAAGTCGATCAAATCGGCGGTGTCGCTTGCCATACGGGCCGAAGAAGCTGTTTTTATTTTGCGCTTGAGAGTGGTCAGTGGCAAGCCACAACACCAGTCCTTAAAGATCCTGCCGAAATGTATAAATCATAAGTGAGATGAATGATGAGCAATGTGTTAACGCAGCTTGAAGCCGTATTAGAGGCGCGAAAGCAAGCCGATAAAGACAGTTCTTATGTCGCTCAACTTCACCATAAGGGTTTGGATCATATTTTAAAAAAGGTGGGTGAAGAAGCAACTGAGGTGGTCATTGCTGCAAAAGATGCTAAGTTGTCTGGCAGTAATCAAGATTTCATCTACGAAATGGCAGATTTGTGGTTTCATTCCTTGGTTTTATTGAGTCATCTAGGAGAATCACATGAATCCGTTCTCAGTGAATTGCAGAGGCGGTTTGACTTATCGGGGCTTGAAGAAAAAGCCAATCGATCAACGTAATACAATAACGGTCACTGGATGATACTGTAACGACATATCAGCAGTCATATAACAATAAAAGGCAGAATTATGGGATTTGGCATTAAAGAACTCGTCATTATCTTACTGATCGTCTTGATTCTGTTTGGGTCAAAGCGATTAAAAAGTCTCGGCACGGATCTTGGGTCAGCTATTAAAGGCTTTAAAAAATCGGTAGCGGATGACGCTGATAAAACAGACGAAAAAGCGGCCTCCGAATCACTCGAAACCAAAGTCGAATCAAAATAGCATTGAACCTCTGCTTTTGATGTATATTGGTTTGATGAATATTCGTAATGTTTGATATTGGCTTTGCTGAAGTTCTCATTGTTTTCGTACTCATTCTCTTGGTGTTTGGCCCTGAGCGCTTACCCGAGGTGATCCGAACGGTAGCGTTGTTTGTAGGTAGAGCTAAACGGCAATACCGTAACATTCGCAATGAAGTTGAGCGTGGTGTTGGTGCTGATGAAATAAGACGAGAGCTCTATAACGAAGAGATCATGGCGAATCTCAAAGCTTATGAAAAAGAACTGAATGATCCCTTTGATGCGGATATGAATACATCAAACTCGACCAAAGCCAACGATAAACAGCCCCCATCTTAATTTTCCATGACCCAAGCCACCACTGAACCATTAGTCATGCATTTATTGGAACTACGCCGCCGATTGTTGCGCGTGGTTGTTGTGCTTGTGGTGTTAGCGGGCGCGCTGCTGGGTTTTGCGAATGATATTTATCATTGGTTTGCAGCACCGTTGTTGCAAGTGTTACCCGAAGGCAGTCAAATGATTGCAACAGAAGTGGCATCACCCTTTTTAACGCCTTTTAAATTAACGGTGGTTTGTGCCTTTTTTATTGCTATTCCCTATGTGTTGATGGAAGTTTGGGGGTTTTTAGCACCGGCGCTTTATCGCCATGAAAAACGCTGGATTTTACCGTTGTTTTTCTCAAGCCTCATCTTGTTTTATGCAGGCATTGCCTTTGCGTATTTTGTTGTATTCCCGGTCATTTTTGCCTTTTTTAGCCTGCAAAGCCCTGAGGGCGTCGCTTATACACCCGATATTAATCAGTTTTTTAATACAGTGATGAAGCTGTTTTTTGCCTTTGGTTTTGCCTTTCAAGTCCCTGTGCTTACCTTGGTGCTCACATTAACTGGAGCAATGGATATTCAGCAAATCAGTAAAAAACGGCCTTATGTCATTGTAGGTTGTTTTATTGTTGGTATGTTGCTGACGCCACCTGACCCCATTTCGCAGGCCATGATGGCAGTACCTATGTGGTTGTTATTTGAGATTGGGGTGCTTGTCAGTCGTTTGGCATTATCGTTTAAGCCGTCAGATGCTAAGGCTTAAACTTTAGAAAATTGTTCAGAACCTTTTCCCGAATATCGATTAATATGGTAGATTTAGGCGCAGCGGTCTGGTTTCTAATGACCTGCTAGTGTTATGGGACGCCTACTTATGAATATTACCCAGCTTGATGCACTGCGTGAAAAGCTAAAAGAACTTCGATTGCAGCACAGGGCGCTGGATGAGCAAGTCAATCAGTTGACGAATCAAGCCTATGTGAATAGTCTTGAAATTCAGCGGTTAAAGAAACGAAAATTAGCGTTAAAAGACACCATATCCAAGATCGAAAGTCAGCTCATTCCGGATATGAATGCATAATTGAGGTTAAGACATTAACCCCATAAATCAGTAACGGACACGTTAGCCAACACCACAAAACGCAAGCAAAAAACAAACAGAAAAATAAAACAGAAAATTTGAGGGAAGTGGATGATTGACCTGTATGTTTTCACGCCAAAATCTGGATTGCCCTTCGATCCTCACTCTGTTTATCTTGAATCTTTTTTAAACGCAAGCCAACTTTCCTTCCAGACCTACCATTCGAATGATTTTTCAGCGAAAGCACAATTTCCTTATTTTCGAGAGAATCATATTAATCTGACAGAGACTGGGTTTATCATTAATTATTTCGAAGAGAAGCTCGAGTTTGACTTTGATGGGCATCTTGATGAAAGCATGAAGGCAACGCACTTTGCATATGAGCAGTTATTATTGAGCGCGTTTGTCGATTGTTTAGACCACGTGTTTTGGTTAGATGAGGCAAATGTTTCGGTCATTAAATCGTTATTAAGTAAAGATACGCCACCACCTTTAGTTGCATTAAAAATAAAAAAAATTCAAAAATCTATTGATCAGCGATTAAGCCACCGTATGGCATCAGAGGTTGCCTATAAGCGCCAATTAACTGAAGCGAAGAAAACCATGGCTTACTTGAGTCAACTATTAGGTGAGCGCCGATGGTTTGGTGGGTTATATCTTTCAAAATTGGATTTGGTCGTGTACGCCTGCTTGAAATCGTTATTATTGGATAATTTTACTAGCGGTCTGCATGAGGCATTCAAACAAACACCGAACCTTATTTATCATAATAAACGTATTTCAGCGTTATTTGCTCAAGTAGCGGTGGCTGAAGTGGATGAAGGTACAGAGTAGTTTTCTTGGTGCCATCAAGGAATTTATTCCAACTAATTGACTCATACTTAGTACGTCAATGCACAGCATCAGAGTGCTAGAGACTTTGTAAAGAGGTGGGTCGATGGATTTATCAGTCTACATTGGTACGAGTGTTGATGGTTTTATTGCCACAAAAGAGGGCAGTGTTGACTGGTTGATGGCGCAAGAAGAAGCAGCACCTGATGAAGATTTGGGGTTTGAGCGCTTTCTTGATAGCTGTGATTGCATGATTATGGGCCGAAAAACCCTAGATCAAGTAGTATCATTTGGCGAATGGGTTTATGAAGGCAAGCGTGTCATTGTCTTGAGTAATACCCTAAAAACTCCCCCTGATTTAGTCAAAGATAAGCTCAAAATATACAGCGGGGAACTGGATTTGTTGCTAGATCAATTAGAGGATGAAGGCATTAAACGCATCTATGTTGATGGAGGAAAAACGATTCAAGCGTTTCTTAATATGCAGCGCATTACGGATTTGACACTGACAAGAGTGCCTTTGTTATTGGGCGATGGGATTCCGCTTTTTGCCAACGTGGATGAACAAATTCGACTGGAGCATATTAGCACCCAAACTTTTTCAAATGGTTTTGTTCAGTCCATGTACCGGACAAAATATTAGAGACTTTTTATAGAAAGAAAAGTAGTCATCATGACGATCATAAAAGAGATAGAGGCCAGCCCGTCGATCTACAGCATTATTTCAAGATCTTATCTTAACTAGGAAGCCCTGAAGGTCGCGGCCAATCTACTTTCTAGCTGCGTCATGCTTCTTGTTAAGGCAGTAAGCATTAACTTCAACGTCTTCCTAGCTATAAAGCAGGTTGGAATCCGGCTGATATCATTTGGACTTAATCAGAGGTTCCCTAGGTTGTTTATATTTTTACCGGGTTTTCTGTTAATTTCAGCCGCTTTACCCTGATGGCAGCGAGTAGCCGCTAATGCAAAGATATTGATTGCCTCGGTTGGTTTTATGTTGCTAAGATTTGGCAAATGCTCATCGCTCATTCTTATTGCCGTTTGTTTGATCACCTCAATTATTTTTGCGTTAACAGGTAGTTGATTAAGTGTTTTGTATATGGTTGATGAGTTTAGGTAACGTAGTACTGAGCGATTCAATATGAAAGGGTGGCTTGATAAATGCACGAAAGTGGCCATCAGGGCCTATCAGATAAATATAGGCTGAGTGATCCACAGTATAATTACCTCCTTCAAGCATGATTTTTTTAAAGGGCACGCTGAGGCTTGTGGTGAGCTCGGTTAATTCCATGAAATCACCTGTTACACCAATAATATCTTTACCAAAAAAACCGACGTATTGTTTCATTTTTTCGACCGTGTCTCTGGCTGGATCAACACTGACCAAAGTGATTTTAATCTCTTTTTGAATGTTAGGGGGCAGTTTATTCCACGTTTGTTTTAAGGTAGCTAGGGTGGTTGGGCAAATATCAGGGCAGTGGGTAAAACCAAAAAAGACCAAATGCCAATGGCCTGTAAACGACTCTTTAGTAAAAGGCTTGCCATCGTGGCTGTTTAATTTAAATGTCTTCAGCGGCCGTGAGTTTTCAATGATAAAAACGCCGGCTTTGAGAAATTGCGCGGTTTGATTGTTTTGGTGCAAATAAAACCCGCCGATACCTGCACTTAAGGCAATGAGCGCAACGACGGTAAAGCTTAAGAATCGTTTCATATGATTTTTTTATTTTAATAAGTAAAAATCAAT
>JAPOUS010000076.1 GCA_026708525.1 Cellvibrionales bacterium
GTATTGGCTCCCGTTCAATTAAATGTTGAGCCAAAGCTGCCAATACGTTGTTTTTACCATGGGGGCAGTAGCCATAAAGTGGAATGGGAGTTTATGGTTCGCTTGGTGGCAGAAATTCAGCATCAATACGACAATATCCACTTTGAGTTTATCGGCAATCATGAATTAAATAAAAAGATGCGTGAATACCCACGGGTTTCGATTCTGCATCCAATGTCGTGGGCGAATTATCAAGCACATATTTTGTCTCGAACCATGGATATTGGCCTAGTTCCCTTGTTTGATACCACCTTTAATCGTGGGCGATCGCACACTAAGTTACTGGATATTCACAGGCAGGGCGCGGTGGGGTTGTATTCACATCGTTGCAGTGAGGTTGAGCGTATCCAGCAATTTAATGCGGGCGTTATTGTAAGAGGTGATGGGCTATCTGATTGGATAGAGGGCTTTGATCAAATGATGAAGGCAAATAGGCAAGTGCTATATAAAGGATCAAGTGATCTGATGACGGATTTGTATTTTTCTAGCCATCAATCTGAAGATGAAACTTTCAAATCAGTCATTTGATTCATAGATAGTCATTGATTAGGATAAAAATATACCAACGGTGCTAAGGATAGGCGTTCACCGATTTTTTCTTTTATAGTAATGAGCTAAATGAACCAGCTCATATTCATAACAGCGAGAAAGAAAACTTGCGAAGTTTTGGCTAAACCCAGTCTCCTTGGCAAGTTTAAATGGATATTCAACTGTTGAGCTTCGGAAAATAAAAGCACTGGTAAATGAATATAGATTAACTTTTCAGAGAGCTTGGAATGATTACTTTAGCGGTTGATTTGCAGCCTCAGGCGCAAACTATTTCGTTTACACAGGACTCATTCGTGGTAGATTTGGTCGATGGCCGCACTATTCGTGTTCCACTTCATTGGTTCCCCCTCTTAAATAATGCATCTCAAGATGAGCGAGAGAATTGGGAGCTGCTAGGTAATGGTGAGGGCATCCATTGGTCGGATCTGGATGAAGATCTTAGTGTTGCAGGATTGCTCGCTGGAACGCATTAAAAACTGATCGCTACGCAACAACTTGACTAAATACCTCTTCCAATTGATTCTAAATCCATTAAATTACTAATAACCCGTTGCACTTTTTATTAGCATCCTTAGAATGTCTTTTTTGTAACGCAATTAACACTTTTTAAAATAACAATAACGCTTCAATAATAATATGAGTGCAACATATCACCCCAAAAGCCTTTTGGTGACAGGCGGTGCTGGTTTTATTGGCAGTAACTTTGTACGTTACTGGCATTCAGCCCATCCTGAGCATACCTTGGTTATTTATGATGCCTTAACCTATGCGGGAAATTTAGCCAGCATCAATGACTTGTTAGATCAGCCAAATGTTGCGTTTATCCAAGGGGATATTTGCGATACGGCGCTCGTTGAAAAAACGCTCAAACAATATGCCGTTGATACTATTGTGCATTTCGCGGCGGAATCACATGTGGATCGTTCAATCACAGGCCCAGATGCCTTTATTGAGACAAACATCGTCGGTACGCACTCATTACTAAAAGCGGCTAAAAAGTGTTGGATAGATGAGCCAGAAGAGGTATTGCCTCATCGCTTTCACCATGTCTCAACCGATGAAGTCTATGGCACATTAAGCCCAACGGATCCTGCCTTTGCCGAAGATAAACAATACGAGCCGAATTCGCCTTACTCTGCGAGTAAGGCAGCATCCGATCATTTGGTGAGGTCTTATCATCATACCTATGGCCTTAATGTCACCACTAGCAATTGCTCAAATAATTATGGGCCTTATCATTTTCCCGAAAAACTCATTCCATTAGTTATCACCAATATTTTATTTAATAAGCCTTTACCAATTTATGGCGATGGTCAGCAGATTCGAGACTGGCTATATGTGGATGATCATGCCAGAGGTATCGAAAAAGTGATTCAAAGCGGCCGCTTAGGTGAGTGTTACAACATTGGCGGCATTAACGAATGGGCAAATATCGATATTGTTAAATTGATTTGCTCGTTAATGGATGATGCTTTCAAAAACGATAGAAGTTTGCAAGATAAATACCCAGAGGCGATTGCAGCAACCAATGCGCAATCAGAAAGCTTGATAACTTTTGTTGAAGATAGAGCAGGGCATGATAGGCGCTATGCGATTGATCCTAAAAAATCAGAAACTGAGTTGGGTTATCAGCCAAAAGAAAGTTTTGAGACGGGTATTAAAAAAACTGTTGATTGGTATTTAGAGAATGATCAATGGTGGAAGCTTCTATTGAAAAAGGATGTTACATGCTGCCAATAGTTCCTGTTATTTTAGCTGGGGGCAGTGGAACCCGTCTTTGGCCGTTAAGTCGAAAAAGTTACCCCAAACAATTTTTACCTTTATTTGGAGAAAATACACTTTTTCAACAAGCTTGCCTCCGAGCGAAAGCCATTTCGGATGAGCCTTTGCTAATCGTTTCAAATGATCAGCATCGATTTATCGTTTCAGAGCAACTAAGACTATTAGGGATTGAGGATAGCCGTATCCTGCTTGAACCTTCAGGGAAAAATACAGCACCAGCAATTGCATTGGCTGCGGAATATCTTAAACAGGATGGTAAGGATGCCACAATGCTGATTCTTTCTGCAGATCATTATATTCCGGATGTTGAAGCGCTTCTTAATGCAGTTAATAATGCGAATATATTTGCTTCTAAAAATCATTTGGTAACCTTTGGTGTAACGCCAGATTCTCCACATACAGGTTATGGATATATAAAAAAAGGCCGCTGCATGGATGAGGGCGAGGTTTATGTTGTCGATGAATTTGTAGAGAAGCCAACGAGTGAAAAAGCAAAGGAATATATAGATTCCGGAGATTATCAATGGAATAGCGGGATATTTTTATTAGGCGTCAATACTTTTCTTGATGAGCTTAAAACACATTCGCTGCCAATTGCACAATCCATAGAAAGTTCGATGCGCGACTTTACCCTAGATATGGGCTTCATAAGGCCGGAAAAGAAAAGCTTTAAATTTTGTCCAGAAGATTCTATTGATTATGCCATTATGGAGAAAACCAATAATGCTATTACTGTGGAGCTTGATACCCATTGGAGTGACTTAGGGTCATGGAGTAGTCTGTGGGATGCAAACTCAAAAGATACTGAAAACAATGTGTTTTTTGGTGATGTAATGAATATTAATGGCCAATCAAATTATGTGTATAGTCAAGATAAATTTACCGCTGTTATCGGGGTGAGTGATCTTGTTGTCATTGATACTCATGATGCGTTACTTATAAGCCATAAAGATAGCGTTCAAGAAATAAAAACTGTGGTTAATCATCTCAAGAAAGATGCACCACATCTTACCCAGCATCATAGGCAAGTTCTAAGACCTTGGGGCAGTTATGATTCAATCGACCAAGGTGAGCGTTATCAGGTTAAGCGTATTTGTGTTAATCCTGGAGCAAAATTATCTTTGCAAATGCATCATCATAGAGCTGAACATTGGATAGTAGTTAGTGGATCAGCAAAAGTAACTGTAGGCGAAAATAACCTTTTATTGAGTGAGAATGAGTCTGTATATATTCCAATAGGAGAGACTCATTGCTTAGAAAACCCAGGAAAAATTCCCTTAGAACTCATTGAGGTTCAGTCAGGTAGTTATCTTGGGGAAGATGATATCATTCGATTTGAAGATAAGTACGGAAGAGAATAAATTGAATAGTGGGTTTTACTATGGAAAATAAATACGACGGCGTTGCAGCACTTACTATTGTATCAAAAAATTATATTTCTCTTGCGCGGGTCTTGTCAGAATCTTTTTTACAGCACCATCCTGGAGCAAAGTTTTTCGTTGTTTTAGTCGATAAAAACGACGGAATGCTTAATCCAGAGGAAGAGACATTCGAATTATATGAAATGACGGATGTTGATCTCCCTAATCTAGAGGTTTTTCCTTATCAATATAATATTTTAGAGTTAAATACCGCTGTAAAGCCTTTTGCTTTAAGGTGGCTTATGGATACTGTGCCGGGACTTAAAAAGTTGGCCTATATTGACCCTGATATTATGGTGTGTGATGAGTTATTAGAAGTTTGGGGTGGGCTTGATGATCACTCGGTAACCTTAACACCGCATATGCGAGAGCCTTTTGATGATGATGCTTCTCCAACTGAATTAAATATTTTGCAAAGTGGCACTTACAACTTGGGTTTCATTGGACTTAAGAATAATGCAGATGGGCGAAAACTCCTTGATTGGTGGTGTGAAAGGCTGTACTTAAACTGTGTGGTTGACATTCCGCGTGGGCTTTTCACTGATCAAAAATGGATAGATCTCGTACCAGGTTATTTTGAATCAACGAAAATCATTCATAATCCGGCTTATAATGTTGCTTATTGGAACTTGCATGAAAGGGAGCTGGAGTACAAAGATAATCAGTATTATGTTGAAAATGACCACTTACGATTTTTCCATTTTAGTGGCTACGACCCTCGCAAACCAGAAGTACTCTCTAAGCATCAATCACGCCATCAATTCGAAGATCTGCCTGTTGTTGAAAAACTGTATGGTGAATATGCATCAAAGTTGTTTACAGCTGATATTGTCGCGACAAAGAAATGGTCTTTTGCCTATAGTTACTTACCTAATGAGGTGAAATTAAACGATGCAATTCATCGGGTAATTCGACAATGCTTACAAGATAATATTCCCTTTCCTTCAATTGCGGATGATCTTGAAGGGTTCTGCAAATTCTTAATGACGCCTTCTCGTGCTGTATTTGGTGCTGATGTAGCGCCTATAGTGACAGCTATTCTAACTATTAGACCCGATGTTGCGAATGTATTCCCTAACGCTACACATGATAAACATGATGAAGGCTTTTTAGCCTGGCTGAATCATAATGGTATTGAGGAGCTTGAACTACATCAGTTATTAGCATCATACGGCCAGTATTTAACGAAAGATAACGCGGTTAAACTGTTGATTGATATTTATTACGAGCGAGAAGACGTTCAAGCAGTATACCCGGGCGCTTTTCAAAACTATGAACGTTTAGATAAAACAGCGACAGAATGGTTTTCCTCTTCAGCTATTGCAGAATATGATGCTGTTGAGCAAGCTGATGTTGATCGATTAATTGCAGCTAAAACCGGCGTTTATAAAATATTGAGCCTCTATGCAGGTCGAGCGGACCTTCAAAAAGTATTCCATAATATTCAGACACATGAAGGAATCGATAAATTTTATGGCTGGTTGCTAGATGAATTAAAGACATTAAACAACATTAGTGAAGATGAAATACACCTATTTTATGCATGGGCAAAAGTTAATGGTGCAACACTTCAGAAATTCAGCCTTACTTATAATAGTGTCATAAGAAATTTGGTAGGTGGAATACCTTCCATCTTCAATATTGATAATGTGACCAACAGCTTGTTTGTGCATGGCCTTCCCTATCATGAGGAGGAAATTGCACATTGGTTAATCCATGATCATGATTGGTCGTTAGTTGATCAATTAGTGGCAACTGCCAGCCAGCATGCCGAGTTAACAAAGAATCTATCTATTGAAGGCCTCGATGTTGCACAAATAAAAGAGTTACTAACGCATCGACAAATAGACAACATAGTTTCGAAATATAACTTGCGCGATAAAATTACTGAGGCATTAAATAGCATTAATTTTGATCAGAAAAAGATCAATGTTGCAGGCTATTTTAGCGCTTCTACAGGTATGGGGCAATCAGCAAGATCCATGCAGCAAATCATTGAATCCTCCAATGATATTTTTGTCGGCTATACACTGCCGGAAGTGTATATTGGTGAGAATGAATATATTGAGATACCTGAGAATGGCTTTGTTTTTGGGCTACCAAGTCCTCTGGCAAAGCAAAGTATTGTCATCGCCAATGCAGATGCAACTCCCGCAGTTCAATCCCTGCTTCCCAAAGAATTACAATTAACCAGTAAAATTGGCTATTGGGTCTGGGAAACGGAAGTATTGCCTGCTAAATGGGCAAAAAATGCCGACTATTATGATGAGATCTGGTCAGCCAGCCAATACTCTGCAAAAGCGATTGAGACAACTATCAATAAAAAAGTCAAAATCGAACCGCATGTTATTAATCAAGCTGATTTACCGCCTAAAAAGGTATCTCGCAAAGCATTTGAGCTGCCGACAAAATCATTTTTATTTGGCTATTTCTTTGATCAAAAAAGTATCAGTGAAAGAAAAAATCCAAAGGCAGTCATTGATGCGTTTCGAACTGCTTTCGGTAATAGAAAAGACGTGGCTTTGGTATTAAAAGTAAATACGCCAAAGCCCGGCGAATATCATTTTTCGCGCCTTAAATCTTATGCTAAAGATGTGAATGTTATATGGGTAGAAAAGACATTTAACCGCAAAGATACCTTGGCGTTAATGAGTTGTTTAGATTGCTATATCTCCTTGCATCGATCGGAAGGCTTCGGGCTGACGATGGCTGAAGCCTTGATGATGGATATACCGGTTATCGCCACAAATTATTCGGGAAATGTAGATTTTATGACTACAGAAAACAGCTATTTAGTCGATTACGAATTGGTAAAAACTAAAAAGCGTTTTGGCGCATATCCTGCAGGGACTATTTGGGCGGAGCCATCTATCCAAGATGCAGCAAAGAATATGGCTTGTCTGTTTGATAACAGAAGCAAAAATATTTTTGATATTTTAAATTCTAGCAATATGAAACTAGATGTTGAAAGCAGAAAAGTAATTGATTCATTAAGTAAAATGGTTTGATATAAGTGTAAAGGAGTAAGTTTTGTCTAGAAGTGAGGGGCGCTGTTTCTTGGCTCTTAAAGTGACCTTATAAATTTTCTTGCTCATATGAAATATATTTTTACTGTTTCATAGGTAGATTACGATGTCCTTCATATCAGATGTGCTAGATAAACTAATGATGCAAAATTCTAATGGATGTAAAGAAAACCTTGAGTTGCGAGATGGTGAAGAAATTAGGCAATTGATTTCTGATTGTTTGATTTCTGATAATTCTCAATTAACTTATTCGAATAAGTTGAGTTTGATTAAAACTTATATCTTAGCGATTAAAGATGAAGAAGAAATTGCTCTAGGAGATTATGCTCTTTTTAGACCAAACCAAGGTAGTAAAAAATTACTAATTGTTTTTAGTGGGGGGAGTGCTCCCAAAAAAAGTTTCCATTTCTATAAACAGCTATCTGAGTTTTCTGAAAACATATTGTTTTTAAATACTACTTTTGAGCTTTATTATCATTTGGGTATACCTAATTTAGGTGATGGGTTTGATGATGCTTTAGACACCATTCGTTTAATCGAACAGTTGATTGATGAAAATTGTCAAACCTATACTTTTGGCGTGTCTCAGGGTGGGTGGGGTGCATTACTTTACGGTACTTACCTTAATGCACAGAATATTTTTGCAATGGGGCCTAGGCATCCAGACTTTACCCCAGCTTTATATGATTTGGATAACAGAGAAAACCTAGTTAATGAAGCTTACAAATTAACACCAAAGATATTTAATTCTTCAGTAAAAAAAATAATATTGTATGGGGATCATTCTTGGCATGATTTACAAAGCTACATTTTTTATAGTGACCTAATCAATTCTAAGTTGGTTGTGTATACTAATATGCCTCATAATATTGCAATTCATTTGGTAAACTCTAATAAATTAGTACAATCTTTAATAAATTTAGTTTTTGGTCGTTCTGTATCATTACATCGTGATGAAAATGATATTGTTAGAAATTCAAAATTGATCACTACAATTTTTAATGAGATATACTCATTTTCCCCTTCGTTAGATTTAAAAGCTGTTTACAGTGTTGTGAAAGATGTGATTCATACTCTTCCTGAACGACAGGTATATTTGATTAGGATGGCGTTAGGAGATTTACATAGAGATCTTGATGATGATTTGCCGAGCTTGGGTAATTATAAGCTTTCTATTTCTTCTACAATTTCACTGCCTGCTTTAAAGAATGCTCTAAAATTGCTTGAGAAATATGGTAGTTATGATGAATTAATTTCATATTTTATAGAAAATTATGATGTGATTAATTATCAGGATCAAGAAAGAGATGAGGTGGGTTTGTTGTTTTTATATTTCTTTAGGGCTTTATTTCGTTTAGAAAAATTTGATGTATTTCAAGAGTATCATGAAATACTTTTAACAAAATGTCGATGGGCGTTTACATACCCAAAATTAGATTCGCTGATTTCTGAAATGGCTTTAAAAAACACAGAAAGTGCCGTCTAATAGAAGTTAATATCGGCCATTAAATGAAAAATTCAATTTCACATTTTTCAAATAATTTTTATAAATTATTAAACATTCTCTTTGGGTGGATTGTATTCCAATTTAAGTTTACTTTTGATGTTAAGGCCGGGCGCATTGGTGGTGTATCTTATGAAAATGACAAAATTTATCAGATGAAGAAGAAAATCCCTTTTATTTTATACTTAAGGGATTATTATATGTTGGAGATTATACGGAGTAATGATAAGTCTGCACCTGTATTAAATTTAATATTATATAGCGATGTTGGAGAAGGCGGGGGCGAGCTCTGTGTATGTGAAATAGATCTGTCTAAAAATATATCTAAGAAAGTTTGCTATTTTGAAAAACCTGTTAGATCATTGCGATTCGAATTATCCAGTGCCAACCTGTCTCCTGAAATTTTAGATATCAAGCTAACCAAGTTAACCAAAAAATTTGCTTTATCGCGCATAAAAAAGAAATTAGGGCTAGAAAATAGTTCGGGTTACCATGATATAGAGACCCTTTATAAAGAATATGACAAGTTATTTAAGCCTAAAGAAGAACCTTCATATGCTGGTTGGATAAGGGAACAAGAACCCTCGCTTTGGTTGCCAGAGCTTCCTAAAAAATTTATGAAGTTCTCAATTATTGTTCCCATTTTTAATTCTAGGCCTGAGTGGTTGGACGCTTGTATTTATTCTGTCATCAATCAAACTTACACAAATTTTGAATTGATTTTGGTGGACGATGCTTCTTCGAAAGCTTTGACAATTGATTCTCTTAACAAGCATGCTGCAAGTGACTCGCGTATTAAGTTAATTACTCGTATTCGAAACGGGCACATTAGTGTTGCGACCAATACAGGTATTGGGCATGCTACGGGAGATTTTTTTATTTTCTTAGATCATGATGATCAATTATCTCTGAATGCATTGAATGAAGTAGCGCATGTTATTGAGAATAACCCCAATGCTCAAATTATCTACAGCGATGAAGATTTAATGAGTGATTCTGGTGAGCGAATCACCCCCCATTTTAAACCTGATTGGAATGCAGACTTGTTGTTGGGCCACAATTATGTAACCCATTTATGCTGTTATAAGCAATCGCTACTCACTAGCTTGGGAGGGTTTAGAGAAGGTTTTGAAGGTGCTCAAGATTATGATTTGATATTGCGAGCTTCTAAAGTCGTTGATCCTGAAAATATATTTCACATACCTAAAATACTTTATCATTGGCGAATGGTTGAAAGCTCAACTGCCCTAGATGCAAGTGCCAAACCGTATACAGATCAAGCAGGGCTGTTAGCACTTAAAGAGCATGTTTCATCAATATCCTTAGATCTTTCGGTGAGCACTACAGATAAGCCCAATTTTTATCAGGTTAATTGGCCTGTGGATGAATCGATTAAACTCAGTGTCATTATCCCTACACGTGATGGTTTGGATGTTTTGCAGCCGTGTATAGAGACGCTTTTTTCGACAACCCAAGGCAGAAATATTGAGTTGATTATCCTCGATAATGGCTCAAGTCTCCCTGAGACCTTAAATTATTTTGAGAAGCTCAAGTTACAAAAGAATGTCGTCATTATTCGTGATGACAACCCCTTTAATTATTCAAACTTAAATAACCAAGGGGTTAGTGAGTCAACAGGTCATGTCTTATTGTTTTTAAATAATGACATCGAAGCACTCTCAAGAGGTTGGTTAGATGAAATGTTATCACAGGTTGTGCGGCCAAACATCGGATGTGTTGGCGCCAAGCTGCTTTACCCGGATCGAACGATTCAGCATGCTGGCGTTATTATGGGGTTGGGTGGATATGCTGCTCACTCACATCGAGGTTTAGCGAACCATTCATCAGGCTATTTTAACCGATTGAATTTAAGACAAAATATAAGTGCAGTGACTGGCGCTTGCTTAATGGTAAGACGCGAAATTTTCGAGTTAGTCGGCGGTTTTGATTCGAATTTTGCTGTTGCTTATAATGATGTCGATTTTTGTTTGAAAGTAAAGCGGGCAGGGTTTGACAATGTATTCACCCCCTTTGCTGAATTGATACACCACGAATCGAAAACGCGTGGTGAGGAGTCGGCACCGGCAGATATCCATCGCTTTCAACAAGAGAAAGATCGATTACAGAATAAGTGGCCTGACATCATCAACCATGACCCTGCATATAATCCTAACCTTACTCGTATGAGTGAAGATTTTACCCTTAAGAGGCCACATGAGTTTC
>JAPOUS010000218.1:0-7278 GCA_026708525.1 Cellvibrionales bacterium
GCATTATACGCGATTTTTGCTATAAACACTAATAGCAGTGGCTGTTCAATTTTTAACCGCGAAAAATAAAGTTTTTTTACAACGTTTTTTTACAGCTATAATTCACTTCATCGTGAATGTAGCCATAGATTTGATCGCCATTGAACAATAAAGAAATACTCCGAGTTACCACCCCTTGTATTGGCGTCTGTTCAACTGCGCTTGGTGGCAATGTTTGCCGAGGGTGCAAACGCTTTGCGCATGAAGTTGTCGATTGGAATGGATATGATATGGCAGAAAAGCTTGTGATCGAACTGCGCTTAGGAAGATTGCTGTCAACGATTGTACAAAATTATTGCACTATCGAGGATCCTGATCTTATTACGGAAACGCTCCATGCCTATGCCATTCGCTTTTCAATGCATCGGGATCATTACTGTCAGATCTTTGCGCTGCTAAAAGCAGGTGCAAGCACGATGACGACGCCAGAAAACTTCGGCTTTTCCATCAACCCCAGTAAAAAAGACCGATCGCTCAAAGCTATTTGTGAGGAAATTGACGAAGCTTTTTATGCCTTATCTGTTGCGCATTATGAGCATTGTTTTTTTCATTCAAGTTAATTTTTAGTGCCTGTTAATTGAGAAGAGGGCAAGGATCGAGTAAATTGTCACTTTTAAAAATCGTAATGAGTGTATTTTGATTGACTGCCAACCCGTTTTGGATTTTTTAGGCTGCGAAACGCCGGATTCCTGGCTAGATATAGCCTTACAAAACATTCCTACCTTATTGATTAATCACTGTTATTTAGAGCAGTGCGCAGCACGTAATGCTTTGACAATGATCAATCGATACCCAGAGAAGACAGATTTATTAATCAAAATGTCCAAGCTTGCACGCGAGGAGTTGATTCATTTTGAGCGCGTACTGAAAGTGCTCAAAAATCGAGGCATTGAGTATAAGGCTCACAAACCCAGCCGTTATGCAGGTATTTTACAAGCCGATATGAGAAAAAATGAACCTGACAAATTCGTCGACGCCATGATTGTGGGTGCTTTTATCGAGGCAAGATCCTGTGAGCGTTTTTATCGTTTAGCGCCTAAGCTTGCCAGCGAATTGCTTGATGAAGCGCTGGCTAAATTTTATACTTCGCTGCTGCAATCAGAAGCTAGGCACTTTGAAGATTATTTGAATCTAGCACAAACCTACGCAAAGACGGATATAAGCGATCGGGTTGAGCATTTTAGACAGATTGAAAAAGACGCTATTTTAAGCCCTGATCCATTATTTCGATTTCATAGCGGTATCCCCGAGGCAAGTCTTATCCCTAGTGAAACTGCGGCATAAAACAAAACTAAAAGATAAAACAATAAAAAGAGGCAACCATGAGTTTTACTGG
This sequence comes from Cellvibrionales bacterium, assembly GCA_026708525.1. Taxonomy (GTDB): domain Bacteria; phylum Pseudomonadota; class Gammaproteobacteria; order Pseudomonadales; family DT-91; genus CAKMZU01. The sequence continues at coordinate 1,376 of JAPOUS010000218.1, forward strand.
TACAGACCAATACGTAGCGACCGATGATCTACAGATGGCCGTCAATGCCGCTGTCACTTTGCAAAAACCCTTACTGATTAAAGGCGAGCCCGGAACCGGTAAAACCTTACTGGCTGAAGAACTGGCTAAAGGACTCGGCAAGCGTTTGATCCAGTGGCATATCAAATCTACCACTAAAGCACAGCAAGGGTTGTATGAATACGATGCCGTTTCACGCTTAAGGGATTCACAATTGGGCGATGAAAAGGTCAAAAATATTGGTAATTACATCAATAAAGGCAAGCTGTGGGAAGCCTTTACTGCCGATGAGCAAGTCGTTCTTCTCATTGATGAAATCGATAAGGCAGATATTGAGTTCCCTAATGATTTATTGGTTGAGATCGACAAGATGGAATTTCATGTCTACGAAACCGATGAGGTTATTAAAGCCAAACATCGCCCAATCGTTATTATCACCAGTAACAACGAAAAAGAGCTGCCTGATGCCTTCTTGCGTCGTTGCTTTTTCCATTACATCAAATTCCCTGACCGCGAAACCATGCAGGCAATTATTGATGTGCATTATCCAAGCATCAAAAAAGACTTGGTTCAAGATGCCTTAGATGTGTTTTTTGAGGTGCGTGATATACCAGGGCTTAAAAAGAAACCTTCCACCTCTGAACTTATTGATTGGCTTAAATTGTTAATGTCGGATGACATTCCTGATGAAATTCTAAAAGATCGTGATAACAAAAATGCTATACCGCCTCTTTATGGCGCATTGATGAAAAACGAGCAGGATGTGCAATTGCTTGAACGGTTGGCTTTTATGCACCGTAGAACTCAACGATAATATTATTTCTGAGCTAAAAAGGCTTAAGCATGCTGGTTAATTTCTTTTTTGGGCTTAAAGAGGCAGGCGTTCCTGTCACTATTCGGGAATTTTTGGATCTGTTAAATGCATTATCCAAAGAGTTGGTTTTTGCTGACCTGGATGGCTTTTATCAGTTAAGTCGTGCGATCTTAGTCAAAGACGAAAAATTCTTCGATAAATTCGATCAAGCCTTTGGGCGTTTTTTTAATGATATCGAAGATCTTGAGGGATTGCTTGAGGCGTTAATTCCTGACGAATGGATGCGTAAAACCTTCGAAAAACAGCTATCTGAAGCCGAAAAAGCACAAATTCAATCCTTAGGCAGCCTTGAAGAGCTCATTAAAAAATTCAAAGAGCGCCTTGCAGAGCAAAAAGAAAAACATGAAGGCGGAAACAAATGGATTGGCACAGGCGGCACATCGCCTTTTGGTCAGCAAGGTTATCACCCAGAAGGTATTCGTGTAGGCCCTAATGGCCAAAATAAAAAAGCCGTTAAGGTCTGGGATCAGCGTGAATTCAAAGATTTGGACGACAGTGTGCAGGTCGGTACACGTAATATCGCGATGGCCTTAAAACGCCTTCGAAAATTTGCTAGAACCGGCTTAACCGAAGAGTTAGATTTACCGGATACCATTCGTTCAACAGCCAACAATGCAGGTTTTTTAGATGTAAAAATGCGCCCTGAACGCCACAATGCGGTCAAAGTTTTGTTGTTTTTTGATATCGGCGGGTCGATGGATCCCTTCATTCGTTTGTGCGAGCAACTATTTAGCGCAGCGCGTTCTGAATTTAAACATATGGAGTATTATTATTTTCATAATTTTATTTATGAAAATGTATGGAAAAATAGCTACCGACGAAGCAGTGAGCGCACTGACCTGTTAGATGTCATCCAAAAATTTAGTAAAGACTATAAGGTGATTTTTGTTGGAGATGCCTCTATGTCACCTTATGAAATTCTCCAACCCGGTGGCAGTGTTGAGCATTGGAACGAACAATCTGGCGTTTACTGGTTTGAACAACTGACCAATCACTTCGATAAAGTTGTTTGGCTAAATCCACTTCCAGAAAAGGAATGGGGGTGGACACAATCTATTGATATTTGCCAAAAGTTAGTTGATAAGCAGATGTACCCACTTACCATTGGCGGCTTGGAGTCGGCCATGGGTTATCTCTCCGCTTAAGATCATAAGTTTCTTCTCTTCACCGAACCAACGGTCATCTCAAGCATCTAAAGAGCGCAATTCGCAATCTTCCTATCTGAGGGTGCTTAACCGCAATGAATTCGGTGCTGAATTTTTTTTCTCAACTGATTAAAGAAAGCCTGTCGTGTACCTGGAGGCTCTTTAAGATCATGATCCCTGCGCTGATTATCATCAAAATACTTCAAGCACTCGGTGCTGTCGATTATTTAAGTCAGGTCATGGCACCTGTGATGAACTGGGTCAGTTTGCCAGCAGAATTAAGCCTAGTTTATGCCTCAACCTTATTAATCAATATTTATGCAGGGATTATGGTCATCTCCAGCATGGACGGGCACTTTACGGTGAGTCAGATCTCGATTCTTGGCGGTATGATGTTGATTTCGCATGCATTACCCGTCGAGGGGGCGATTGGACGTGCAGCGGGTTGCCCTTGGTTTGTGAGCATACCTCAACGGCTGGTTGCGAGTTTTCTTTTTGGATTTATTTTATCATCCATCTATCGCTATACAGGCTTTGGGCAAGAAGCTTGTTGCTTGGCTGTCAATATGCAACAGCAAGATGCGAGCTTGTATGGGTGGGCCTTGCTCCAACTGAAAGGCTTGGGATTGATTTTTTCTGTCATCGTTGCGTTGGTATTTATTTTAAAATTATTGAAAATTTTAAAAATAGAAAAACTGATAGGCTTGCTTCTTTCTCCCGCATTAAGGCTGTTAGGCATGGCCAAAAGTGCAACCAATGTGACCATTATTGGGATTACTCTGGGGCTGACTTATGGAGGAGGGTTGCTAATTGCCGAATCAAAAAAAGGCGTCATAAAAAAAGAAGATATGTTTGTCGCTATTATCTTATTAAATATGCTGCATAGCTTAATCGAAGACACCTTGCTTGTGATATTAATGGGCGCAGATTTTCATTCGGTGTTTTTTGGGCGAATTGTGTATGCGATTATTCTTACCAGTATTATCTCTTGGGTGTATCGAAAATACTGGAGCAGGTAAGTCTATTTTAGATGATTAACAATCCAATATCTATTTTAAGAAAGATCGATATGTTCTGTTATTGATATAAGGGTAACGTGCTGAAAGAAATGACCGAGGAGGAGTGGGCTAGGGCTTATGCTGACTGACTTTACTTTATGAGTAACACATAAAGCTATGTCTCATTCGGGCAGTAAATCTCTACACCTTTAACGGACTTTTTATCTCCTTATCGTTCAATCTCTTTCGCGCCTAACAATCTGACCTCCCACTTAAAGACTTGTCGCCAAATAAGGTTGTTTCGAGATCTTCTCGCGTTAGCTTTGCATGTTGAAGAACACTGCCTTTCAATTAACTTAAGTAGGTACGTCCTAAAGTGCAAACGAAACTTTCTTTTTTATGTCTAAGGCGTAGCTTTATATATTTAGGTAAGTATATTTTGAAAGAAAAAATTTTATTCTGTGTATGTTTAATCTTCATCCTTGGATGTAACTATACTAAAGCTTTAAGTGACACTAAAACCACTAAATTAGAAGAACTGAAGAACTACTTAAAGAAAATAGAAAAAAATGAGGAAAAAAGATCTGGAGGAAAGGGTGATGCTTTACTGCTCGGCGGGCTTTTTAAACATGTCGACTGGGATGCTGGAAATGACCCTACAGGGATGACTCTTGTCATAGCTGCCGCTATAGTTCTTTCAGCTGAAATAATAAGTGCTGTACCGAGATTAGAAACTATAACTATCAATCTGCACAAAGTAGATCGTGCAAAATATATGCTCGCAACGATAGAAGAAGCAGAATCTAATAAGGAATACTGGGGATGTAATAACATTACTCAACTTTATCATACCGTGAAGAATAAAAACTTTATCAACAGGGATGTTACGCTTGATATGTTCAAAAAACTGTATTTAAAGGCTGTACTGGAAATCTATAATAAGCTAAAGGGAAATAACGTAATAAAGCCAAATGCGCTAGATGAATTGACCAAACAAAACACCAGCCCTGCTATTTGGACAGCTTTTAATAAACACTATAAAAAATACTGTATAACTCGATTTTCTAACAAAAAGGAACAAAAAGGGGTCGAATTTTAAATCGAACCGACCCCTTAAAATGCGCTTAAAATGCAATCTCTTGGGTGTATCGAAAATACTGGTATGAATAATTGATCAATAGAAAGCGTTAGTTAAAAATGGTCGATATGCTCAGTTACGTTGATCATTTCCATACTGCCACTTGGGTTACCGTAAAATAGATTCCAATGATGTTCGTAAAAGTCGCTATGGTTATCATTCCCACCCTATATGTCAGCACAAATGGCGCATAAATTTGTCATGGCGGTATTGGCGAAGGACTGTTTAGGCAAAAGGCCTGAAATACGATCATTACAAATCTGGACGAATTAACTTTTTACTTCCCTAACAAAAATAATCGGAGAAAATGCGATGAAAAAATCAACTACCCTAACACTTGCATTGTTATTAGCATCCCTAGATTTTGGCGTTAGCGCGAGCACTAGTATGGGCAAAGTTATCAGCTGCTGGGTGCATAACACCCAAGATAATAGCTTTATTTTTATGGTCGACGGCCAAAAAGAGCGCCCAGCCTGTGCATCCTTTGGGTCGCCACACGGTCGCTATGCCGTTGATATGAATACTGACAAAGGGCGATTGATCGCATCCGCGATTATGGCAGCTAAAGCCAGTGCCTCAGTGGTGTATGTACACGGTAAAGGAACCTGTGAATTATACTCAGATTCTGAAGATGTTTATCATGTTGCCGTTCATTAATGCCAGATTATTTGAATTAACCTTGCATTAATCGATAGCGGAAAGTGAATTCCGCTAGTTGTACTAAGCCACCTTATCTTTGGCTTTTTCGATTTTTTTCTTATGATCGCTTAACTGCTCAACTTTCTTTTGTTTTTCGTACAAGAATTGTAAAACAGCGGCACGATATTGGTTGTATTGTGGGTCATCGGCTAGCGCTAAGCGACTGCGGGGACGCTCAAGATTAACATCCAATATTTCACCGATCGATGCGGATGGGCCATTGGTCATCATAACGATACGGTCAGAAAGTAAAACCGCTTCATCGACATCGTGAGTAATCATAATGACGGTGTTATTCAAATCTGCTTGGATTTCCATTAATGAGTCTTGCAAATGTGCACGGGTGAGGGCATCCAATGCACCAAATGGTTCATCCATTAATAAGACCTCAGGCTTCATCGCCAGTGCACGAGCGATTCCCACACGCTGTTTCATCCCGCCTGAGATTTCGTCTGGGCGTTTATGCATGGCGTGATCCATGTGCACTAATGTCAGGTTATGCTCAACCCAATCTTTCATTTCGGCTTTATTCATTTGTCCTTTAAATTGTGTTTTAACAGCAAGTTCTACATTTTCATAGGCTGTTAACCATGGCAACAGCGAGTGGTTTTGAAAAACCACTGCACGTTCAGGGCCTGGCTCAGTCACTTCTTTGCCATTAAGAACAACGCCGCCTTGCGTGGCTCGATAAAGACCTGCCACAATATTTAATACGGTGGATTTACCGCAGCCTGAGTGACCAATCAACGAGATAAACTCGCCTTGATCAATTTTTAATTGCACATCTTTGAGTGCGCAAAATGGGCCTTTAGGGGTAGGGAACTCAATACCTACGTGAGTTAATTCTAAAAAAGGTTTCATGCTGTTTCCTCCATTAAGCCGATCAAACTGCGTTTGTGTTCTTTTCCCATGAAAAGAAGTTTTGAAGCATTAACATACTCTTATCAAGAATCAGGCCAATAAAGCCAATAGTGATAACCGCTACCATGATACGACTTAATGAGCTTGAGCTACCGTTTTGGAATTCATCC
>JAPOUS010000218.1:7288-10402 GCA_026708525.1 Cellvibrionales bacterium
ATTTTCCTAGGCCTGGGTTTTGTGCCAGCATTTCGGCGGCAATCAACACCATCCACGCAACACCCAGTGATAAACGAAGTCCTGTAAAAATCATAGGTAGCGCAGAAGGCAATACGATTTTTTGCACATGCACTAAGCTGTTTAATCGTAAGACGCGGCTTACATTCACTAAGTCTTGCTCGACACGTGCGACACCAATGGCGGTATTAATTAAGGTTGGCCAGAGTGAACATAACGTCACTGTGATCATCGAGTTTAAAAAGGATTTTGCAAACATAGGATCATCAGTGACATACAAAGCACTGACTAACATAGTTACCAAGGGTAGCCAAGCCAAAGGAGATACAGGCTTAAAGACTTGTATAATAGGATTAAACGCACTGTTTAATCCTTGGTTTAACCCAATCAATATACCTAAAGGGATAGCAATGATTGCAGCGAGTAAAAAGCCTGCCATTACAGTAATTAATGATGTAAAAATTTGGTCAATGAAGGTTGGCGCACCAGTGTAGGGTCGTATTTTTGCTTGATAGTCTGGGTTCTTTTCTAATTTCTTTGCATTGCGCTGTTCTTGGCGCTCATAAAATTTTTGCTCTTTGACTCTGGCTTCTTTGTGTTCAGACCATAAATTCTGTGCTTGAGCATAGACACTGGTTGGGTCAGGAAATTTACCTAAAGACGTCGTGACATTTGAGGCAGCTTGCGACCACAAAAATAAAAAGGCCAAAATACCCAAAAGAGGGTATCCAATTTGGTTCAAAATCGCTTTGAATTGTACGTCAGGCTGTTCTCCTCTTATCAATCTGGCGTAGGGTTCAAAAAATCGTGGCATGCTTAACATGTCGCTGTCCTCAAAAAATAGAAATTAACGTCAATCGTTCTGTTAAATTTTTTAAAAGCATCCTTGCTTTTAAAAGTCCTTCTTGCTCAAGATTAGATTTTGGAAGCTTCTTTCAAGCCGATTGGGAATTTGTTGATGTATTCATTTGGCTTCGAACCATCAAAGCTAATGCCATCAATAAAGTCTTTTTGCTCAGGTTTAAAGCCAGTTTCAGTAGCAAAATCAGGGAACTCATCCGCTTTCATTTTGCCTTCGCTAATTAGCGCTTTTGCAGCAACGGCATAGATGTCAGGGCGATAGACTTTTTTCGCAATCTCCATGTACCAGCTGTCAGGCTTATGATCGGCGATTTGACCCCAGCGACGCATTTGCGTTAAGTACCAGATAGCATCTGAATAGTAAGGGTAAGTTGCGTTGTAACGGAAGAAGACATTGAAGTCTGGCACTTCACGTTTATCGCCTTTTTCATATTCAAAGGTACCTGTCATTGAGTTTGCAATAACGTCAGCATCCGCACCCACATAGTTTGGCTTGGAGAGAATTTTTACAGCCGCAGGGCGGTTCGCATTGTTGTTTTCATCCAACCATTTGGCTGCACGGATCATGGCTTTTACGACACGCAGATGGGTGTTTGGATACTTATCAGCCCAAGCTTTTGAAACCCCAAATACTTTCTCTGGGTTGTTTTTCCAGATTTCGTAATCGGTAATGACAGGAACGCCAATACCTTTAAATACGGCTTGTTGGTTCCAAGGCTCACCGACACAATAGCCATAGATGGTTCCAGCTTCCATCGTGGCAGGCATTTGTGGAGGCGGGGTAACGGATAGAATAGCGTCTGCCTGTATATTACCTGAGATATCGCCTTTTTTCGGGGCATAGTAGCCAGGGTGAATACCACCAGCAGCTAACCAGTAACGTAATTCATAGTTATGCGTGGATACTGGAAACACCATACCCATGTTAAATGGTTTGCCAGCTTCTTTATATTTTTCAACCACAGGTTTTAATGCATCGGCTTTAATAGGGTGAACCGGCTTGCCATCTTTATGTGGCACATGCTTTTTCATTTCTTCCCAGATTTTATTGGAAACCGTAATACCATTACCGTTTAAATCCATAGAGAAGGCGGTAATAATATGTGCTTGTGTTCCAAAACCTATGGTTGCACCTAAAGGCTGACCTGCAAGCATATGCGCGCCATCGAGCTGGCCGTCAATAACGCCATCTAACAGGACTTTCCAGTTGGCTTGTGCTTCTAATGTGACGTATAAACCCTCATCCTCGAAATAACCATTTTCGTAGGCAATGGCTAAAGGTGCCATGTCCGTTAATTTGATGAATCCGAACTTTAAATCTTCTTTTTCAGGCTCTCCAACTTCAGCCTGTGCGCCAGTCCCCATGAGTGACAATGTCACACCAATTGGCGCTATGATTTTTTTAATAATCGAAGAGTATCGCCGCATTTTTATTCCTTCATAATCAGTTAATAAAAAATTTATTTTGCATCATAGGGTTCGATGCGATTATTTGAAGGAATGCATTAGCCGTGCCAGTTTTTTATATTAATGATTTTATTAGTCTGAGTAATAGATGAGAAAGGGCGTTTGAATCACTATTTTTTATAATTCATTTAAATTAACTTAGTGCACTATATGAGGTGTGTGCACATAAAAAATTTATTTACATTTAAAATGATTTAATGCGTTTGGAAATGATTTTTACAAGATTGATTGAAGTTAAACATCGTATGAATAGTAAGAGGAAGCATCACTTACTTCCTCTTATTGCCTTAGGAAGAGGGTGTCACTGTCTGCGACACTTGTCCGTAAAATTGCACATGCGCCATACGTGCTGCCCATTCTTTTAACTGATTAGCACCCGTTGATGACCATGTTGTTGTATCATTAATGCAGTCAGCAATGGTTTGCCAATCATTCACAATCGCATTTAATGCTTCAATGGTTTTATGCGTGGCATTAGTTATCGCAGTCATCTGATTAATCACCAAAGTCACTTGCGCTAATTGAAGTGTTGCCTCATCCAATTGCTCCCATGCACTTTCTAATTGCACTAAGGTTGCGTTAATGTCTGCGCTGATGGTTAATTCACCAATGACTTCAAAGCCCACTTGCGCAATACCATTGAGCAAGGGTGAGATAGGGTCATTTTCTTCTGCAACGGCAACGCCTACATTAATGATGGTGGTAACAGCCTGCTTGCTATTGTCTAAGGCTTTTTCGTCTAATTTGTCTTCAAGGCTATCAAATTGC